>DYLF01000094.1 GCA_020722205.1 Desulfobacca acetoxidans
TTTTTCAGGGCGTCCACCCGGGCCTGGAGGCCGTCCAGGTAGGCCACGATGCGGCGTTGTTCATTAAGCGGCAGGCCATCAGGAAAGGGAATTTGCATTACCGTTCCCTGAGAAATCTTCTTCAGCGTTGGACTAGTTCCCTTCGCCTCTTTCTGAATAAACTCACGAACAATGGGTGATTGTAGCCAATACCAGACAAACCTACGATCTGCATACTTATCATCAACATCAAGTCGCATCATTAGGTCGGGATAAATGCAGGGAGAAGGGTTCCCATCATAGATAGCGGCGTGCCCCACAAGGTCAGGAGTATTGCTTCTGGTGATTAAGAGATCTCCTTTCACAAGCCAAAAGTGAGCCTCGGGCGGGCTATTTAATGAAGTCCGCTTGAACTCCGTCCGGCGATAATGAAATCCCGTTACTGCGCCAAGGGACAAGATTGGCGTTCCATCTTCTGCATTATCACATCGAGCCGACCAGCCGTTGCGGGGCTTTCCAGTGAGGACTGCTCCTAAGTTCCCCCTGGCTTTACCATGTTCAACTACATCCTGAATGCCAGTTTTAATTATGGACTCTGCCAATTTAGAAGCTAAAGACCTCTGACCCTTTGCTTCTTCAATCTTGGCGGCCAGGGCCTCGATCTTGGCCACGATGCGTCGTTGCTCGGAAACCGGCGGCAATGGCACAGGAATAGGCAATAGGCGCTTTGCTTTTAATTCAGTTTTTATGCCACCAGGTACATTCTGGAGGAGAATATCCCGGAATGTTTGGCTTCGCAAAAGCCACCAAAGATAGCCGATATCGGCCCTCTTTTCATCAACCATATAAGCCGCATAGTGGATCGTTGCCGCTATAGGGTTTGTATTCTCCTTGCCATAAACAGCAATAGCACCCTTGGCGGCATTGATCCCTGATAATACAAGATCACCAGGGCGAATCAGGATCATGTTTGTCCGAGTATCTCCATCAGACCGAAGTTGAATCTTGCCGTCATTAAAGCCTATCTTGGCAACAATACGGACTTCACCCGATGCAAGAGCATCTGGACTCGGCACTTCTTGCCGTTCGGCGAGCACTTCTCCCAGGGGCACAACGGGCCAAGGATGATTCATAATCAGTTATTCTTCAGTGATTATCGCCATTTTCAGCAGGTGTTGTTGCAGGCCGGTCTTCAAGGGCCGGTTGCCGTGAATGGGAACGGACAGGCGCACGTTGCTGCCGGGCTGGCCGTAGATGTGATGGCTGCCGTGGACCCGCAGGAGAGTCCAGCCGCGCTGCTCCAGGAGATGGGCGAGTTCTTGCCCGGAGAGGGATTTCACACCGCGATTTCCAGGACCCGGCCCTTAGGGGGCAAGTCCAAAGGCTTAAGGTCCACAGAAAGACACCCTTCCACCGCTTCATAAAGATTCTGTAATAACTCCTCGAAGGTCTCCCCCTGGGTGGCGCAGCCGGGAATGGCCGGGACTTCGGCCCAATAACCGCCTTCTTCGGCCTCATGCACGATGACTTTCAGTTTCATTAACAGTCTCCTTACCCGTGTTTTTAAAAAAGATGGTCATCCGGCAATCCCTTCCCGCCGGGCGTGACGATAGAACTGCAAGGTCCCGGCCTGAAAGTCTGGCAAGGCGGCCGGCTTGACCGAAATCAAGCGGTCCGCTTCCAACTGCAACGGATAGAGCAACTCGGCCAGGCGCCAGATTTCCTGGATATAATCAAAGGGGCCCTGGAGCAGAACCAGCAAGTCGATGTCACTCCCCGGCTCTGCCTGGCCCCGCGCCTGGGAGCCATAGAGGATGAGTCCCGCAAACCGGTCCCCATAATATTTCTCTAAAATCTCTTTTAACTTTTTAATGACATCGTCCATGTTCCACCTCCGGACGAAAGCTCACAGGCCGTGGTTCTTCTGGAAACCTTCCCAGGTGATGAACCGGCTGTAGTCGCCGCGCTTGCAGGCCGCCTCCACTTCGTCCAAAGCTTGCAGGCATTCCGGCGACAGGGGCTCGAGGTCGTATTCCTCTTCCACCCGTTCATAGACGCGGTCAATGACCTTCCCCAGCATTTCCCCATAGGGAGTCTGGGCGATGGTCTTCACCTTCTCCAGCAACTCGTCGATCCTGGGATTCATGACCGGTGCTCCCAATTTAAGGTTTGCTTTGCAGGATGGCCTTGATTTCTTCCATTATCGCAAAAATCCGTTGTTCTTTCATAAAAATCTCCTCCACCAGCGTTTCCGGCGGCAGGTGCTCTAAATCCACGCTGGCATTGGGGTTTTTCACGTCCAGATTGGCGGACAGCAGCGTCCCGCATCTCCCGGAGCATGGACTCATAAAGATGCCCCAGGGTATGGATTTCATCACTGGAGGTAAAGTGGATACCGTTGATCTTGTTGATTACGTCCCGGAGCAAATAGCCGCTGACCATGCGGTTGATAACGCCGCTAAACACCCTAGCGATGGTGTCCCGACGGTCCCCGCCGTTTGTGCTCTGGAGGTTGCGCAGATAGGCGAACAGGCCGGGGCCTTTAGTCCCATCAGGGCGCACGGCTTCGTCCTGAATGATGAAGGCGATGAGTTCATCCCCGGTGATACCGTCCTCTTTGGCGGCCCAATCCCGCCAGCGATAGGGCGGCTCAATGGCGGGCCGAAAGCGCTTCCCGGCCATGGCCGCCTCCATCTCCCTCTCCTTCTCCATGTCGTCCAAAAATTTCAAAAACATGACCCAGGTGAGCATGGGCAGCCGGTCCAGGTCGCCGTTGAGACCCTTGTCCTTGCGCATGAGGTCCCGAGCCGATTTGATAATGCTGGCGAGGGATTGGGCGGTGGAAACGGGTTTATCGGGTTTGGAACTACGAGCCATAATTACATTTCCTTATGCCGCAGACAGCAGAGTTTGCAGCTGCTGGACCGCTTCTCGGAGCGGCTCCGGGCCACCGAAGCAGGCGGCTATCTCAATGACATTGCCAGGGGTGGAAATGGGCGGCACTTTCAAAACGTCGGGGAGGGAAAACTGCGCCGGGCCATGGTCGGCATAGATTTCCAAGAGTTCGTGCAGGATGGCCAAGGATTAGGAAGGGGGCCGTTATTTATTCCGGCACCTCAGGCAGGGGCAGCTATGGCGCGGGCTCGATTGAAGGCGGATAAATTGATGCCGCCAAGGCCAACGCTAATATATCCGACTAAATGAGATCAAGTATATTTTGCGGCTCGTGCCTGATGCTGACTATTTCAGGTTTCCACCCGATGGCTCAGGGCTTCCTTCAGGGTCTGCCGGTCGGCGTACTTGATATCCCCGCCCATGGGCAGGCCGTAGGCGATGCGGCTGACCCGCACCGGCAAGGGTTTCAATTCCTGAGAGATATAAGTAGTGGTGGCCTCTCCCTCCATAGTAGGGTTGAGGGCCAAGATCACCTCCCGGGCCTCCCCGGCGGCCAGCCGCTGCCTAAGCTCCTTGAGGCGCAGGTGGTCAGGGGTTACCCCCTCCAGAGGGGACAGCAGCCCCCCCAGGACATGGTACAGACCCTGATACCACCCCAGCCGCTCGATAGCCAGAAGGTCACCGGGGTCAGCCACCACCAGAATCTGTTCGGCCTGTCGGCGGCGGGGATCGGCACACAGGGGACAGAGCTCCTGGTCCGCAAAAGCAAAACAGAGGCGGCAGAGCTGCATTTTATCTTTTAATTCCACCAAGGCCTGAGCCAGTTCCCGCACTTCCTCCTGCGGGGCTCTGAGGAGATAAAGAGCCAGTCGGGCTGCCGTTTTCTCCCCCACCCCCGGCCATTTGGCCAGGGCCGCGATAACCCGCCGCAAGGCCTCCGGATAAGCGGCTTTAGCCATTGATCTTCCTTAGGAGGATGCAAGGGTCCCAAAAGTCTAGTGGCCACAAGGGGATAGGAGCATCATTAATCTCAACCTATACTCCTGGCCATTTGGCCATCGGCTGACCGGGTCTTCGACCATTCGACTAAAAAAGGCCAGGCAGTTGCATTCCCCCGGTCAGCTTGCCCATCTCCTGGGCCATCATCTCCCGGGCCCGGTTCAGGGCCTCATTTACTGCGGCCAGAATGAGGTCCTGAAGCATCTCCACATCCTCTGAGGATACCACTTCCTGGTCGATATGCAGCTCCACCAGCTCCTGACGGCCGTTGGCGATGGCCTCCACCATGCCGCCGCCGGCCTGGGCGCTCACCGTCCGCTGGCCCAACTCCTCCTGTAAGGCCTGCATGCGACTTTGTAACTTCTGAGCCTGCTTCATCAGATTGGCCAGGTTTTTCACTCGCTCTCCTCCTTGTCGGCGCCGGTGGTCACCCACTGGCCGCCAAATATCTCCAGGGCCTGCTGCTTGAGGTCAGTGGTGCGATGGGTGGGGAGGCCCACTCCCTCAGTGGGGTGAGGGGCTGGGGGCCTTTTATCTTTTTCCGGGGCCTCCTGAATTTCGACCTGAAAGGAGTAGTTTTCCCCGAAAAAGGCCCGGAGCAAGCCATTGAGGCGCTCCTCTTGTTTGGCGTTCAGCTGTATGAGGGAACGGTTTCCCACAAGTTGCAGACAACGATCCTTGACTTGTCCCAGTCGGCAACGGGACAGTTTGCCGAAAAGGGGACCGCCTTCCTTTTGCTGGACATACTGGAGGAAGGCCGGCCATCTCTCTGCAATTTTCATCCCCTCAGGCCCTTCCGGGATGGCCGTCGGCGTGGGTGGAGCTATTTCCCCGGCCGATGAGGAGAGGGCCATTCCTGCCGCCGGTTCCGCCACTGCCAGGGGCAAGTGGGCCAGGCGGCGCTCCAAGACCTCCAGCCTTTTGACCCACTCCGCCACCGGCGCCAATGGCTCCAAGTGAATCACCCTGAGCAACAGCACCTCCAGGGCCAGACGAGGTTGAGGAGCGCGGCGCAACTCTTCTTCCCCCTGTAGCAGCACACTTAATAGGTTGTGCAGTTGCACTGGCGACGCTTGTCGGGCCAGGGCGCTAAGGGCCTCCCACTCGGAGTCGGCCACGTCCACCAGAGACCGGGATTCAGGGTAGAGACCGGCCAGCAGCAGGTGCCGGGTATATTGCACCACGTCCTGATAGAAACGCTTCAGGTCGTGGCCCTGGTTGTACAGTTGGTCGATGAGAGTGAGCAGGGTCGGACTTTGCCGGGTCACCAAGGCCTCCAAGGCGGCCAGCAGCGCCCCCCGCTCCGTTACCCCGAGGATGCGGGCCACCTCTGCCGAGTCCACCTGCTGGCCTCCAAAGGTCACCACCTGGTCCAGAAACCCTTCGGCGTCCCGGAGACTTCCCTCCGCCTCCCGGGCCACCAAAGCCAACCCCTCAGGGTCCAGGTGCCAACCCTCCCGGGCCACCATATTGGCGAGGTGCTCCTGAATCAGGGCCGTTGGAATACGCCGGAAATCATAGCGCTGGCACCGGGAGAGTATCGTCACCGGCACCTTATGGGGCTCGGTGGTGGCCAGGATGAAAATGGCATGGGCCGGTGGTTCCTCCAAGGTCTTGAGCAGGGCGTTAAAGGCCTCTTTGGTAAGCATATGAACTTCATCAATAATATAGACCTTGTAGTTACCCTGCACCGGGGGATATTTGATCTTTTCCCTGAGGTCCCGCACCTCGTCGATGCCCCGGTTGGAGGCGCCGTCGATCTCCAGCACATCCAGACTGAGGCCATTGGTGATCTCCCGGCAGAGTTGGCAATCGTTGCAGGGCTGCGGGGTAGGGCCGGTTTGGCAGTTCAGGGCCTTGGCCAGAATCCTGGCCACCGAGGTCTTGCCCACGCCCCGGGGCCCGCTGAACAGGAAGGCATGGGCAATGCGCCTCTGCACCAGAGCGTTCTGCAAGGTTTTGGTGATGGGCTCCTGACCCACCACCTCCTCAAAGGTTTGGGGACGCCATTTGCGGGCCAGGACCAGGTAGGACATAAGAGATTTTAAGCCGTGGGCCGTAAGCAGTTATAAACGGTCAGGTGCCACCTCACCGACTGCCGGCAGAAGGCTCGCACCCCAAGCCGATATGGCGGAGAGAGAGGGATTCGAACCCTCGGTAAGCCTTTTGGGCCTACACACGATTTCCAGTCGTGCCCCTTCAGCCTCTCGGGCATCTCTCCATGGCCGACAGTTGCCAGGATGCAGTTATCAGTTTTTAGTGACGAAGACAACCAGGTTTATCTCACCCGGTTCAGAGACCAGCTTTTTTTAATATATCTAAAGCCCCGCCATTTGTGGGCGAAATTTTTCAGGGCCCCGCCAAACCAAAACTCCCTGCTGACAACTAACCATCACCCATTGTTAATTGGCGGAGGGGGTGGGATTCGAACCCACGTGAGGGTGATTAGCCCCCAAGTCGATTTCGAGTCGACCCCGTTACGGCCTCTTCGGTACCCCTCCATATTCAGTGGCCAGCAGGCAGTAATTAGTGCTCAGAGAGGTGGACCAGCCCGCCAAAACCAGAACCCCCGGAGCCAGCAGGTTTTTGAAAAAGTGCTGTTAGGGGAGAGGGCCGGGGAGCAAGCCTCCTGCCCCCCTCCCCTAAAACCCCTTCCCTAACCTTATCTTGGGATATTGGCTGCGCCAAAGGGTAAAAAACCGTTTATTCACCCAACCGCAGGAAGGCAGGGGAGTCTTTCAACTGCCTGCTAGCCACGTCTTTCCCGGAAGAACTGCTGCAGCAGCTCCCGGCACTCGGCTTCCCGCACCCCGCCCCGCACCGCGAAGCGATGATTGAGTCGCCGGTCCTCAGGCAGCCGATAAAGAGAGACGCAGGCCCCGGCCTTGGGGTCCGGCGCGCCGAACACCAAACGGGCAAGGCGGGCCTGGATTATCGCCCCCACGCACATCAGACACGGCTCCATGGTAACATAGAGAGTGGCCCCCGGCAACCGGTAATTGCCGCAACGGCGGGCCGCCTCCCGGATTGCCAGCATCTCGGCGTGTGCGGTGGGATCGACTCTGGCAAGGGGGGCGTTGTGGCCCCGCGCCAAGATATCCCCCCCCTCCCCCACCAAGACCGCCCCCACCGGCACCTCCCCCGCCGCCAGGGCC
>DYLF01000175.1 GCA_020722205.1 Desulfobacca acetoxidans
TTCAATGTATCAATAACATTACCTGTATTGATATCCCAAATATAAATAGACCCACCGCCATCTGGCGCGCGTTGTAGAGGGCTTGGGCCGTCTGAAAGGGAGTGAGGTCGTCCACCTTCATTTTGGTGAATTCATTGAAAATTTGGGCAGTGAGGGTGTTGGGGACGATCGCGATCAGTCTGCTCTCAGTCTCTATTTTCTTCGAAAAAGATATAGATGCGGAGAGGAGGGGGGCCGGGTCGACTTGGAAAACAAACATAGCATCACTTGCTGACCAGCAGCTCGCCGGTGGAGGGGCGCAGGTAGTATGTTTTGGAGAGGGTGTCGATGTCCAGCTGGATGTCGCCGGCGTCGGTGGCGCTTATCTCGACAGAGTTGCAGGTGGTCTTGCCTTCCACAGCCAGCACCGCGCTGATGGGTACATTGATGCGCTCGTCGCCGTCAACGACCACCAGCTCCTCATTTCCAGCCATGACGCCCACCACCCCCTGATTGGTGATAACCACCTGGGGCCTGAGGGCGATGCGATTGGTCTGAGTGGTGAAAAAAGTGGTGAATGTGAAGGTGCCGGTTTTTGCCGGGATGGTTGAGAACGCCGAACCCACCTCTGGAGGGTGGTAGTTGGGAGGGATGACTGACTCAAACATCACCTTGGCCCCCTGCGGGATGTAGAGGATATGGGTGTTGGGATCGCCTTCAATGGTGTAGCCGCAGATATAGGTTTGAGGCGGGAATTTGCTCATGCCGTATTTGGATAGCTTCTCGGTCATATCGATAGCGCCGTCGGCTGTCTTGGTGATCTCGAAAAGAGAGGTGTTCTTCACCGCGCAGATGACGCCATTGCATTCGAGGAAGTTGATGTCTTGGGTGATGGTTATTTTCCGCTTCGCGGGGGCCTCGGCCGGGGCGGCCTTCTCCTCTCCCGGCCCGCCGGCGAAAGCCAGGATGGCGCGGGTGGGCTTGGCCATGAGGCCGGCCCCCAGACCGTAGCCGATGATTTTGATGAATTGGCGCCTGTCCATGCCTGTGGTTTCGCTATGCTCATTGGTCTTCACCGCCCGCCTGAGACGGGTGGCCAGCGAGCGCTCCGGCTGGCTTTCAACGACAGGCT
>DYLF01000095.1 GCA_020722205.1 Desulfobacca acetoxidans
AACGCTGGACAATGGTCGTTTTAAATATCTGTCGCTGACATCCCTAATATAATCACATCTCCCCCTTGGGGGAGGGCCAGGTTGAGAGGGAAAAATTCTTACTAGTTCATTAATTTTCAATTAGTAAAAGCTTGAATTTCAGGATTGATTATCTTGGCGGCTGACAATAGCCCAATTTAAGGGGCAAATAAACTCACCGCCAGGATGACGCTGGCCAAGAGGAGGCGATAGACGGCGAAGGGCAAAAAGGTGTGGCGACGCAGGAAGCGCAAGAAGTACTTGATAGTAAGGTAGCTGGAGATCACGGCGGCTGTAAAGCCTAAGCCGGCGGCCGTGGTGGATAGCTCACCGGGGGGAGATTTGAACCACTTGGGCAGGTGGAACAGGCCGGCGCCAGCGATGATGGGAGTGGCGAGCAGGAAAGAGAAGCGGGCGGAAGCCTCACGGCTAAAACCTAGAAACAAGGCACAGGTCATGGTAATGCCGCTGCGGGAGACGCCGGGCATGATGGCCAAGGCCTGGGACAAGCCGATGAGAAGAGCGTCCCCCAGGCGCAGGGTGACCAATGGACGGTGATGGCGAGAAACCCTCTCCGCCACGATAAGGAGGATTCCCAGAGAGCCAAGGAGCAGGGCGATCCGGGCCGGTTGGCGAAAGATGGTTTCGGCTTGGTGTTCTAGAAAGACTCCGGCCAGAGCCCCGGGGATACAAGCCAGCACCAGGGAGATGAACAGGCGACGGTCCTGCTGGTTGACAGGCGATGGCCTGCTGAAGGCCTGCAACATGGCCAGCCAGTCTGCCCAGAAATAAGAAAGCAACGCTGCCAGGGTCCCTAGATGCAGGAGAATGTCGAAACTTAAGCCGCCGCCCTCAATATTCATGAAGTGTTCCAAGAGAGCCAGGTGACCGGAACTGGAGATGGGCAGAAATTCGGTGAGACCCTGAACAAGTCCTAGGAAAGCAGCAATTAGAGGATGCATGATGGGGTTTTATAGCATGGCGGAAGGCAAGAGACAAGTGTTTAGTGGTCATCGGAGGGCCTTGACCGTTTCGGGTTCCAAGCGGTGAAGCTCAAGGCCAGCGGGGAGAGACAGTGAAACCTTCAGAACCCGGCGGCCGGTTTTGAGGTCGGAGGTATCCACCGTAGCTTTGAGGTCTCCAGGTTTGAGGTTCTGAAGTTGCATCACTGGGCCTCTGAGGACGGCCGTCACCCGAGTGGGGAAAAGCCGGGCGGGATGAGGGATAGCCTGAACAGGCACCCCGGAAATTCTTCGAAGTGTCATCTTCGGGCCGATTGTGATATCGGCCAAAATGGAGATATTTTTGGCCAGGGAGAGGTGAAGGTTTTTAAAGTCCAGATCAGTGGCTAGGGTGGCGGAGCCGGATAAATTGGAGATGTCGATGGGCAAGGTAGCCACGTCCTTAAGTCCGGAAATCTCGTCGGCGGGGCCCTTCACCTTAACGTGGTCAGGGCGGAGGCTGACCTCCTTGACCTCATAACCTGTTGGCGGTCTGCCGCTCAACACGGGCTTCACGGGCAGGAGGCGGGTGATTGTTTGGCTCAGGGTGAGGTTGAGGGGATTGGGCTGCACTCGGGAGACCTCTATGCCCCGAGGGAAGGGAAAAATCTGGGGGCCCAAGGCAATGGTGTGTGGCCCAGCCTTGTAGCCGGACAGGTCAACGCTGTGCACCAGGGGACGTTTGGAGAGAGTGCGGATCAGGCTGCGAGGCCCTGAAATTCGCACCTGCAGGACTGAGGGCACATCGCTGGAGAGGGTGAGATCGGGGGCCAGATTGACAAACTCGAGGGGTATGGAAAGGTTGGCCTCCGTTCGCTCCTCTCCTCCGACGGCAAACCATAAGGCCAAAGCCAGGAGCAGAGACAGTAGTTTAGGCAGCTTATTTCGCCCGATAAAGCCGTACCAAGCGGTCAAACCAGGTTCCCTTTCGCTCGTCGCTGTCCAGCACCTCCCCCAGGGCCTGCCGCAGTTGCAGACGGGTGAGGTTCTGGGTTAGTTGTCCTCCCCGGGCCAAGGAGATGAAACCATTGGTCTCCGAGATCACTAGAGCCAATGCATCGGTATTTTCACTGACGCCGACCGCGGCGCGATGCCGGGTGCCCAGGGTGGGGTCCAGATTGGGATTTTTTGACAGCGGCAACAGGCAGCCGGCGGCCATTATCCTATCCCCCTGGATAATGACCGCACCGTCATGGGTAGGGTTGTGGGGCCAGAAAAGGGAGACCAGCAATTCCCAGGTCACCAGGGCGTCAATCCTGACTGCTCCCTCCAAATATTCCGACAGTCCGGTGGTGCGCTCCAGGATAATGAGGCCGCCGATACGTTGGTTGGCCAGATTCTCCGCCGCCTCGCAAAGCTCATCAGTGGTGCTGGACTCCAAGGATCCCTGGCCGGTCATGGCTCGGCGCCCCATACGGCTTAAGACCCGGCGAATGTCGGCCTGAAAAAGAATGATAATGATAAGTAAGAAGCTTCTCACCACCCCGTCCAGGAGCCATTCCAGCGTGAAGAGCTCCAGATGTCGGGCGCCCACGTAAGCCAGGAACAGCAGAAACAGTCCCACCAGCACCTGAATGGCCTGGGTGCCGCGCAGCATCAGGAAGACCTGGTAGATGATAATGGCCACCAGGATAATGTCAAGGCCGTCCTGCCAGCGCAAGTTTGTCAAGAATTGTTGCATGTTATGGTGTGAGCCGGGAACGGCAAACTGGGGGACTGCCTGATTGCTTCCCACACGGTGAGGAACTGGCTGGCCCAGGCGACATTGTGAACCCGGACAATCCGCGCCCCCTTCAGCACCGCCGCCGCCAAAGCCGCCAGGGTGCCAATATCCCGAGCCTCGGGCGCCACTCCTCCCAAAAGGTGGCCGATAAAGGCTTTGCGGGAGGTACCGATGAGCAAAGGGCAGCCAAGATCCAGAAAAATGTGCAAATTGTTTAAGATTTCCAGGTTGTGTTGCCAGGTTTTGCCGAAGCCGATACCGGGATCAAGGATCAGCAGGTCAGCAGCAATACCCTGAGAGACGGCAAAATCTAAACGTTCCCGAAAGAAAGCCTTGATCTCCCCCATAAGGTCCTGGTAGCTGGGATTGACCTGCATGTCCCTGGGAGTGCCTTGCATATGCATCAGCACTACCGGCGTCTTCCTCTCTGCGGCCAAGGCGGCCATCTGAGGATCAAACCTGAGGGCGCTGATGTCGTTGATGAGGTTGGCCCCAGCCTCCAGAGCCTGACGGGCCACTTGAGACTTGTAAGTGTCAATGGAAATGGGGATGCTCATTTCAGCCCGGATGGCTTTAATGACCGGGATAACCCGGCGCAGTTCCTCCTCCAGAGTAACCGGCTCGGCGAAAGGACGAGTTGATTCACCCCCCACATCCAGAATATCGGCCCCTGCCGCCGCCAAAGCTTTAGCCTGAGCCAAGGCGGCCTGATGATCAAAGTAAAGCCCGCCATCAGCAAAGGAATCCGGGGTGATATTGAGGATGCCCATAATGAGGGGACGGGGGCCGGCCAAGAGAGTCGGCCAGTCTGAAGGGCCGGCAAAGGCCGGGGTGGCGGGCGGTGTGGCACTGGTCATGGTCAAAGAATTGTGAGCAGTAAGCCGATTAAAAAAACATTACTAACAACCGACGTTGGAGAGACTAGAAAAGATCACGCTTTTCTCGTAAGGTAGCGTCTGCTGGTATGATGGAAGAAGAAAGGGAAAAGTTAATAAAAAAGGAAAACAGCCGCAACCGGCTGTCCCAGGAATGAATTAACCCTTTCTCCTTGGCCGCAAACCAAGAAATGAAACCTAGGAACCGTATTTTTCAGGCTTGCTGCAATCGGAGGGAAGAGAGGTGTCGTTCTTCCTCCTCCTCGACTGGCGCCGGCGGCTCCGCTTCCTGATAGCTGTCCAAAATGGTGTCGATCTCCTGGGAATCCAGGGTTTCTTTATTCAGGAGAGCCTGCGCCAAGGCCTGAAGTTGAGCCCGGTGGCTGGCCAGCAGATCCTTGGCAACGTTGTAAGCACCATTGACCATATTCTTGATGGCATTGTCAATGGTGCGCGCCGTATCTTCACTGAAATCCTTGGTTTGATGGAGTTCCCGTCCCAGAAAGACATGCTCTTCCCGTTTGCCAAAGGTTACCGGCCCCAACTCCTCGCTCATGCCCCAGTTGCATACCATTTTGCGCGCTAGGTCCGTCGCTCTTTCCAAATCATTGCCAGCTCCAGTGGTAAACTGATGGAATACCAACTCTTCGGCGGCCCGACCTCCCAACAGGACTGTAAGGGTGCCCATCAGGTAGTTTTTGGAGTAGGTATGACGCTCGTCGAGAGGCAGTTGTTGGGTGACTCCCAGAGCCCGGCCGCGGGGGATGATAGTGACCTTGTGGATGGGGTCGGTGCCGGGCATTAGTTTGGCCACCAAAGCATGGCCGGCTTCGTGATAAGCGGTGTTGGTGCGTTCCTGATCGCTCAGAATCAGGCTCTTGCGCTCGGAACCCATAAGAACCTTGTCCTTGGCCTGTTCGAAGTCGGCCATGGTGACCATCTCTTTGTTGTCCCGAGCGGCAAAGAGGGCTGCTTCATTTACCAGATTTTCCAGGTCGGCGCCGGAAAACCCCGGAGTACTGCGGGCCAGAATGGAGAGATCCACTGAGGGCGCCAGGGGGGTGCGCCGCGTATGCACCTCCAAGATGGCCTCCCGGCCCCTGAGGTCCGGGATCGGCACCACCACCTGGCGGTCAAAGCGGCCCGGGCGAAGCAGTGCCGGGTCCAGAACATCCGGTCGGTTGGTGGCGGCAATAAGAATGACTCCTTCATTGGCCTCAAAACCATCCATTTCCACCAGGAGCTGGTTGAGCGTCTGCTCCCGCTCATCGTGGCCGCCTCCCAAGCCGGCGCCCCGGTGACGGCCTACCGCGTCGATCTCATCTATGAAGATAATGCAGGGGGCATTTCTCTTGGCCTGGATGAATAGGTCCCGCACCCGGGCGGCGCCCACCCCCACAAACATTTCCACGAAGTCAGACCCACTAATGCTGAAGAAGGGCACCCCGGCCTCTCCGGCAATGGCCCGGGCCAACAGAGTTTTGCCGGTGCCGGGGGCTCCCACCAACAGCACCCCTTTGGGAATGCGGCCGCCCAGCCGGGTGAATTTTTTGGGATCCTTGAGAAAATCTATTATCTCAGAGACTTCCTGCTTGGCCTCCTCAACCCCGGCCACGTCTTTAAAAGTAACCTTCACCGCGTTTTCCGTCAGCAGTCGAGCGCGACTTTTGCCAAAGGACATCGCCTTGCCGCCGCCGGCCTGCATCTGGCGCATGAAAAAGATCCAAATGCCCACCAGCACCAACATAGGCAGCCAGGATACCAGGAGAGTGGTATACCAGGGGGAATCCTCCTTAGGTTTGGCGGAAATCTCAATCTTTCTGGTTTGTAAAAGCTTTACCAACTCGGGATCGTTGGGGGCATAGCTCTTGAAGGGCTTGCCGTCCACTTGCTCACCGATAATTTCGTCTCCTTGCAGAGTGACCCGAGCCACCTTGTCGCTCTTCACCAACTCCAGAAACTGGCTGTAACTGATGTTGGTTTTGCCCCGAGTCTGCTCGGTGGTGTTGAAGTAGTTAAAAAGAAAGATCATCACCAGACTGATGAGCAGCCACAAGGCAATATTTTTATAAAAAGGGCTTAAACGATTATTCATGCCGGTCCTTGTTGAGTCTGACAGCTCCTACTCGCTAGCATATTACTCAATTATATTATATTATAAGATAATTGCCAGGAAATGCAAGCCATTATTGGGGCATGGAGAGTGGGAGGTCGACTGTCCCCTTCGCCCCATGGATTAACGTCCGGTCGGCCAAAATCATCATCCCCTTATGAAATCCGCCATCCAGGCTCGTCTTAAATATCGTAAGCTTTTAAAGATAACTAAAAGTTTTTAATTGCCGCTCAGACTCGACAAAATCGGGTAAAAGCAAGGAACGGATTGCCACAGACCACTATTAATTCCCTTTTCCCCTCGGGGGAGATGGCTAGCGTGATGGTAAAAAGGTTTTTTTATAAGTTCATCAACTATTCTTTATAAAGGTATCAGCTCCACCCGCCCCCAGACCCCCAGTTTGTCCCCCACCACGATCACCCCGCCCAGGATGCCTTTCACGTCAGCCAGCCATCCCAGAGCATAGGGGATAGCGTCGGCGTTTTGGACCCGGTTGCCCAAAGCAGTAGCAGCGGCGTCGGCTAAGGCGGTGGACGGGGCCAGAACACAAGCGGCATCCGCTCGGCCGAAACTCAAAGAATGTCCCACCGTGCCGGAGGAAGTACACACTCCCAGGGGTGACAGCTCAGGAGCGATCTTCAATCCCAGACGATGGCTCAAGGGGGACTTGCCGGCAAACAGGGCCACGGTGGCCAGGGAATTGATTTTCAGGAAAATATCGCCGCCGTTTTCTACGATGACTTCTTCGCTGTCAGTTGCCAGGGCTTTCCCTACCCTCTCGGCAATTGCTCCGGCCACCGCCGCCATAGGGCCGACTTTCATCTGAAGTCCGGCGGCCAACATATTCTGAACCACGGGGGGGGCATATGAGTCAGCCGGCAGAGGCTGCAGGGTCGTCAAAAACTCCGGCCGCTGGGCAATGTATGCTTCCAGTTGCTGGCGCTCTTGGATCACCAAGTCACGAGCCCTAAGACTCAAATCCCTGGCCGCCAGGATCATGAGATCTGTTTCTTTGACGGTCACCCGGAATCCCACCAGTCCCGGCCGGGCCATGCGTGTGCGATAGGTGCGGGGTTGAGGCTTCATTGTTGAACTGTATTCGCTTTTCAGTTTCCGTTAGTTTTTTCTAAAAATAATAATGTTGACGTTGAATCTGGAACCTAAATTGAGCAATTCATGTTGTTCAGTTTATAAATTGACACTGTCATGTATCCAAAGAAATTA
>DYLF01000096.1 GCA_020722205.1 Desulfobacca acetoxidans
TGGTTGGCGCGCCCAGAGGGATTCGAACCCCCGGCACACGGATTCGTAGTCCGTTGCTCTGTCCAGCTGAGCTATGGGCGCGCGTTTGATTTTGGAGGCTCAGTTGACTCTCACTTGATCAGAGCGAAACCTACATTATTTCTAACCACTCTGCAGCCAAAGGTCAACCACCTTTTCGCCCTTCTCCCTTCACCCCCTTGCCTCCTGGACTTTTAAGGGCTTTTCGTTCGGCGTTGCGAATCTGGTGGATAAGACCGGACACCGACACCGGCTCACTGACGGGGATCAACACCACCTGACCGCCGTAGCCGGTCACGATCTCCCGGCCGGTCACGGCCTCGCCCGGATAGTTACTGCCTTTGGTGAGGATGTCTGGTCTCAGGGTGGACAAGAGGAGGGGCAACTCATGGCTGTCAAACACGGTGACGTAATCCACCGCTGCCAGCGCCGCCAACAGGCGCAGGCGCTGCTCCTCACCAATTACCGGACGCCCTGCGCCTTTCACCTGCCGCACCGAGGCATCCGAATCCAAAGCCACGATCAGGCAGTCCCCCTGCCGGCGGGAATCCTCCAGAAACTTGATGTGGCCTACATGCAAGAGGTCAAAGCAGCCGTTGGTGAACACCACTTTTTTCCCCTGCGCTTGCAGAGCGGCCACCAGGAGGCGCAGCTCGGCGGGGGGTTTGATCTTATCCGGATGGCGCTCTCCGGGGCCGGCCAATTCCCGCGCCAATTCCGTCCGGTAAATGGGGGCAGTGCCCACTTTGCCCACCACCACGCCGGCCGCCACATTGGCCAGCCGGGCGGCCGTCAGGGGGTCTCCCCAGGCCGCCAGTCCCAGGGCCATCACCGCCACCACCGTATCCCCCGCCCCGGAAACGTCAAAAACTTCCCGTGCCTGAGCGGGAATTAAAATGTCCCCCCCATCTCGGGTAAAGAGCCACATTCCCTCTGGCCCCAAGGTAAGCAGCAGTGATTCCAGAAGCAAAGATTCCCTCAGAGTGTGTCCGGCTTTGCGAATCTCATCCCGCCCGGTCAGCGGATAGCCCACCGCCAGCTCGGCCTCTTTGCGGTTAGGAGTGACGACAGAAGCCCGGGCGTAGGGCGAATAGTCATGCCCTTTGGGGTCCACCACCACCACCAGCCCTTGTTCCCGCCCCCGGTGGATAAGGGCCCGCACGAGCGGCGGCGGCAGGGCTCCCTTGCCATAGTCCGACAACACAATGGCCTGCAAATGCGGTAAGCGGCTGTCAACAAAGGCCAGAGCGTTTGCGGTGAAGGCCGGAGCCGCAGGCATGGTGGTTTCCCGGTCGATGCGCACCACCTGCTGGGCTTCCCCGATAACCCTGGTTTTCCGGGTGGTGCGGCGACCGGGCTCTGTGAACAGGCCGGCTGGGTCAACCCCCAAACGACTCAGATATTCCCGCAGCACCCCGGCCTGAGGGTCCTCTCCCACCAGACCCAAAACCTCGGCCTGGGCACCCAGGGCCACCAGGTTGTTCACCACATTGCCGGCGCCTCCCAGGCTCTGGGTTTCCCGCAACACCTCCACCACCACCACCGGCGCCTCCGGCGAGATGCGCCCCACCTGGCCCCAGATGTACTCATCCAACATGAAATCGCCGGCCACCAGCACCTTGAGATTGGAAAAATCCTCCAGGTTTAACTGCCGCCCTCTCTCCCAGGCAATCTCGCTGTGCATCGCCGACGGTTCCATATCAATGACCAGGCAATACCTCACCTTTCTTTCCCATGTCGGCTCGTGCTTATTTACTCAGCACAGAGCCCACATAATCGATCTGCTGGCCGATATAGAAGTATTTGAAACCCAGTTTGGCCAGTTTGGCCGGCCGATAGAGGTTGCGCCCGTCGAAAATGACCGGGGAGGCCATAAGTGACGACATGCGGTCAAAATCAGGTTCCCGGAACATGGTCCATTCAGTATTGATGATCAGGGCCTCCACTCCTTCCAGGGCGTCGTAAGGAGATTCGGCAAAGTATAAAGCCGGTTTCTCCCCAAAATATTGCCTGGCCGCCCCCATGGCCTGCGGATCAAAGACCCGCAGCCGGGCGCCGGACTCCAGCAGCAGGGAGATTATGGTCAGGGCCGGGGCCTCGCGGAGGTCGTCGGTTCCGGGTTTAAATGACAGACCCCACACTCCCAGACACCGCCCTTTAAGATCATCCTGAAAGTATTGGCGGATGACCTCCACGAAGCGCAAACGCTGGTCCTGATTAATGGCTTCGGCGGCGTCCAACAGGCGCGGCGTATACCCGTGGGAGCGGGCGGTATGGATCAGGGCCTGCATGTCCTTGGGGAAACAGGAACCGCCATACCCCAGGCCGGGGAAGAGAAAGAGATGGCCGATGCGCGGGTCGGAGCCGATGCCCTGGCGCACCATATTCACATCGGCGCCAGTCAGAGCGCAGATATTGGCGATTTCATTGATGAAGGAGATCTTGGTCGCCAGAAAAGCGTTGGCGGCATATTTGGTCAACTCCGCCGACACCACGTCCATGACAATGATGGGATGATGGGTGCGCACAAAAGGAGCATATAGTTCCTTCATCAACTCCGCCACCCGCACCTCATCGCACCCCACCACAATGCGGTCCGGTTTCATGAAATCGTCAATGGCGGTGCCCTCTTTGAGAAATTCCGGGTTGGACACCACATCAAACTCAAATTCCACCCCCCGCCTCGCCAATTCCTCACTGATGGCCTGGCGCACCTTGGTAGCGGTGCCCACCGGCACCGTGGATTTCTCCACGATCACCTTATAGCCGTTGAGATGGCGGCCGATTTCCCGGGCCACCGCCAAGACCGCGGAGAGATCCGCCGACCCGTCACGATCTTGGGGTGTGCCCACCGCAATAAAACAGAGCAAACTCTTTTGTACTGCAGCGGCCAGATCAGACGTAAAGAATAGGCGCTGGCCGGCTCGATTGCGCCGGACGTAATCCTCCAAACCCGGCTCGTAGATCGGCAGGCGTCCCTCCTCTAAGCCTGAGATCTTGGCCTCATCGGCATCCACGCAGATAACTTCGTTGCCCATTTCCGCAAAACAGGCAGCAGTAACCAGACCCACATATCCCGCCCCAATAATCGCCAATTTCATGAATTAAGACCACCTCCGCAGAAAATTAAACATCTCCGATGTTTTGTCAACAAGTCAAGAATGATAATCCGGTAAAAGCACTCACTTCCCAAGCTGGCAGATAGGAGATACGACTTTCCGGCTGACCGCTCCCAGCCTTTGGCCGCCCATCGCTAATTCCCGGCGCCAACCTCAGAGATAACATCAGCTTTCAGTGAATGCTGCAAGAAAAACCCTCGCCTGCTTCCGTTGCGTTCCTCCCAAGTTTACGGCCGCGCCTCGGATTCTGCCCGGGCTAAGCTGGACGACTTGAGCCACCTTTCCGTCAATCCCGGAAGGATGATCGTCACCCCCACCCGCTGATCATCCGGTCTTTCAGTGTAACTGAGGGCAATCCCCCAGCATTGCCGCTGAAAAATCACCCCGTAGCGTCTTTCCAGCTTCTTGTTGGTGAGAAAGGTGTGGCTGAAGTTGAGCCAGGTCTTCACCGAGCGCAGAAGATCAACATAAGCTTCCAAATTTATCTGGCTGGCATAATCTCTTATATAGAGATAACCCACACTCACATAGTTACGGTGCTGGTCATCAAAAAATTTGACCTTCACGTTGCTGCGGTTGAAGCCCTCATAATAAGGGGACACTCCAAGGTCCAGACCAAGGCTCAGGCGGCGAAAGGGCCTACTCTCCAGTTCGCCCAGAAAGTCTGAGAGGCGGTGGTGGGGAATGTCATAGCCGTCAAACCCCATGGTCCGGGAGTTGAAAAAGACGCTTTGGGTCAGTCGGAACCAGAAGAGATCACTAATCAGCGCCTGGCCCTGCGGATTCAGAGTGCGCCTCAAAAGGCTGGTGGACAGGCCATAGGTCAGGGCGTTCACCGCCCCCAGAGGATTGTCTCCGTCCCGCAATGGCAGATTGCGGCTGGTGTGTTCCACCCACCCCCAATCAAAGGGATCAAAGTCAGGGTAGCGGCGGGCGTTATAGCGTGGCATATTCCAATAGGTAAGTTCCGGCTGTACCAGATGCCGGTATCTGGTGCCTCCTCCCGCCGGGCCATAATCCTTATACCACCGGCTGGCCAGCGAGACCTTGGCGTCAAACAACTGCCGAGCCGGCGCCTCCTTGGGCCCCCCCGGCAGGGAGCGCTCCATAATAAACAGGGTCTGCCGATAACCCACCCGGCCGTCCAGGGATAGACCCGGCAACAACTGAAGCTGACTGAAGAGAGAGGGGTGAAAATCCAGTTTCTCCCCCTGTTGGCTTACCCGCTGGTTCTGCAGGAAATGGCCATAAAAGGCCTCCACTCCCAGGGCCAACGGCCATTTCCCCAAGGGCCAGCGCAGGGTGGTCAATGATAGACCCGGCAGGCGATGGTAAGGACTGGGGTCATCTGCCCGGAGTTTTTGATAATAGCGGCTGAAGGCCGTGAAGTTGCCCCAAAAGGGGGTGGCGCTCACCACCGCGGTGGACACCCGAACCGGTACCTCCTGCGGCTCCAGGTCCCGCCCCATTTCGGATATCAGGTCGCGGGAGTAGCGGCTGAGGCCCAGGTAGCCGTAATTGAAGTCCTGGAGGTAGCCGGCATCGCTGACCCGGTCCAGGGTGCCCCGGAAGCTGATACTGTCGGTCAGGGGCTGATTGATCATACCCGCGGCCCAATACCGGTTGTGGGTGGGAGCGCCGGCGTGGCCATCGTTAAGATAGACAAAGCGGAGGTTGCCCGCCGCTCCTCTATGGCCGCGGTAGCGAAATTCCGTCCCCTGCATATAGCCACGGTTGGTGATGACGTTCTGATAGAAAGTGGCGTCGGCATGATTACTGATGGCCCAGAATAATGGTACTTCCACAATCGTGCCGCCGGCCCGGTGCTGTCCGAAGAAAGGCATAATAAGCCCAGACTGACGCACCGTCCTCACCGGCGCCACCCCGTAGGGCAGGTAAAGCACCGGCACTCCCCCCAGGCGCAGCACATTATGGCGGCCGATAGCATATCCTTCCAGCACCACCCGCAAGGTGCGGGCCGTAAACGACCAGGCCGGCCGATCAGCGTCACATGTGGTCACCGTAGCCCTTTCCGCCACATAAGAGTTTTCCCCCGTCTTGCGCATCACCTCGCTGTTGACGTGAAAATGATTCCGCTTTACAAAGAGACGAGCCTGGCGCATTTCCCCGCAGCGGGTGGCCAGGTTGAAATGCCCCTCCTGGCCGGTGAGAATATCTTCCCCTAACATCAAGACCACTTCGCCCTGCAAAAAGGCAATCTTGGTAACGCTGTTCACCTCCACTCGCGCCGCCCTCAGTCGCCGCTCCCCCTGAGTGATCTCCACCCGGCCCTCGGCGAGGTAAGTGTGGCGCGGCGCCTCATAGATAATCTTTTCGGCTCGGATACGCCATACATCCCCCCCGCCGGCCTCGCCGGCCACCAAGTTAAGCTCCTCCGCTCCGGCCACACCGCTCCACAGCCACCAGCACAGCGCCACCCAGAGCCACATCAGCCGTCTTGACATGGTTTTTTCCCCAAAAGAGGCAAATGACTGCATGATAGCACAACCGGCCGGGATAGCCAATAGGCAAAGAGCCAACCGCCGGGTGCCGTAATTATGTATTCTTGGGATTTGCATTTTTTACCGCCGGTGTGCTAATATTTTCACCATGGTTAATCATGGCGGCGCCGGCGGCTTATTTGTGCTTCGCTGGAGGGGCGAGGAGGTCAGGGCCAGCCATGCTGTGTGGCGAATATGCTTTTCAGGCCGTGTTAGCGGATGAGGCGTTCCTTCCGCTCTACAAAGGCTCCACTTTCCGGGGGGTGTTCGGTCGGGCGCTGAAGGCGGTGGTCTGCGCCCTGAAGCACCAGGAATGCCAGGATTGCCTCCTGCGCCGGCAATGCATTTATACCCGGGTTTTTGAGACGCCGCCGGACTCGAGGGAACCAGGCCGTCCCTCCCCACCTCACCCCTTTGTCATTGAGCCTCCCGACACTCTTAAAACCCACTTCTTAGCGGGCGAGGACTTCAATTTCACCCTCTTGCTCTTCGGGCCGGCCAATCAGTATCTCCCTTATTTCGTCTATGCCTTTGAGCAGATGGGGCAAATCGGCATCGGCCGACAAGTGCAGGGCCGGCGGGCCCGCTTTGTCCTCAAAAGCGTAAGCTCTGCCGGCCAGGATATCTTCGACGCCGCCCACCGTACCCTTACCCCTGTCAGGGCCGGGGAGCTGACGCTCCCGCGAGCGTCGCCGCAGGAGTCGGTGACGGCCCTGACCATCCAACTTCTTACCCCGCTGCGCCTCAAATACCACAACCGCCTCCAGGCGGAGCTGCCTTTCCATGTGCTCCTGCGTGCCGCCCTGCGGCGGATCGCGACTCTGAACAGCCATTTCGGCGACGGCGAACCTAACCTGGACTACCGGGGCCTGACGGCCCGGGCCCAGGAGGTGACCACCACTCACTCCACCCTCCATTGGTATGACTGGCAGCGCTACTCCCACCGCCAGGATCAGGCCATGCTGATGGGGGGTCTGGTGGGGGAGGTGGGCTATGAGGGGGAGCTGGGGGAGTTTTTGCCGCTGCTGAGATATGTGGAGAAAGTGCACCTGGGCAAGGCGACGACCTTTGGGTTGGGGAAATTGGGGTTGGAGGTGAGGGGTTAGGAGTAATACGGTTCACTTAAGAACTTCTGTAGGGGC
>DYLF01000176.1:0-123 GCA_020722205.1 Desulfobacca acetoxidans
CCGGCTTCAACAGGCTGAAGCCAGGGCCAAAGAGGCTGAGGTCAGGCTGGCGGAGACGGGAAATAGGGCCTTAAAAGCTGAAAAAGAGGCCCAGGAGACACAGCGCCGCCAAAGTGAAGCGCT
>DYLF01000176.1:223-1079 GCA_020722205.1 Desulfobacca acetoxidans
TCAGGCGATGCGGGAGGATCTGGTAAAGGCCGAGGCAGACAAGGCCCAGCTCCAAACCCACAGCCTGTCGCTCGAGTCGGAATGGCAGGCGGCCAAGGCGAGGATCGAGGAGCTGGCGGCAGAACTTGCTTCGGCCCAGGAGACACAGCGCCGCCAAAGTGAAGCGCTTCAGGCGATGCGGGAGGATCTGGTAAAGGCCGAGGCAGACAAGGCCCAGCTCCAAGCCCACAGCCAGTCGCTCGAGTCGGAATGGCAGGCGGCCAAGGCGAAAGTGGAGGAGCTGAACAACCACGCGCGCCACTGGTTTACGGTCGCCACCGAGCGCGAAAAACAGCTTGCCGCGGTCTATGCCAGCAAGTCCTGGAAGTTGACCGCCCCCTTGAGGCTGGGCTACCAGCTTATCCTCGGGTCATTCAACCAGACAGTGCTGGCCGCCCGGTCGGCCCTTTCCGCCCTGCGCAGGCTCCTGTCGCTTCCCTTCAGGCTCCTCGGAAGGCTGCTCCTCTGGCTGCTGCCTTTTCTGATGCGCCAGGTCCTCCACCGTCCTCTGCTGGCCAAACGGCTCAACCGGAAGATCATGCGCCTTCCCTGGCTGTATCGCCCTTTGCGCGCCCTGGCCATCCGTCGCGGATTGATGACGGTGCAGGCTCAACCCCTTTCCTCTGGGGCGTCCGACAACAAATGTGACCAAATCCACACGACAGAATCGATGACCGACCTATCGCAGCTTTCCCCGCGTGCACGGCAAATCTACCTGGATCTCAAAACCGCCGTCGAGCGTCACCATAGGGTGGCCAATTGATGCGCATCGTAATGGACATGCAGGGTGCTCAGGGCACAAATCGTAATCGAGGCA
>DYLF01000097.1 GCA_020722205.1 Desulfobacca acetoxidans
GCTATCCCCTATTCAGACTTGATGGATTTCTTTTATGTTTGGCTTCGTCGGACGTTGCAAGGTCTCTCAGCAGAAATCGACTCCCGTTTCCAGGACCCCATATCCCCCAAATGGGACCATGATAAGAATAACGGGGAGCTCATCGACGATGCCAGCCGCTTTGGGGGCGACCGGGAGAAATCCAGGGCGGCTTACGAAGAGGGCATGTTTCGGGCTTTTCAGGCCTGCTATCGGTCTTTAGCGCCGGAAGGCCGGCTGGTGGTGGTCTTCGCCAATAAGCAGCCGGCGGCCTGGGAGACCCTGGTGTCCTCCATTATCCGGGCCGGGTTCGTGGTCAACGGTTCCTGGCCAATTCAAACGGAGATGGGGAACAGAAGTCGTGCACATGGGTCGGCCGCGCTCTCTTCCTCCGTCTGGCTGGTGTGCAAAAAGCGCCCGGAGGCCGCCCGGCCTGGCTGGGATAACAAGGTGCTGGCGGAGATGGAGGAGAAGATCACCACCCGGCTTCGGGATTTTTGGGACGCGGGCATTCGGGGGCCGGACTTCGTCTGGGCGGCTACCGGACCGGCCCTGGAGGCCTACAGCAAGCACCCGGCGGTCAAGAAGGCCAATGAGCCGGGGCAGTTGATGACGGTCTCGGAGTTTTTGAGTCAGGTGCGCCGCATGGTGGTGGACTTCGTGGTGGGCCGGGTGCTCTCGGGAAATGGCGGTACTGAGGCGGTAAGTGGCCTGGACAAGGTCACCACCTATTACCTTCTACACCGGCACGACTTCGGCATGGCGGAAGCGCCCATCGGCCCCTGTATCCTCTATGCCATTTCCTGCGGCCTCTCCGATGGCGCCCTGGTGGAGCAGTACGATCTTCTAATCCGCACCGGTGGCCAGGAAACCGAGGAAGAAGCTGATGAAGATGAGAATCCTGACGAGGCGGGCGGGGACGCCCGCCCCACCGCAGAGGGGGGAAGTGGCAGCAAGGTGAAGCTCAAGCCCTGGAACCAGCGCCTGCGTCCCGGCCTGGGCTATGATCCGGCGGTGGACAGCAAGCGCACCAAGCAGGAAGCAAAAACTTCCAGGCTGGCGACCAGGGAGAAATCCCCAGCCAAGGCCCGGGAGATCCCTCTCATCGACCAGGTGCACCGCTTGATGCACCTGTGGAAGGCGGGGGATCAGGCGGCGGTGAACGAATATCTGGATGTGCGGGGGCTGTTGCGCCATCCCCTCTTTCACCAGTTGCTCCAGGCCCTCATCGAGCTAGCCTCCCGGAACAGCGAAGAACGCTCGCTCCTGGAGAGCCTGAGCAACCATGTGAGTGCCCGGAGAGCGCCGCAAAAACGGCAGCCGGCCCTAGCAGCCGGCCCGGAAACAGGAGAATAACCATGACCCGTGAGGAACTGCTAGCCCGCATCAGCATCGACCCCAATGTCTGCTTCGGCAAGCCCTGCATCAGGGGACACCGCCTCTGGGTTTCCCTGATTCTGGATTTCCTGGCCAGCGGCATGACCATCCAGGAAATCCTTCGGGAATACCCCGGCCTGGAAGAGGCAGACGTTTACGCCTGCCTCGCTTACGGCGCGGAGATGGCCCGGGAGCGATATGTGGACATTCCCCTTGAGGCCGAAGCGTGAAGCTGAAGCTGGATGAAAATCTCGGCCGTCGAGGGGCTGAACTGCTCCGACAGGCAGGGCACGAGGTGGCTACCGTGGTGGAGCAAGGTCTCTGCGCGGCCACGGATCGGGCTTTGATAGATGTCTGCCGGAGAGAGCACAGATGTCTGGTAACCCTGGACCTGGATTTCGGCAACCCGTTGCTTTTCAAACCAGCCGACTACTCGGGTATCGCGGTCCTGCGCCTCCCCTCCAGACCGACACCCAAAGATTTGTCTGAGGCAGTAAAAACCTTGGTTGCCGGGTTAGCTCGGGAAGACATAAACGGGAAACTCTGGATTGTTCAGAGGGGAAGAATTCGAACCTATCAACCGGAATAGGAGCCGGGTATGAGTAAGACTCCATGGATCCCATGGCACGAGGTGGTGCGGCTCCGGGACGATGTGCGCTCCGGGGAGCTGTCGCTGGCGATCTTTGCCGCAGACCTTTACGAGGTGGCGATGGGCAAAGCCCGCCCGGTTTATCAAGACCCCAGGGAGTTTTTCGCTCTCACCTACCCCACCTTCAATCTGCGGGAGCTGTGCAAAGATGTGGTGCTGCGCCTGGCGGGGAAAAACGAGAAAGCCGTGCGCCAGTTGGAGCTGACTTACGGGGGCGGCAAAACCCATACCCTTATCACCCTGTACCATCTGGTTCATGAGCCGTCCCGGTTGCCGGACATGCCGGCGGTGCAGGAGTTTGTCCAGCACATCGGCCAGCCGCCTTCCCGGGCCCGGGTGGCCGCTTTGTGTTTCGACAAGCTAGACCCAGAAAAAGGTGCGGAGGTTAAAGGACCTCAGGGAGAATCCCGTTGGCTGACAATGCCATGGAGCGTGCTGGCTTTTCAAATTGCCGGGAGCGAAGGATTAAGGTTGCTTCACGCCGAAAACTTAGATATGGAGCGGGAAAGCCCCCCGGCAGAAAATCTTCTGGTAGACCTGCTGGCCTTTCCCGAGAAGGAGAATCTATCAACCTTAATCCTGCTAGATGAAGTTCTTACCTATGTAAGAGGAAAAGTGGGTCTTGATCCAGTTTGGCGCTGGAGGCTAATTGATTTCTTTCAGTATCTAACACAGGCCGCTACCAAGATAGACCGCTGCGCCATAGTTGCTTCGCTTCTTGCAACAGACCCGCGAAAAAGCGACGCCTTGGGGAAGGAGCTGACGCAGGAACTGTACGCCATCTTCCGACGGGAACGGGAGGAAGGAGTAGAGCCGGTGGTGAAGGAAGACGTGGCCGAGGTCTTGCGCCGCCGCTTCTTTACGCCCGAGTCCCTGAAAGACCGGGAAGTCTTCCGTCCCCATGTAGTGGCGGCGGTCAAAAACATCGGCGAGTTGGACGAGCAGACCCGAAAAGACAAGAAGGCCGTGGAAGATCGGTTCGCCAGGAGTTTTCCCTTCCATCCCGATTTAACCGACATCTTTTACACCAAGTGGACGAACCTGGAGGGCTTTCAGCGCACCCGGGGAATCCTGCGCACCTTTGCGATGGCTCTCAGGGAGGCGGAAAAGTGGGATAAGTGTCCCCTGGTGGCCGCCAATGTATTTTTAGGAGAACCCGGAAAAGGGGGGATCTCCGAGGCGGCCCGAGAGCTCACCACGGTGGCCACCACTGAGGAATATGAAGGTAAGAAGCAGGAGTGGACCGGGATTTTAGAAGGGGAACTGGCAAAGGCCCGAGAGATCCAAGCCGAGATAAGGCCGTTGAGGTTTCGGGAAATTGAGCAGGCGGTGGTTGCTACGTTTCTTCACTCCCAGCCCATCGGGCAGAAGGCCCTGACCCGAGAACTTTTGGTCCTTCTGGGCCAGACTAAACCGGATAAGATCGAATTGGAAAAGGGTCTCAAGCGCTGGGCGGAAGAGTCGTGGTTTTTGGATGAGGCGTCTGTCGCTGATGCGGAGGTCGGACCGGATGGCCAGAAACAATTGCCCAAATCGTGGCGGCTGGGGTCCAAGCCCAATCTCAAGCAAATGCACAGTGCTTCTTTAAACCGAGTGGCTCCGGAAGTGGTGGAGTCGAGACTGCTGGATGAAATCGCCATACTGAAAAGCCTGACCGCAGGTGCTTCGGCTGCAGGGGCCCGGGTCCATAATCTGCCCATCAGACCTAAAGACATAGAAGATGACGGGGAATTTCATTACGCTGTATTGGGGCCCTCGGCCGCCTCGAAAGCCGGCGAGCCCAGCGCGGTGGCCAAGCAATTCCTTGATGAAACCACCTCGGCCGACAAACCGCGAGTTTACCGGAACGCCCTGGTGCTGGCGGTGCCGTCGAGAGACGGCCTGGAGGCCATTCGCAATATAATCCGGGACCATCTGGGCTGGCTGGAAGTGCAATTCCAATTAAAAGGTCAGGAAGTGGACCCCATTAGGGCTGAGACCCTGGCGGGAGAAATTGAGCGGTCCAAGAAGAAAATCCCTGCAGCCATTCAGCAAGCCTACTGCCTGGTGGTCACAGTGTCAGAGAAGAATGAGGTCCAGGCTTTTAAGATTGCAGTAAATAACGAGCCTCTGTTCAACCTCATCAAAAAGGACAGCCGCTCTCGAATTCAGGAGACCGCGGTGAGTGCCGAAGCCCTGCTGCCGGAAGGTCCCTATGACCTGTGGCGGGAAGGTGAAACTTCCCGGCGCGTCAAGGACCTGGTGGGGGCTTTCGCCCAATTCCCCCATCTCCCCAAGATGCTCAATCGCAAGGCTATCTTGGACACCTTGCTGGCTGGCTGCCGGGAAGGGTTGTTTGTGCTGAGCCTCAGGCGTCCGGACCGCTCGGTGCGGACCTGGTGGCGAGAATTGCCGGATGACAATGCCTTGAAAGATCCTGGCCTGGAGGTTGTGCTGCCGGAAGCGGCTGCCTTGAGCGATTTGCCTTACTCGCTCCTGATTCCCGGCGTACTGCCGGGGTTATGGGAGTCCTCTGAAATCTCGCTACAAGATTTGTATGCCTACTTTGTCGGCGGGAAGGTGGTGAACATCCCGAAAGAAGGCTATGAGGAGCCGGTAACTATTCCGAAAGCTGAAAAAGAAGTGGTGGACGCTGCCGTGCACCTGGCAGTACGCTCTGGCAAACTATGGCTAACATCGGGGCCGGCCAGCATTCTGGCAGAGGACATTCCGTCCGGGCTGTTGACCTCGGATGCCATTCTACAGGGGCCGCCAAGGCCTATTTCCCCCTTGGAAATTCTCCCCGAGAACCTCCCGGCAGCCTGGTCAGACCAGCGCAGTACAGGTTTGTCAGTAAGTGTGGCCCTTTCCAAAAAGGTGGGGAAGACGCTTCCATGGGTTACGGTGCGGGAAAGCATCGACAGCGGCTTCAGGGCGCGGATGATAGAGAGGGCCTTGGATTCAGGTCCCTGGCCCTGTGATTTTTCTGGGGCGCAAAATGTCAGAATAATCTTGGCGAAAGGACCGCCCCCCCCCCCTCCACCCCCGCCGCCCCCTCTCGGTGTTCTCCTCGCCGAGGCCGAACTGCAACCAAACCAGATTCAGGATTTGGCCGAACAAATTGCCGATATTAAGAAGGCCGCGGTGGGCCTGGATTTAAAATTCCGTATACGGATTGAGCTTGGCGGAGTCCTAAGCCCCTCCGCTGAACCCGTAGTGAAAATTAACCAGATACTGGAGGAAATCTCGGAGAAGCTCAAGCTCAAGTAGGGAGGAAAGGAGGTACTGTAAAAGAACCAAGGTCTTCATTTAGATGGATCTCAATGGCCCCCAAATATTCTCTTAGAGACGAAGTCCAATCTACCAGCGCCCCCAGCCGGAATAGCGTGACCATGGAAGCCTGTGAGGTGCATGCTGGCGTTATCTGGTATCGCCTCAGTTGGGGGCATCTCAGAATGCCTGTGCCTGAAGGTTAACTATCGGAAGGCCTTAACACATGGCTGGCGAACATCCGGCGTGGGCGAGAGCAACAGCTTTCCAACTTTAGCGACTGTCGCAAAAAGCGGGTATGAATTTTCACTACCTGCCATGACTTTCTTGCAAGGTAATATGCGGTCAATTTTTCACGGAGACGATTTTGGCGATCTTAGCCGAGTGTCCTTTCTGTCACCGGAAACAGGCGGTCAAGAACCGGAAGTGCGCCGGTTGTAAGAGGAATCTGGTGAAGCCGAAACGGGCTGGCAAGGTCCGTTACTGGATTCATTACTGAACCCCTAACGGTAAACAGCGTTGGGAATTTGTGAGGCTTCCTGATGGTCGCCCCGGTGGAATCGAAGAGGCCCGGGCCGCAGAGGGCAAACGCAAGACCCAAAAAGTAGAAAACCCCACCATATTGGAGCGTGTCCCGGCTAAGAAGATGACTTTCTCGGAATTGGCCGAGTGGTATCTGGAACAGAAAGCCGTCAAGAGGCTGGCTTCCTACCACCGCATAAAAGGCATTCTGACCAAATTCAATGAAGTCTTCGGCCTCCGGATGGTGAGCAGTATCAAGCTACAGGACCTGGAGGAGTATCAGGAGAGACGGGCAGAGCAGGACCGGACCCCGGCTACCATCGATATGGAAATCAGCGTCGTCAAGACCATGGTCACGAAAGCCTTTGATAATGATCTGGTGGATGGCCGGACGGTCAAGGCTTTTCCCCGGATCAAGAGGAAGTTAAGGCGGGGTGCCAATACCAGGAAGCGGATCCTCAATGTGGCAGAATATCTCCGGCTGGTGAGTGTGGCGGCGCCCCACCTGAAAGCGATCATCATCACGGCCTATAATACCGGCATGAGATGAGGGGAGCTTTGAGGAGCAAGCCTGAAGGAATCATCTTTCACGACCTCCGGCGCACGGTCAAGACCAACATGTTAAGCGCCGGCGTCGATAAGGTCTATCGGGACACGATCCTGGGCCATTCTCTCCAGGGGATGGACGTTCACTACATGGCCCCTCTGAAGACGATCTCCACCGCGCCATGGCCCAATACACTGACTGGCTGGACCGCCAAATTGCAAATGTTAGTCATCTTGTTAACAATTGCACAGAAAAGGAGATGGGCATTCAACTAACCCCTTGAAATCATTGGCGCGCCTGGCAGGATTCGAACCTGCGACCGACGGATTAGAAGTCCGTTGCTC
>DYLF01000001.1:0-44293 GCA_020722205.1 Desulfobacca acetoxidans
GACGGCGGGCCGCCAGCTCCGGCACCACTCCGCCATATTGGGCGTGCAGTTCGATCTGGGTGGCCACTACGCTGGACAAAATGCGCCGGCCATCGACCACCACCGCCGCCGCGGTTTCATCACATGAGGTTTCCAAGCCAAGAATGACCATCACAAACAAAACCCTCTCACCGCCACGAGGGTTGGGGGGAGGAGACTGCTGATAATACTTTACCCGATGGCAAAAAGCCTGTCAGCAAATTCTTGAGTTTTCGGAGTATAAGGAGAGAATTGAAGCTCTAGTGGTCACCGCCAAGTTTAAGGATTGACTTGACCACGCGCTGACCAAGGTGGCTGCGAGAAGTTGATTTTTCAGCTGGCTTAAAAAGAGAGGGATTGCTTTACCTGCGAGCCTGAACTAAAAACTAAGCACCTCCCGTTTGACTCCGCGAATGATCTCCACACCAGAATCCGACCCTTTCTTGCCCCCTTTCATCACCTGGTTAATGCCCACTCCTGCTGAAGGTACCACCTCTTCGTCTTTCTGCCCCCTTAGGACAAGACGCAGATGGCCCTCCTGGGAAGCCACCGCCAGTATTTCTCCTTCCTCGGGGGTGACTTCCAGAGTGACCGTGGGCACTACCTGAGGCTTTTCGCCCGGTGTCTTTTCGATCTTTTGTCCGGTGCCCAGCACCCGGATATCCTGCAAGACCGTTTTGGCCAGGGGATTATCAGTGAATTGACCCTTATCCACGCTTACAATGACATCCACCCGATTATCCGGACTCACAAAGCCGGCCACCCCTGAGGCCTCGTCCACTTTCACAGTCATCGCCCTCTTATGAGGCGGCAGCAGGGCGGTGAGTCCGGCTGTTGCCCCCTTGGGGGCCAACTTGCTTTCCAGGATAGGCTCTCCAGGGGCAAAAGGGTAAGCCGTCACCCGGCCTTCCAGGTCCTTTATGGCGCCGAACGAACCTTTGGGCACATTTGGCGGCGGCCAGTGGTGAACCGCCAACTGGTCCCCCCCCAGAGAGACGGCAGTGCCGAGGTCTCTGGCCGCCACCACTACCGGAGCCAGGGTAGGGGTCTCCTTGATCTGCTTCTGAGACTGGTCTTTGAGCCACCCCATAGCCATGTAAGTGGCCAGGGTACCGGATATGATGGACAGCACCAACCACATCCAGGGAGGAAGGCGTCGGATCATATCATGTCTCCACTTGGTATTACTGATGTTACTCTGTCACCTTATCGGAATTCCCCCCTCAGACTTAAAGGATATCTTGCATTTTCCCGGAAAGCCCGATGATGTCTCCAGGAGAAAAGAGGAAAAAAATTAAAGCCGGCCACCTTTCGCGCCGATAAAGACGATGAACGGTTCACTTTTTCCACCGCGGGTCCCCGGTAAGATTAGCTGTCCGTCTGAGGGATCGGGCAAGAAAAAACCAAAATAGTCGCCATGAGGGGCGGGCAACCAAATTTTCAACCTCGGATCTGGTCTCATCAAAGAAAGTGATGATCAGGGTCAACTTCCAGTGGAGGGCCGAAGGAAGGGACATTTCTATGCGGGCCGGCATTAGAAAGGCAGTCCGACGCTTCTGTCGTCAGACGGGCGGCAGCGTCGCCGTTGAGTTTGCCATATTGGCGCCAGTGCTGTTGCTGATAATTTCGGGTATTATTGATTTCGGCCACCTGTATATGATGGACCACCTAATCACCAACGCCACCCGAGAAGGAGCCCGCTACGGCATAGCATATCGGGTGGACGCCAACAACAACCGCATCCCACCCAGCAGTCAGACATCCGAGATAATCAGTGTGGTGAATAATTATCTGACCGGCAGGATGCCCCCGGGTTCCTGGTCTGTACCGAACCCAACGTATGACGCGGGTACCAAAAAACTCACAGTCACTGTCAACGCCCAAAAGACCTGGCTCGGTCCGTTAAGTTTGATATTGACCAATCCCTTTAATTTTTCGGCCTCCACCACCATGATTGCAGAGTAATCTGAGTACGAGGTAATAACCTCGGGAAGGAGTATGGACCATGCGTAAAATGAGGAAATTTTTTAGTGTTTTTTCTGATGAAGAGGGCATTGCGGCCCCTGTGACCGGCTTGCTGATCACCACCTTTATTGTGTTTCTGGCCATCGCCATCGATCTCGGCCAATTGTATGTCATCAAAAATGAACTGCAAAACGCCGCTGATGGGGCCGCCTTGGCCGGAGCCAACGCCTTATCCCAACAATCCCAGTACATCGATGTCAACGCCATCAATACGGCGGTGCAAAATTGCGCCGCGCAAAACAAATCCATTGGCTTAAGCAGTCTTCAGGCCTTCATGGAAACGGGCAAATGGAATTTCGCCACGCAAACTTTTACCCCCATCCCCAACCCCAGTTATACAGTTGAGGTGAATGCCGTGCGGGTGCGGGTCAGTCGTATGGGGAGCGATGACGGCCAATCCAACAATCCCAAGGTGCCTTCATATTTTGCCAGCATCCTGGGCATCAATGAGCTGACCACCACCGCCACCGCCGTGGCCTATCTGGGGATTACCGGTACCAGCTCCCTAGATATTCCTTTTGCCTTGCCGGACAGCATCCTGATCCCTCCCCAGGCCAATCTCAGGCCAGGCTTATGGCAGCTTTTCTGGGACGCCATCTCTCCTCCGCAAGCTTATGCCCTGGCTCCCAAGACCCTGCCTTCCTGGCAGGACCTGGGCGGTTCACCTGACCCTTGGAACAACAATCTTGATCTGAGCCGCGGTACCTGGGTGGACTCCTCTTCCAGCCCCAGTTACAGCCGGGTGCTCAATTATATCAAGGGCACCACCAAGTTTCCCCAAGTCAAAGTGGCGGACAAACTCTACCCCATGAGCGAGTGGCGATGGGGCGGCAACGTCAAAAACTTTTTTAACGCCCTGAAAACCAGATACAACGCCAAGAAGGATGCCAACGGCAAGTGGCGGGTAACCGTCGCCATCTATGATCCCACCAAGCCCACGGCTGCCGCCCCGCCCGAAAAGCCCTGGACCAGGTTGGCCTTCTGGAAACCTTCTTTGATTTCCAAAGCATATGCCTGCGCCTCCTATAAAATCCCCGCCGTGTATATCGACGGCTTTGTGGCAGTGGATATTACTGGCGTCACCGTGAATGCAAGCTGTGTCACCACCTCTGGTACAAATTCTCAGGGGCAGTATTACCAGGTGGTAAATCCCAACAGCTGTCGGAATACCTGTTCGGTAGCGATGGAGATCCCGCCGCTTGACCAGAATCAACAAGCGACGGACGCCAACGCAATGGGGAACAATTTCCAACGCACTTACCAGGACATGAATTCCTCCTCCAATCCTGTGGCTCTCTGGAACAAAGCCGCCAAGCTGGTGAAATAACCGCTCTGCCAGCCAGTAACCCGGCATTTTCTCCTCATTCTTTGGGGGCGGTCGGCAACCGCCCCCCAGACCGACCATCCAGTCAAAGCCAGCGCAGCTCTTGGTCCTGCTCCTGATTGGCTGATCCGGCATCTTCCTCGCCCATTGCCTCGGAGTCTCCGTCGCCTCCAAGTGAGGAAAAATTCAAGCCGCCCACCTTACTAGCCGATCTAGACGACAGAAGAATTCCCTGGCCACGTTTAGCCGATGTGATCCTGCCAGAAGGGAGGAAAAAGGTCATCATGAGACGTTGCCGGTTAAGGTCAAGGCTTGGACGGGAAGATAAAGGGGCCGTCGCCTCTGAGTTTGCCATCATCATGCCGATCTTCCTGCTGCTGGTGGCCGGCATCATTGACTTCGGACATGCCTGGTACATGAAGCAGATGATCACCATGGCAAGCCGAGATGGGGCGCGCTATGGGGCCAAGTACAACCCGGATGGCTTGCCGAGCAGTACCGAGATCCAAAATTTTGTCATCAACAATTACGCCAACATGCTGCCCAGCGATGCCAATCTGTCGGTGACTGCCAACGCTCCGGGAGCAAGTGGTCAAACACGAACGGTCACCGTCAACGCCATAAAGAACTGGTTTGTGTTGAGCGCTTTGGTTCCCGGTTTGGGAAGCAACGCCAACCTGTCCGCCTCCACCACCATGTTGATAGAGTAAGGAGAAACGTATGCTAGCGAGATGGAGAAAATTTTTCAGCGACCACTCCGGCACCGTAGCAGTGGCGGCGGCCCTGGGGATCGTGCCCTTTCTGGGCCTGATGGCCGCGGCCTCCGATATGGGCACAATTTTAACCGTCAAACATGAACTGCAAAATGCCGCCGACGCCGCGGCGTTGGCTGGCACGCGAGCCTATGCCGCCCTCCCGGGTGATAATTTGGATTTTACCTTCCCTGACTGGGGGCGCGGCCAGTCAACCGCGCAAACCATTGTGAGCCAGCACAAGGCCGAAGGACAAAGCCTCGCCGACGCCCAGATCAATGCCGGCTACTACAATCTGACCTCAAAAACCATGCAATCCACCGCCATCACTCCCACCGCCCAGGACGTGCCGGCAATGGAAGTGATTATCAACAAGCAGGACGGGAAAAACGGCGGTCCGGTGAAACTGTTCTTTGCCCGCATCTTCGGGAAAAATACCACGGATGTGGCGGCCAGGGCCATCTCCATCATCTCCGGCCCTTCAAGTATCCGGCCGGGAGAAGGCTTCCCCCTGGCGGTGGCTCAAGCCCTGGTGCAGCAGTGGTGGAGTCTGAATCCGCCGGTCTCCTTCCGGATAGGTTCAGCCTACCATTATCCGGACGAATCGGCCGGACAATGGACTTCTTTCCTGGTGGATGCCAACAACGTCCCCATCATCAGAGACCTCATTGACAACGGCAACCCCACAGAGGTAAAGATCGGCGACAATATCTGGATTGAGCCGGGGACCAAGACCACCCTCTTTCCATACGCGGAGAGCAAGGTCGGGCAGGTGGTGATGCTGCCGGTGGTCGAGACGGATTTCGACACCCATGCCTGGACGCCGGTGCTGGGTTTTGTGCCCTTCTATATCGAGGCCGCGGTGGGGGGGGACGACAAATACATCCAAGGCCATTTCGTAAAGAATTATACCAAGACGGTGGGGGACAAACCCAGCGGCGACGCGCCTTTTTACGGGGCGGCAACACCCCCGAAATTGGTTGATTAATGCCATCTGCTTTTAACCCGCTCCTTATCTGATCTGAAAATTTATTTCTCCTTTTCTTTCTGAGAACAACAGTCAATGGCAACTTGGCTGTTGTTCGCTTTGCCTAAGACGGCTCCTTCCGCTTACATCTTCCTCTGTTTCTAACTTATTTAAACTATTCAATAATAATTTTTTGCAAAAAAGCATTTAAGTTTAACTGCGGCTGAGACGATGAGATGAACGAGATTAATAATGTTCAATAAACAGGTCAACCGGAGGCGTTATGGGTCTGTTGCCGAGATTCAGGTTTCGGCCATCTGAATGGGGACTAGGGTTGTGCCTCATATGCTGTCTGGGATTAGTTATTCCATGGTTTATGGTCCCTTCCGCGGCAGCCCAGAATTTATTGGAACGGATCAAGGATCAGGACATCTCCCAAACCCTGCGTCTCAAGGTGGGGCAGTCCAAGGTGTTGCGCACCGCTTTTCCCATCATCCGGATATCCGTCGGGAGCCAGGAAATCGCCGATGTGTTGGTGATATCTCAACGGGAGGTGTACATCACCGGCTTACAGGCAGGATATACCAATATCAGCGTCTGGGGGGAGCATGGCCGCCTGACCTCCAGCATAGTGCTGGTGGAGTTGGATGTCTCTCTACTCAAGGAAAAGCTTTATCAGGTCCTCCCCACCGAGAAGATTGCGGTCTATCCCAATGGCAGATCCGTGGTGCTGGCCGGTGAGGTGTCCAGCCCCGTCGCTGCGCAAACGGCCATCTCGGTGGCCGAGGGCTTCTTGGGCATCAAGGCCGGGGGCGGCGGGGCAGTTGAGGACCCCAAGGCCTCCCAGACAAATGTGCAAACCAGCACCGGGCCTCAGGGGACCAGCCAGACGGCGGGGAGTGGGGCGCCTGAAAAGGGGCGGGTCATCAACCTGATGCATATCGGCGGGGTGCAGCAGGTGATGGTGGAGGTGCGCGTTGCCGAAATCAGCCGGGACGTCGGGCGGCAGATCGGCATCAATTTTTCCGGCATCTCCGGCACAGGCAATTTCGGTGTCAGCTTACTGGACAATCTTACCACTCTCAACAGCTTTTCCCGCAGTTTCACTTCCACCACTTTAGACATGGCAGTGACCACAGCCATCAATGCCATGGGGGGGTGGAAGGCCGGAGGGATTCTTTGGACCGCCTTCTTTGCCACCCTGAAACGGGAGGGGCTGGGTCGGATACTGGCGGAGCCGAACCTGGTGACCACCAGCGGGCAGGAGGCAGAATTCCTGGCCGGGGGGGAGTTTCCTATCCCGGTGCCCCAAATGATGGGTACTATTGGTGTCGAATATAAGAAATTTGGGGTAGGTCTGAAATTTCTGCCCATCGTCTTGGATAACGGCAAAATTTCTCTTAAGGTGGCTCCGGAGGTGTCTGAACTGGACCAGACCCTGGCCCCCATTAACTGGGCCGGCTACATCATCCCTGGTCTCAGGGTGCGGCGCACTTCCACCCAGGTGGAGGTCAAAGACGGTCAGACACTGGCCATCGCCGGTCTATTGTCCGACAATTACCGCACTATCATCAATAAATTCCCTGTCCTGGGTGACATCCCCATTCTGGGCACGGTCTTTCGTTCCAGCCGGTTCCAAAAGAACGAAACAGAGTTGGTGGTCCTGGTCACCCCCTACCTGGTCAAACCAACCACTGCCAAAGATACCCGCCTGCCCACGGATGCCTACGTGGAGCCCAACGACTATGAGTTTTACCTGCTGGGCAAAAAAGAAGGCCGGGCAGCACCGCGGCCCAAGCCCAAGAAGGAAACTTTGCCGCCGGGATTCGGACCTGAAGTGGTGCGGTGATAGCTGCGACCCGAAAGAAGCGAGAGGATTATTGATAATGTTGGGGGCGAGGAAAGAACTCTGGCTGAGCAACTTTAAATGGTGCCCAGGGCGCACTCTAACAATGACCGGTTAAGAGGAAGGAACCCCTGATGGATAAGTCATTTTGGCATCTTATCAAAATTCTCCTGGCCGGGATGATCTTCTCCTGGTCGGTGGGATGCAGCTCCACCTGGGTCAGGGAGTGGTCTCAACCAGGCCTCACAGAACTGGACTATGGCCATTCGGTGTCCCATAATAAGGCCGAACAGATCGTCAATCCGCCGGGCGGCCGCTCCACCGGCCCGCCTCTGGGTTTAGCCCCGCAAACCGGGCAGACCGTTTATAATACGTATAACAAGAGCTTCGAAAGGAAGGATCAGGAAAAACCTAAACCGGTGATTGTGGACCTTAGCCAGTAGGGTCTATGACGTAGGCAGCAACGGTGGTTTTTTCTGACTTCCTGGTTTGGACCAGAAGGCCCCGGCCGAGGCCTCCCATTAAGTGCACTGCCTTTTCACTGATTTGGGGAGAATGGTGGCATCATGCATGGAAACAAATTGCAAAGCGCAAGTAGGCAACGGAATCAGTCAGCTTGGCAGGTTTCCGCCCTTAGGTTGATTATTGCTGTTTTTGCCGTCCTGATGCTGGCTCTGGGCTGTAGCAGCTCTCATCGGACCAACGGCCTCTTGGGAGACGGCAGCGAACTTCTGGAGATAAGGCCGTATTCCGGCGACCTCAACCGACTCCTTAGAAACGCCCACTATTTGAAACTCATGGGTCGGCTGGACTTGGCCCTGAAGGAGCTGGAGGACGCCTGGCATCAGCAACCTCAAGACCCGAAAGTGGCCAATGAGCTGGCTCAATGCTATGAGGAACTGGGGCAATTTGAGCGAGCCGAGCAAGTCTATGTCGAGGCTCTGGCCCGCCACGGCGACCATGCTGCTTTGCATAATAATCTGTGTTTCTCCTATTATCAGGCCGGTCAATGGGACAAGGCGGAGGCCTGTTTCCGCCAGGTTCTGGACCGCCATCCTGACAGCGTCACGGCCCGCAACAATCTCGGACTGCTGTTGTGCCGTCTGGGGCGCCAGGAGGAGGCGCAAACCCTCTGGCGGGCCGCCGAGGGGGAGTTGGTAGCCCGGGAGAAAGTGCAGCAGGTGTTGGCCGCCTTAGGAGGCCAGGAGCCTCAAACCTCAGGCACACATTGTGCGAAGGAACCGCCGACAGAGGCAGCAGCCATAAAAACAGCTTCTTTAGAGAAAGCCCAAACGCCTCCCCCTGAGCCCGGCGATGAGGCTTCCAGAGAGAAGAAAGAGGTTCGGGTTGCCGCGGCGCCGGCCAACCCCAAAGTCGGTCTTAAACTCTGTCAGGCCACCACCGCCGCACCCCGCAAATCTCCTGAACCGACGGATTCTTCAGCCCCAGATACAGACCAGGAAGACGAAAGTGAGACACTCACAGATCAGAAACAGCCCGAACCACCCCCCTCCACGCCATTGACCACCCCGGCGGAGCCGACAATCAAGCCGGCCCGCACGAGATTAACTGCCAAAGACTTAACGGACACCAACATTGAGGTCTTAAACGGCAATGGCGCAGTGAGGCTGGCAGCTCAGACACGCAGCCTATTGGACAGCGAAGGCTTCAGTGTCACCCGCATCGGCAACCATCGGGATTGGGGGGCTGAGAAAACCACCATCTATTATCGGCCGGAAGCGGAAAAAGTGGCCCAAGCCTTGCGAAGCCAGTTTTTCCAGCAGGCGCAACTACAGCCATATGAAAATCTTTCCCCAGAGGTTGATATTCGCCTGCTTCTAGGCCAGGATTTGAAGGACAGTCAAGAGCTGCTGGCCAAGTTGTCAGATTGACGAAAGGAGAAAAGATGAGCTTGTCGCGGCGTCTTTTGTTGGCCACCGTGGTGTTGCTTTTGCCTGTGGGGTTGTCTCAGTGCGCTGCCGGCAAAAACGCCTTGCACGATCGTGAACTAAAAACCATTGACCCTGCAGTCTGGGCGACATCCCCCCAATTTTCCAGCCAGCCCCCGGCTTTTCGGGGGCGGGAGGGCAAAAAACTGGGAGATGAAGATAGTGCCCGTCTGCTGGCCCAAGGCAACCTCTCCCTGGGATTTCGGGATTATCAGAGCTCCCTGCTGAACTATCTGGAAATTCTCAAAGTCCAACCGGAGCGCCACGATATCCGCTATCGTGTCGGGGTGATCTTCCTGCTCAACGGTCAGTTGGAGGCCGCAAAACATGAGCTCGCCCGGGTGCTGTTAAAGCGCCCTGACATGTTGGAGGCCCATGAGGCTCTGGCCCTGGTGCACCTCCAGGAAAAGAACTACTCCTTGGCCATTGAGGAGTTTCAGACCGTCTTGTCCAAGGACTCCGGCCGGGCCAAGGCCCATCATTTCCTGGGGATAACATATCTCTCCGCCGGTCAGACCCCAAGGGCTCTGGCCTCCCTGGAAACGGCAGTCCGCCTGGACCCAGAGCAACTCATGTCCTATGCCGTCCTGGGGCAGGTTAACCTAAAGTTAAAAAAATACCCCCAAGCCATCGAGTGGCTGACCAAGGGCTTGCGTTTGGACCCAAAAAATCCCAAGATGAACCACCACCTTGGCATGGCCCTGGCCGCCCTAAAGCGTTATCCCGAGGCCCTGCAGGCCTTCCTGGCAGCCGGGGATGAAGCCCAGGCCCTGAACAACATCGGCGTCCATTATTATATGGAAGGACGTTATGATGAAGCAGCCAAGTGTTTCCAAAAGGCTATTGAACTGAGACCCACCTATTACGAGGAAGCCAGGATCAATCTCCACCGCGCCCTAGAAAAGTTGTACCAGACCGGAGACGCCGGCTAAGCTATCCCGCGTCCCCCCTTTTTTGCCATTCCTTACCGCCCTTTATTTTCCATTCTGCAGAATCATGTGATAATATGACAGCGGGAGAAGTCCTCCTGCACTTTCACCTTGTAAATTCCTTCATTGGAGACGGCATGCCCACAGAAGACGATCCCTTAAATATGGCCCGGGCCTACTGGCAGAGCCGCGTCATTCTGACGGCGGCCGAGCTGGATCTCTTTACGCAGCTGCATACTAAACCCATGTCTGCCGCCAGGTTGGCTGCCATTGTCGGTCTGGACCTGCGGGCTGCCACCCGATTGCTGGACTGCCTGATCACCTTCGGCCTCCTCGCCAAAGACCAAGACGTTTATTGGGTGACGTCGGCCGGGGAGCCCCTGTCGTCCCGCCACCCCGAAACCATCCTACCCATGGTGTTGCACCTCAACCACCTGTGGGGCAATTGGAGCGGCCTCACCGAGGCAGTCAGAAAGGGCGGCAACCCTGCCCGGAGCACGGTCACCGAATGGAGCGGCAAAGAGCAGAAGGCCTTCATCGGGGCCATGCACGTCATGGGCCGCCGCCTGGCTCAAGAGCTAGCCGCTGCCTACGACCTCCGCCCCTTTCATTGTCTTTTGGACGTCGGCGGTGCCTCCGGCAGCTATACCATCGCCTTTCTGCGCCGTAATCCTGAGCTGCACGCCGTTCTCTTTGATCTGCCGGAGGTGATCCCTCTGGCTAAAGAAAGGCTCATCGAAGAGGGCCTGCTTCACCGGGTGAGACTGACGGCCGGCGATTTTTACCAGGATGAACTTCCTGGCGGCTGTGATTTGGCTCTGCTCTCCGCCATTATTCATCAGAACAGCCCAGCGGAGAATCTGGAGCTGTTCCAGAAGGTCCAGCGCGCCCTGGCCCCGGGCGGGGTACTCCTCATCCGCGATCACATCATGGAAGAGAGCCGCACCCACCCGCCGACCGGCGCTCTTTTTGCACTGAACATGCTGGTCAACACCCGGGGGGGCGACACCTATACCATGTCTGAGCTCACTGCCCTCCTGGAAGCCGCCGGCTTTCAGCGCATCCGACTGGTGCGCCGGGGAGAAAAAATGGACTGTCTGGTGGAAGCCCAAAAGCCCTTGTAATATTACGTTTTCTTAGCCAACCAAGGCTTTCCCGCCTCGGTCGCCGCTTTTTTCACCAGCGCCTTGACAGCCGAGGCAGACAGCCCTAAGATGGGCAACGTATTTTTAGGGCGGCCCTTCACGGCCCGGTGGGCCACCCAAGGGGATGAAAAGTTTTTTTTCTTCAACTAACTATAGACTCAGAACTTTTGGACCAGGAGAGAACGGATGATGCAATGGCAACCCCTTTTAAGCCTGTGGCCAGCCCGAGATCATAAAAAGTTTTCCCCCTTTTCCAAACTCAGCACTCAGCACGCAGAACTAAGAACATTTCAAGGCAGGGCTTGGCAGGTGGTCGCAACTTTTTTCGCCATGGTCCTCCTTTCGGCTTGTGAGACTTACACATATTTACCCTCCCGCACCAAGGTCGTTTCCACCCCCGCCGCCGCCCCGGAAGAACAGGCAGCACCCGCTTCACCGGTGCTTGCTCAGCCCACCGCACCCCCGAGTCTGGATCAACGACTTCGAGACCTGGAGGAGCGCCTGCAGAGGCTGGATGATCGTCTGAGCCAGTTAGAGGCCCCCAAATCTGCCAAGCCCATTCGGCGAGAGACCGGACGTGTTCAGGAGCAAAAAGCTCGCGGGGAGAAAACTTACACCTCCAAAACCACTCACCCCGCCGCTGGTTATCCTGCCGGCCCAGACCCGCAGGAAAAGCTCTACCAGGAAGGCAAGCGCCTTTATGACTCCAAGAAATACTCCGCCGCCCGAGAGAAGTTTTCCCAATACCTCACCAAGCAAGCCAAAGGTTCAAAGTCTGCTGAAGCCCGCTATCATCTGGCTGATTCCTTTTACCAGGAGAAGCACTATCAGGAGGCCGCCGTGGAATTTAACAAGCTGGTGCATCAACACCCCAAACATCTCTATGCTCCGGCAGCCCTCTTGCGTCAGGCCTATTGTTATGACCAGCTCAATAGGAAAACGGCTTATCGTCAAACCATGAGGAAACTGGTGGACAGCTATCCCCAGAGTCCCGAGGCCAAAGAGGCGGAAAAGGAACTGAAAGGTCAAGGCAAACGGCAGAAAAAGCCATAAGTCGAGCCCCAGCCCCCCCACACCTCGTCTGCCGCTGGAAAGGAGGAAAAGACGTTGCCGAATTTAACAATCTGCGATATTTTCAGGGGTTATCATTTCAGGATGACCTTTCACGGCTCACGACCTACGGTTAACGGCTACTCTCCATGCTGAAATGGCTGCGTAAATATTCCCGCTCCTGGTTCATCGCCCTGGCCATCGGGGCCATCGTCGTGGTTTTTATCTTTTGGGGTGTAGGCAGCTTCCGGTCGCCCCACTTTCAGGAAGTGGCCTCCGTCAATGGCACGCCCATTTTATATCCCGCTTATCTCCGGCAGTATAACGACCTGATCAGAGCTTACCAGGAGAAAGCTCAGGGTGAGTTGACCGAGGAAAACCTCAAGGCCTTGCATCTCAAGGAGGTGGCCCTCAACCGGTTGATTGAGGAGGCTTTGATTCTCCAGGCCGCCGATCGCTTGGGGCTGACGGTGAGCATCAGCGAATTGCAAGATCATATTCGCCGTATGCCTTATTTTCAAGAAGATGGCCGCTTCAGCGAGCGGCGTTATCGCGCCCTGCTCTCTCGGCTACGCCTGACTCCGAGTGATTTTGAGGGCCAGGAACGCCAGCGCCTGCGCATGCAAAAACTCATCCAGATGATCACTGGTTTCGCCAAGGTATCTGACGGAGAACTTCAGGAGTTCTTTAATTTGGCACGAGAAGAGGTGGCGGTTCAGTACCTGGTGGTTTCCTGGAGAGCTTTTGCCTCCCGGGTGCATCCCCGCGCAGCCGAGCTGACCGCCTATCATCAGGAACATCAAGCCGAGTTCCGCCTTCCCGAGCGGCTGCGGGTGCGGTATCTCCTGTTTCGCCCGGAACAATATGAGTCCCAGGTAAAGGTGTCACCCTCGGAGGTGGCCGCCTACCTTGCCGAGCAGGGCGGCAAGTTGGTGCGCCCTGCCGTCATCCGGGTGCGGGAAGTCTTTCTGGCCCTGCCTCCCAAGGCCACCCCTGCCCAGCGGCGCCGTCTGGAACAGCAAGCCCAAAATCTGCTGACTCAGGCCAGAGCCGGGGCGGATTTTCTGCAACTGGTAGAGCACTATTCTCAAAATAACGCCTCCCGGCAGGTTGGCGGCGATCTGGGCTATTTGAAAAGAGGCCAGCACCTTCCTGAGTGGGAGAAAGTGGCCTTTTCCCTGAATCTGCAGGAGGTCGGCTTGGCCGTCACCCCCAAAGGATTTCACCTCCTCAAGTTGGAAGAAATCAAAGAAACTGAAAAGCTGCCCGAGGCCGAGGCCAAAGCTATGGCCGCCCGGCAGCTGAAGGAGAAAAAGAGCCGGCGTCTGGCCCTCGAGGCGGCCCAGCAGGCCAGGGGAGAGCTGGCTGATCAGCCTTTTGCCGCCGTGGTGCAAAAACTGAAGGCAGCCGTTCAGGAAACGCCCCTCTTTGCCTTGGCTGACCCCATACCTGGTCTGGGGCGGCAGCGTACCTTTAATGAAGCCGCTTTCCGCCTCAAAGTCCAGGAACTGAGCGGCGTGGTGGAAGTGCCCCAAGGCTTTGTGATCATGCAATGTCAGGAGCGCCTGCCAGCTCTGGACCCCCCTCTGGCACAGGTGAAGGACAAGGTTCGCCAGGCAGTGGTTCAGGAACAGGCCAAAAAACTAGCGGCCCAAGAAGCCCAGCGTCTCCTGACGCGGCTGCGCCAAGGGCAGCCTATGGCAAAAGCGGCGGCCCAGGCCGGTCTGCCTCTGCAGCATAGCGGCCTCTTTACCCGGCGGCAAGGTTTCCTTAACCACCCCCAGGCTTTTGAGCTGACCAGCGCCGCTTTTCAATTGTCCACGGCAAACCCCTATCCCCCTCAACCCTTCGAGTGGCAGGGCGATTATTACCTCTTGGCTTTCAAGGAAAGACGTTTGCCCTCTCCTGAGGACTTCCGCCAACAGCAAGCAAAACTGCAAGAGGAGGCCCTGAAATACAAAAGACAGCTCCTCTTCGAAGCCTGGCTGGCCAACGAACGCCGACAAGCCAAAATCAAGATCTACGAACTCCCGTCTTAAAATTCGTGAGCCGTAAGCCGTTTTTAATTTAAGCTTAAATCCATAACCCATGTTACTCAGTCCCTAACCTCAAAGCTGTAAGCTTATAAGCTGTAGCCTTTCCCGGGAGGAAATCTCATGGCCGGCTTCCTGACCAGCATCGATTCCAGTATTTATCTCCAGGTCGCCTTTTTCGTTATCTTCCTGCTTATCTATTATTATTACGAAAAGAGACTCCCCACCTTCCGCCTGCTAAGCCTGACCCTGGTCAGGCTGGTGATATTGGCTTTGGTGTTCTCCTACTTCTTCTTGACCTGGTCCAGCGCCGTCAACCCCTCTCTTCGCACCGCCAGTGTGTTTGGCATGTCCATCGTGAACCTCTATCTTCTGTGGCAAATAATTCTCACCCGAGCAGAATTGCCCTTCCGGCTGGCCATGCAGGGCGCCTTCCGGGAGGCTGACCAAACCGAAGCCTTACCTAAGATTATCCACACCGGCAAACGCTATTATTACCTCCGCCATTTCTGGCAAGCCCTGTTCAGCGGCAGTTTTTCCCGCCACTTCCTGCATGGCCTGGCCGCTGACCGGCTCCGCCAGGATCTCAAATCCATCCTGCACCAAAAAGGCATTGACAAAGACCTTATTACTTGGGAAACCCTCACGACCTTCCTAAAAAATAAAATTATGGCCGATGCCACTTTGCCGCCGGAGTTTAAAGACCTCATGACCGGAACCATGGCTGATTTTTTCGGACACCCTTGGATCGGAGAGCAGATTAATCAGTTTCTGGCCCAGATCATGGACAGCCCGGAAGATTTTTTTACCGGTGAGTGGCAAAACCTCCTTAAATCAGTAAGCCATGAGTCGTGAGCAGATACTCCCGAACCGGTAGTTCAGCCGTAAGTCATGAAAAGCCGAGAAAAGTTTCCCCGGCCTTCTCCCCCCGCCTGGGGGGAAAGGGAAGAGGCCAAGAGGAACTTTTCATGACATAGTTCTGCATCTTTGACCTGAGGTTAGAGACTTGGAACTTAAAACTTGTCAGGCCGTCCGAGTCGCCACCCACCGCGCCTTGGAGGCCAGGGAGCGTTTGCTTCAGGAATACCCGGCTTGGTCTTCCTGGCGTCAACAGGCCCACGCCCTCAAGGCCAAGGTCATGGCCCGCCTCCCTGACTACTTAGACCTCCTGGCCAAGCGGGTGCAGGAGTGGGGAGGCCAGGTCTTATGGGCCAAGGATGCCGCCGAGGCCCGCGCTCATATCCTGGCGGTGGCGAAAAGGCATGGGGCGAAAAAGGTGGTCAAGTCCAAGTCTATGACCACTGAGGAGATTAAGCTGAACCCCGCCTTGCAAGACGCCGGCCTCACGGTTACAGAAACCGATCTGGGTGAGTTTCTCATTCAACTGGCCGGGCAGCCCCCCTCACACCTCACCGCCCCGGCTCTGCACCTGGATCGGTATCAGATCGGCAGCCTGTTAAAGGAGCATCTGGGGCTTTCCTGCCCTCCTGACCCCCGGGCTTTGACGTCGGCTGCTTCACAGTACCTCAGACCGTGCTATGCTCAAGCCGATCTGGGAATTACCGGCATCAACTTTGCCGCTGCCGAAGACGGCATTTTGATCATGATCGAAAATGAGGGCAACCTGCGGCAGTCAGCTTGCCGCCCGCCAGTACATCTGGCGCTCATGGGACTGGAAAAGTTGCTCCCCACCCTCCCGGATGTGGAAGTCTGCCTGCGGCTGTTGCCCGCCAGCGCCACCGGCCAACGCCTCACCGCCTTGGTGCACTTCCTTAAAGGGATAAAATCCGGTCCCCGGGGAGATCAGGTTTTTTATCTGGTCATCCTGGACAATGGCCGTCGCCGACTGGCAGCTCACCCCGACCTTCAGGAGGGTCTGTTCTGTCTGCGCTGCGGCGCCTGCCTCAACATTTGTCCAATTTTTCAACTGGGCAGCGCCCATCTCTACCAACGGGTCTATCCCGGAGCCATCGGCATCCTCCTGGCCAATTATCTAGCGCCTCTGGGAGATATCTCCGATCTCTGCACCCAATGCGGCGCCTGCGGGGATATCTGCCCTGTGGCCATTGATCTCCCTGAAAAAATCCTGACAGTGCGTCGCCAAAGCAGCCTCTTCCGGCGGGTTCGTGCTTTATCCCGCCTGGCTGGCGGCATCCTGGCCCGACCGGCCAGGTATCGCCTTCTGGATGCCACTCTGCGACGGTGGTCGGCCCGATTGGCGGCCTCCTGCCCGGCTGCTTTCGGGGACTTTGCCCTCTCCCCGGAAAGTTTTCATCAACAAATGCGTCACTTCGGCAGACCCTTAAATGGGACCATCGACCCTGTCCACACCCCGGATCACGAGAGTGGCGGCGGCCGGGGAGTCATCAGAAGGTCCGGAGATAACAAAGCCGGCAAAGGATTGCCAAAGGAACTTCCCTTTTCTTCGACTAATCTCGTTCCTTCTCTCGAGTTGCTAAGGGAACGGTTGCAGACCGTGAACGGCGTTCTGCTTCAGGCCGCCGACTCCTCAGAGCTGGCATGCTTGCTGGCCCAAGGGACCACGTCGCCCTTGTGGCTGGAAGATCATCCCTGGCTCAGGGCAGCGGCTCCGATCCTGACAGCCCAGGGGGTGGGGGTATGTTTTCCGGAGAGCGAGTGGGCGCCTGAGGCGGATACCGTCGTCACCATCGCCCTGGGCGCAGTGCCGGAGTTGGGAGCAGTATTGGCCCCCGCCGGTGGCAGCCCGAATTCCTGGCTCCCCTTCCAGGCCCGCCGACACATCGTTATCGTTCCCCACGACCAGGCCGGGCTGACTTTATCCCAGGCCCTTAAACGCACGGCAGAGGCCGAGACCCCCCTCATCACCTGGCTCACCGGTCCCACCCGCACCGCGGACATCGAAAAAGCCCTGCTCCTGGGTGCCCAAGGTCCTGCTGAAATGAAAGTGGTTATTTATTCTCCGTAACGCAAATCTAAAACACACAACCAAAAACAAGCCAAGGAGTTATTTATATTAACCCCAGCGGCTGAAGCCGAGCGGCTAACCAACCAAGTAACAATTGGCCGATGGATATTGGCTTCTTGAAGAGTAGTTTAAGATTGCTGCAAAAATCCAGCACCGAGACGCGGCGGACGTAGAGATGACGAATTTTGCAAGAACCTCCATTTTCTGTCCGCTATTTCACCTGCAAAAATTATTGGCCTCGGAAAGCTGTGGTCTATGTTATGCTATGTATATGGAAGCATCTGTTCCCACCCGCGAAATTAGACAGCGCGTTGCTTACTTCCAGAACCTCCTGAGCGAGGCTGGCGTTGGCTTGGCCCTGCTGCGCCAGACGGCGGACCTTTTTTACTACACCGGCCAGGTGGCAGATGGGTTTCTGGCCGTCCCGGCTTCCGGGGAGCCGGTGTTCCTGGTGCGGCGTCCCCAGGAGCGCCTGACCGCAGCCGCCCCTGTATGGCCCCCGGTTTGTTACGCCGATTTGCGGGAACTACCGCCACTGCTGGCCCCTATCCTGACTGTCTGGAAGGGCCCCCTGGGGCTGGAATTGGATGTTATCCCGGCCGCCCTCTATATGCGCCTGCGGGAACAGCTTTTCGCCGGGCGGGAGGTGTGCGATGTCTCACCCCTGATCCGCCGTCAACGGATGGTGAAAAGTCTCTACGAAATTGAGCAGATTCGTCAGGCGGCGGCCATTCTGGATGAGGTGCAACAGGCCGTGCCAGAGCTTTTAAAACCCGGCCTGAGCGAACTGGAACTGGCCGCCGCCCTGGAATACCGCCTTCGCCTGTCCGGGCATCAGGGTCTGGTGCGCCTGCGCAACTGGGACCTGGAGATGTTCTATGGCCATGTCCTCTCCGGCGAGTCAGGCCTGCATCTTTCCTATATCGACACACCCAGCGGCGGCCTGGGTTTTTCTCCTGCCTTTCCCCAGGGAGCCAGCCTGAAAAAATTGGCCCCCGGGGAGCCCATCAGCATCGACCTGGCCGCCTGTGTCAACGGCTATGTCGCCGACATGACCAGGATGTATGCGCTGGGAGATCTACCGGCGCAAGCTTGGCAGGCCTTTGAGCTGGTGGAAAACTTATTTGCAATCTTTGAGGAGTCAGCCCGGCCCGGGGTCATGCCCGGCGACCTCTACCGCCGCCTGGGAGAGGAAGTTCAGCGGCAAGGCTGGGAAGATTACTTCATGGGACAGGGTCCAGACCGGGTGCGTTTCCTGGGCCATGGGGTAGGCCTGGAACTGGATGAGTTTCCCATTATCGCCGCCCGGTTCCCATATCCCTTGGCCCCTGACATGGTTCTGGCATTTGAACCTAAGTTCTTTTTGCCCGGAATCGGCATGGTCGGCCTGGAAGACACCGGCCGGCTTACACCGGAGGGGGTGGAGTGGCTCACCCTTGCTCACCGAGGGATAACTGTCATTTAGACCCCGGCTGGATGCAGAAGCATGGTGGGTGAGTGGGTTAGTTAATGTTGATTTAGTTTGGTCTTTGGAGTGTAGCAGCCATGACCGAGATGTCTTTCCTCGATCATTTGCAGGAGTTGCGCAAGCGCCTTATTATCTCCCTTATTGCGCTGTTCATCGGCATGGCCGCGGCTTGGCCTCTCACCCCCACCGTGCAACGCTTCATCCAGCGCCCTTTACAGCAGCCCTCGATCACCCAGAAATGGCAGTATGATCTGTCGATCTGGCTGACCCGGGCCTTCCCCCAAGTGGGCCGGTACCTGGGGTTGGCGCCGGAGCCCCCCCAGGTCACCCCCCACAAGCTTAACTACATGGCCCCCCTGGAACCATTTTTTGTCCAGATGAAAATCTCCCTGGTCACCGGCCTGGGTCTGGCATTCCCTGTCATCCTCTACCAATTATGGCTGTTTCTGGCTCCGGCCCTTTACCCCCAAGAGAAAAGATACGTTTATTTTTTCCTCCCCTTCGGCACGGTAGCCTTTATCCTGGGAGTCCTGTTTTTCTTCTATCTGGTCTGGCCCTTGATCATCTCCTTCTCTCTGGCCTATGAGAGCGACCTCCTTTTCTCCATGCTCAACCTCTCCCAGTATGTCAACTTCTGCCTCCGTCTGATGCTGCTCTTTGGTCTGATCTTTGAGCTGCCGCTGCTTTTTCTGGTGCTGGCCCGGGCTGGCCTGGTCACCACGGACTTCCTGATCAGACAGCGGCGCCTGGCCATCCTGCTAAGCGCAATGATTGCCGCCTTCCATGCAGACGTAGTTACCATGACTGTGGTAGCTGTCCCCATTTATGCCATGTACGAGGTCTCCATCCTACTCATCCGACTTTTGGGGGAGGGTCGGCCTTCGCCTACCTCTTCCCAAGCCGCCCCGATTCCTGTTACCGAGGCGGGTTCGGATTACCCCCCGGAGGCCTAAGGCCGTTTTCCACTTTTGCCGACCGTCTCCTTCCTTGACAACCTCTGGAAAACTGGTTAGGTTTTTAGCATCTTTTCATCCCGGCAGTAACTTTCCCTAACCCCAAGATGTCTTAAAGGAGGCCGCCATGACCGCTCTCCCACCTCTGGCCCCCACCGGCATCGGCTCGGTGCCCTTCACTGACCTGGAATCTTGTGTAGCCCTCATCCTCAGAAACCTTGGGGAGATGCCTTTTTGGCCGCAGATGGTTCGGCTGGGCTATCAGGAGGACATGGTGCCCCAGGGAGCGGGCGGTCTCCCGGCCTTGAAGATTAAGAATGACCTCCGGGCTGTGACCGTTGACCCGGACGTCTCTCGGGAGAAAGCCTTGACCCGATTTTATGAATCTGTCTGGTCCGGCGATCTCTCGCCTTTTGCCTTGAAACCGGAGGAGGCCAGAGGGTTCTTCTACCTCTGCCAGAGTGTCGAGCGCGGCGACACTAAAGCCAAATTTCTAAAGGGGCAGGTGGTGGGGCCGGTGACCTTTGCCGGTATGATTAAGGATGAAACAGGCAAGCCGATACTGTATGATCGGGAACTGACTCAGGCTTCGTGTCAGGGCTTAGCCCTGAAGGCCGCCTGGCAGGCCAAACAGTTCCGGAATCTGGGCCGCCACCCCGTCATCTTTTTTGACGAGCCATTGCTCACGGGCTTCGGCTCCGCTTTTCTCACCATCTCCCGGGACGAGGTGGTCACCATCCTGACGGAAACCTTGGAGACAGCCCGTCAATTTGGCCCTCTCAGCCTGGGGGTGCACTGCTGCGGCAATACCGACTGGACCCTGTTCCTGGAGACCCCCTTTGACATTCTTAGCTTCGATTCCTACGGGTATTTTGACAGCTTGTTGATTTATGGTCAGGCCTTACGGCGCTTTCTGCACAGGGGCGGCTGGCTGGCCTGGGGTCTTATTCCTACGCGAGATGAGCTGCAAACCGAAACTGCAGAATCGCTGTGGCAGAGGTTTCAGGGACAGGTGCAACAACTCGGCGCCCTTGGTCTAAAGCCCGCTCAAGTGCTGTCCCAAGCGCTCCTGACTCCGGCCTGCGGCCTGGGCTACACGAGCCCCGAGGCTGCCACCCGGACCCTGGAGATGCTGGCCGATTTCAGCGCCCGGGGCCGGGAGTGGCTCAATAAAAGGTTATAGGCAAGAGGTAATGGGTTAGGGTTCAATGTAAGTGTTCAGATCTTAGTATCTAAAAATGAGTCTTTAATTAACAGCTGATTGCAAATAGTCAAAAGGACCGGCCAAGCCAAATACTGGCATGGTCATGTTCCCCTCCCCAAAATTAATGGGGCAGAATCTTCTGGGCATGCGGCCCACCCGAAAACCATGCAAAGATTTGTAGTACTGCCTATCCTACAAACCTGAGACTTGGCACTTGCAACTTGAACCTTTTTCAAACAGGGAGTGAAAGGCATGAAATTGGTGCGGGATATAATGGTGAGGGAAGTGGCGACCCTGGACGTCAATGACGAACTTAGCCTGGCCAATGATATCATGCGCCTGGGACGCATCCGCCACCTGCCCGTGGTGGAAGGTTCCAAGCTGGTGGGCATTATCTCCGAGCGGGATCTGTTCCGTAGTTCCCTGGCCCAGGCCCTGGGTTACGGCACCAAGGCGAGCCGGGATCTGATGAAAACCATTCGGATCAGGGATATCATGGTCTCGGAGGTACTCACTGTCCACCCCGACATGGCCTTGGGAGATGCCGTCAAAATCATGGTTGAGAAAAAGATCGGCTGTCTGCCGGTGGTGGAAGACAACCGACTGGTAGGCCTGTTAACCGAGACCGATGTTCTCTTACAATACTGTAAAGAGTTGGGAACCTGTGCGGCTTAACGTTCAGCCCGGTCAGGGGGCTGAAGACAGTTGGGGACCCATATTTTGCTAACTTTATTCCTTGCGCGGAAAAATTCCCCCATTAGGTAATCGCCAGGAAGTGGATAAGTTTTTTTAGCACGGCAGGATCAAATACCAGCCCGGCGGCCCCACGCTCCTCCTGCATGATTTTCAGGGCCGCGAACGGTTTGAAAGCGGAGCGGTATGGCCGGGGGCAGGTGAGGGCGTCATAGCTGTCCAATGCTCGCAAAACCCGCGTGAAAGGATGCTGCTGGGACAAGAGAAGCCCCTGCGGATAGCCGGAACCGTCGGCGTTTTCATGATGTTCCAGAACTAAACGCAGAGCTTCGACGGGAAAGGCGGCGTTGCTTTTTAACATCTGATAACTATAACAGGGATGCTTCCTAAAGACTTCTTTTTCCGCCTCTGTCAGAGAATCAGTCTTGTACATCAGCTCCACCTTTATCCGAGTCATCCCCAGGTCATGAAACAGGCCGGCCAGCCCCATAATGAGACTTTCTCTCCCTGTCTTTCTTAGAAAGACCATGACCGCCAGTCCCAGTAAGCTGACGTTCACCGAATGGCTGTATAAAGTGTAGTCATGATATAAAATCTGGCCGACCAACTGCCAGGCATTCGGTTTTCTTTGCAAATAGCCCAGGAATCGGTTCAAGGTTTTTTCGGCCAGATGTATATGGCGTCCCAGACTGGGAGCACTGAAGGCCCGATACAAAGAGAGATGCAGGTGCTCCCGCAACAGAGTTAGCTTCTCCGGAGTAGGCTCTCCTTCGTTGTCCTGAAGACACAGAATATTATTGAGATAAGCCAACACATGATCCAGGCTCTGGATATCTACGTAAAGGCGTTCTATCCCCAACCCTTCCAAAGCCTCCAACCCATCAGCCTGAAGGGTCTCCCCTTTTTTCCAGTACGGGAGAAAGGTGATGGAATTGCCTTCCTTCTGGCGGACTTTCACGAAAAGATCGAAGGTAATCCGCTCATTCGGCATCAGCCCGTCGACATGCAGGGGTAAAAACGGCGAATCTTTCAGATGGCCGGCCGGACATCTGAGAACTTTCAGTTTCTTGTCGGAGATCTGCTGGCGCAAAGTAAAATTCACCGCGGGTCCGTTTTCATGGTTCAGACATCAACTCGGCTGCCGCTTATTGCTTTGGGTTGAAATTCTGAAGTTTGCTGTTATTGATTAAAATGCCATTTAAATTCTGGACAAACCCCCAGCGAAGAAGGCGGTGCCGCATTCCCCGCCTTTTTCAAGACCTACGGGTAGGTCATAATCCATAAGCAACCACCTTTCTCCTTAACCATCGGCTTTCCTCGAGGAAAAGTTAAAAGGTTAAATGATAATGATATTATTATGTTTTTTCCTTCTTAAGCCCCGCAGGTCTATCTCCCAAAATCAAGATAGACCAATCCAAGCACTAAATTATCCGCGTCAATCCTGAGCGTTCTTATCTTCCGTTGTCGGCTGACTTCTGAAAGCGGAGAACTTCTGGAATCAGGAAAAAGCCAAGAAGCGAATCAGGTCCTTGAGTGTCTGCAGGTCATAGGCGGGACCGGACGACCCTCTTTTGCCCTGGAGGATTTTAAGGGCGGCATAGGGAGTATAGGCTTGGCGATAGGGCCTATGGGTGGTAAGACCATCATACGCCTCTGCCAGACATAAGATCCGACTCAAAGGATGCTGCCGGTCCAGCAGCAGACCTTGTGGGTAGCCGGAGCCGTCAGCATTTTCATGGTGTTCCAGGACCAGGCGCAAGGCTCCCAGGGGCATCTCCAGATTGCCTTTGAGTAACCGGTAACCCAGAGTGGGATGTTGTTTCAGGAGTTCCCATTCTTCTGCCTTTAAGGGTTCTCTCTTGTTTACCAATTCTTCGTCCAGCTCCGTCAACCCCAGGTCGTGAAACAGGCCCGCCATACCCAGGATAAGGCAATCACGCCGGGATTTTTTTAAAAACAACCCCAGAGCCATGCTCAGGGTAGCCACATTGACGGAATGCTGATAAATGGTGTAATCACGATACAACAGGTCCGAAATTAAACTTAAGTGCTTCACCTCCGGCACAAGCAGAGGCAAAAGATGCTCCAGGGAAGCTTTCACCTGGTGTAAGTGACGCCCTAAGTGGGGCGATTCAAAGGATTGGAGTAAACTCAGATTGAGATGCTCTCGCAAAAGATAATATTTCTCCCGACACTCTTCCGACTCGTTCGCTTTATTAAGGAGGTGATTATTAAGGTAGGCGATGACTTTGTCAACATCCCGGCGGTGAAAATAAAGGCGGTCAATGCCGGCCTTAGACAGGGCGGCTAGCCAGTCGGGGGCCAGGGTTTCGCCTTCCCTGACGTAGGTGAGAAACTTAATTTCCGGGCCGCCGGCCTCTCCTTTCTCCAGGCCCTTAAGAAAAAGGTTAAACGTTATTCTCTCTCCCCCCATCAGGACCTGCCGGCAAAGAGGCAGATAGACCGAGCTTCTGCCCTCATCCTGGAAGGGCTGGCATTTTACCTTCAGTTTATTGCGGGCGATTTTTCGTCGGAGGCCAGAATGTTCCACTTGCACGAAGGCACGAAACTTACAGAAAATTACTAGGGAATTGACTTTTTTATCGGCGGCTCAGCTCTGATACTTTAAGGAAAAAAATCTCACCTTGCTTGTTTTTTGCCAAGGCGTGGGGGAAATAGTGAACAGGTCATTAAATACCCAGAGATGGTCGCAGTAGCGGCAACTCCTAAGGCAGCTCAGGCACCGGCAGCCTGATCAGAGCTCGGCAGAAAATAGTGAAAACTCAGACGTATGCCAACCACTTCTGATAGCGGGGATCCTGACCTTTGACCACTGCGAAAAAAGCGGATTGAAGTTTCTGGGTAATCGGACCGGGACGGCCAAGCCCGATCGTGCGGTTGTCCACTTCCCTGACCGGGGTCACTTCGGCGGCAGTGCCGGTCAGGAAAGCCTCGTCAGCCAAATACAATTCGTCTAACGTGAAGCGCTCCTCTTTTGATCGCAGGCCCAAATCAGAGGCCAGGGTGAGAATACTGTCCCGAGTGATGCCAGGCAGGATCCCTGTCGACGGGTGGGTCTTAAGAACGCCATCTCTGACAATGAAGACGTTTTCTCCTGAGGCTTCCGAGACGTAGCCTTCGTTGTCCAGCAAGACGGCTTCGTCGTAGCCGGCCTGAATGGCCTCCCGTTTGGCCAGAATGGAGTTGACGTAGTTGCCCACCGTTTTGCTCATGGTCATCATGACGCGCACGTGGTGCCGGGTAAAGGCCGAGGTCTTAAGACGCACTCCCCGTTGCAATCCCTCCTCCCCCAAGTATGCTCCCCAAAGCCAGCTGATGATGGCCACCCTCACGGGGCTGTCGGCGGGGTTGAGTCCCATGACCCCAGCTCCTAAAAAGACCAGGGGCCGGAGGTAAGCCTCTTTCTGTCCGTTCAGCCGGAGGATTTCCATGCACACCCCTTCCAGCTCATTCCGGGAGAACGGGATGGCAATCTGCATGATGTGGGCTGAGTCAAAGAGGCGCCGGATATGCTCAGACAGGCGGAAAATGGCAGTGCGGCCGTCGGCAGTCTCATAAGCCCGGATGCCTTCAAATACCCCTAAACCGTAATGCAGCGTGTGAGTCAACACGTGCACCCGGGCCTCATCCCAGGGGATAAAGTTGCCGTCCAGCCAGATCCACTTGGCTTTTTCCACCATCTTCTCCACCTCCGGATTGTTGTCCGATAATTTTTAACGCAGATATCCGAGCTTGTCAAATCCAATTTCCCGGGGGCCGGAAGCTGGGCCAGTGCCGAGTGATTTCTTGTTTAACCGCTTGCAATGTCAGTTTTCGTTGCCTCCTCTGGCCTTTTTTCAGTAAGATGGGTTATCAACTGGTGTTATGCCACCTAATCAAAAGAGCAGAGAGGCGACGGTGTCAGGCTGCAACTCTAGGCTCCAGAACAAAGGTCAGGCAGATATGACAGGCAGGGTTAAAGCAGGCGTCATTGGGGTGGGCTACCTGGGGCGATTTCATGCCGAGAAATATGCACAGCTGCCCGAAGTAGAGCTGGTCGGAGTGGCGGATCTGCGCCCGGAACGAGCCGTAAGCGTAGCCGCCGCCGTCCATACCAGCGGGTACACTGACTACCGAAAGCTGCTCCCTCTGGTGGAGGCCGTGAGCGTAGCGGTGCCCACCACGGAGCATTATCAGGTGGTGCGGGCTTGCCTGGAGGCCGGCTGCCAGGTCCTGGTGGAAAAACCGCTGGCGGCCAAGGTGTCGGAAGCCCGGGAGCTGGTGGCGCTGGCCCGCCAAAGGCAGCGTCTCCTGATGGTGGGCCACCTGGAGCGTTTTCATGCCGCCATGGTGGACCTGCGCATGTCGGTGAGCGAACCGCGTTTTATTGAAAGCCACCGGCTGGCCTTTTTCAAGGAGCGGGGCACCGATGTGGACGTGGTGCTGGATCTGATGATTCATGATCTGGACCATGTTTTGAGCCTGGTGAAGGCGCCAGTGCAGGAGATCAGGGCGGCAGGGGTGTCGGTCCTCACCGACACCATCGATCTGGCCAATGCTCGCCTGGAATTTGCCAACGGCTGCATCGCCAACCTTACCGCCTCCCGCATGTCCTTAAAGAGTATGCGCCGCTTCCGCCTGTTTCAGCCGCAGGCTTATCTGGCCGTGGACTTCGAAATTCAGGAGCTGACCATCGCCGCCCGCCGCCCCGGAGCAGCTGGCCCGATACCGGGAGTGGCCCTGGACATACGCCGCTATCCCAAGGAAGACCCCCTGCTCAAAGAGATTGCCGCCTTTGTTAAGGCGGTGCAAAACGGCCAGGAGGCCCCGGTAAGCGGCGAAGACGGCTTGGCCGCCTTGTCTCTGGCGCTGGACATCAATGCCGCCATGCACGTGGCCAAGGGCTGAATCGGTGAACATCCTCATTGTAGCAGGGGAGGCTTCCGGGGATGCCCATGCCGCCAAATTGGTGGCCGCCCTCCAGGAGCTGGCGCCGCAGGCGGTCTTTCTCGGCATCGGCGGCCCTGCCCTGGCAGCTCAAGGCGTAAGGATTATCTTTCCGGCCGCGGCGCTGGCAGTGACCGGGCTCATCGAGGTCCTCGGCAGATTGCCAGCGATTGCGCGGGCCCTGCGGCTCGTTGCTCAAACCTTGAGAGAGACACGTCCCGCCTTGGTCATCCTGGTGGACTTCCCGGACTTCAACTTTTGGGTGGCTCGTCTGGCCCGATATTACCAGGTGCCGGTAATGTATTATATCAGCCCCCAGGTTTGGGCTTGGCGCACTTATCGGGTGCACACCCTGGCCCGGCTGGTCACACGGCTGGTGGTGATCTTCCCCTTTGAGGCCGAGTTCTACCGGCAAAGAGGCATGTTTGTAACCTACGTCGGACACCCCTTCCGGGAGCTGCTGCCCGCCCTGCCGCCGCGGGAACAACTGCTGACGCGCTGGGATCTTCCGGCTGACCGTCTCACTATCGCCCTGCTGCCCGGCAGCCGCGCCAGCGAAATTGACCGGATTCTGCCGGTCATGGCAGCGGGAGCGGAGCTGGCGACAAGAAGTATGAAGGATTGCCAATTTGTTGTCCCGGTGGCCCCCACCGTGCCGGCGGAGTTGGTCCAGCGGCACCTGAAAGATTTTCCAGGAAAAATCAGGATAATTCCTGGCCCGGCCTATATCGTCTTGGCGGCCAGCCATTTGGCCGTGGCCGCCTCCGGCACCGCCACCGTAGAGGCCGCTTTGGCCGCCACCCCCACCATTATTGTGTACCGTATTTCCCCCTTGAGCTTTGCCGTGGGGAAAAAGCTCATCAGAGTTGACCACATCGGCATGGCCAATCTCCTGGCCGGGGAACGTCTGTTTCCTGAACTCATCCAGGACGACTTCACCCCGGCACGGCTGGCCGAGGAAATGGTAACGCTACTTACCCAGCCGGAGCGTCTCGGCTTTCTTAAGCAAGGGCTGATCCGGATTATTTCGCGACTTGGCGGGCCGGGGGCCTCCCGACGGGCGGCCCAGGTGGCTATGGAGTTGTTAGCCGCAGGCCGTGAGCCGTAAACCTTTTTAATGTTTTTTCCTCCAACACTAAGGGGGTTTTTGAGGTCTTCCTATTTGGCAAGAAAAGAAGTATGAAAGAGGAACAGGGAAGGAGGGCAAAAAGCTCCAAAGCCGCTGATGGAATAACACCCTGCTATCTTTAGAAAAAGGACACGACCATGCTTAAAAAAATCCAGAGCATTTTAGGACCTGAGGATGAGGACCTACTGACCTACCAATGCACCGGCTTTCCCAAAGAATCCTTGCATCTGCCGGGGCCGGACTTCATAGACCGAGTCTGGGTGCCCAGTGACCGGCCCATCGGAGTGCTGCGCTCCCTGTCGGAGTTGTTCAACCACGGGAGGCTGGCGGGCACCGGTTATCTCTCCATTTTGCCGGTGGACCAGGGGGTGGAGCATTCGGCGGCGGCCTCCTTCGCCCCCAATCCTCTGTACTTTGACCCCGAAAACATCGTCAAGCTGGCGCTAGAGGGGGGTTGCAACGCGGTGGCCTCCACTTTGGGGGTCCTGGGGATCGTGGCTCGCCGGTATGCCCACAAGATTCCGTTTATTGTCAAGATTAACCATAACGAGCTGCTGACCTATCCGAGCATTTATGATCAGACCCTGTTTGCCCGAGTGGAACAGGCCTTTGACATGGGGGCGGTGGCGGTGGGGGCCACCATCTATTTCGGTTCGGCTGACTGCCGGCGACAAATCCAGGAAATCAGCGAGGCCTTTGAAAGGGCACACGAACTGGGGTTAGCCACTATCCTCTGGTGTTACCTGCGCAACCCGGCCTTTAAGACCGCGGCCAAGGATTATCATGATGCGGCAGACCTCACCGGCCAGGCCAACTATCTGGGCGTGACCATCCAGGCCGATCTCATCAAGCAGAAACAGCCGACGCTCAACGGTGGTTTCACGGTGCTGAATTTCGGCAAGACCCACCCCCGAGTGTACGATGATCTGGCCGGTAGCCATCCCATCGATATGACGCGCTACCAGGTGGCCAATTGCTTCATGGGGCGTTGCGGTCTGATCAATTCGGGGGGCGCCGCCGGCGCCAATGACCTGGCGGCCGCCGTCCATACCGCAGTCATCAACAAGCGGGCCGGCGGCATGGGGCTGATCCTGGGGCGCAAGGCCTTTCAGCGACCCATGGCGGAAGGCGTCAAGCTCGTGGAGGCGGTGCAGGACGTCTACCTTTGCAAGGAAGTGACCATCGCCTGAGGGGCGTAAACAATAAGCCGTAGGCCTTAAGCCGGAGTAGGAAAAGAGAAGAGGGAGCAGAAAGCGGTACAGTTTAAGGGGAAGCAGGCTTCCAGCCTGTTCCAGAGCACCGGCAAGATGCCGGTACCTTCGGGGAAGGGTGGAGGACTTTTGCAATGGAGGCAGATGCGGTTGGATGGCCAACGCCCGCAGTTTCCTAATTTACCTCGGTTTCACCTGCCATACTCAGAGGTGCCGGCCAGGGGGGGGTGGAAAAGGGGAATGGATGTGGTGGGGCCTTAGGTTGATGGGCAGTGGCTGCTGAAGCAAGGTCTGGCGGTATTTAGGCTGCATCTGCCCGATAAAGAGGTCAATGGCTTGGCGAATCAAGGCGCTCTGGCTTTTGCCGGTGTGCGCGGCGATTTTTAGGAAGCGCTGCGGAGAGGCCAGCACGGCGGCGGCAGCGGGGGAGGGTTGTCAAGGGAGACTTCCGGGAGTATCGCCACAGAGCTGGCCCATCATGGTTTTATTTACCAATTTCAGGAGGCCGCTGCTGGTGGTGAGGAAACCGATGGGGCCAGACCAGGGCTCAAGAGAATTAGCGAGAGTGTGGCGCTTTTAGCCTTCCGGGACTCCGGCGCACAATGCCGCCACAGATCTTGGCAGGTCAACCAGCCGGTCGATGTCAGAAAAAAGAGTGCTGTCTGGCCAGGGAGATTTTTTCAAAGTGACCGCGGTTGACGGGGGGAACAGGGGCTTGAGCCACCCACAGAGTCAAATCGGCCGGAGCGCAGAAGGTGCAGACCACGCTGCCGGGGTTGGCGATCTGAGGGTCGGCCAAGATTTTTTTTAAGGTGGCGGGGGTCAGGGGAGGTCGCGCGAGTTGTTGGAGACGGGTGTTGCGGGCCTGGCTGTATGCTTCAGAAAAGTAATAAGAGGGTAGGACGGAGAGGGGAGGCCGGCGGGGGAAACGGCCTTTGACGGCGGCCATCGCCACGCTCTGGTAGTGATTGGTGACGGTGAGGAGGCCGTTGACCGGGTGGCGCACGGCGGCATGGCGGGCGGAGATTTCCAGCACTAAAGCACCCTGGGGGCCGCACAGCAGGACATTGTTGCCGATGGTCGCCGGGGCCTGCAGGATGCGGACGGCCACTTCCTGGACATTATCAGCCTTTTCCAGGGCCTGGCGGAAGCGTAGGGCTGCGGGCATGCCTCGGAGAGAGCATTCCCGGCTCATGGCTGAGAGCTGGGTAAGGGAGACGCCAGCGCGGTTCAGGCCGGTGCACACCCCGATATAACCGGGCCAGGCCAGGGAGGCCAGGGGGAGTCCCTGGTGCGGACGGATAACAAAAAGGGTCTGCAACTCCACCAAAACGTCAGTAAATAGAGGGTAATCCAAATTGCGACCGGTGAGCCAGGCGCCGGTCTCTGTGAGGTCAGGCCCCACCGCCAAAGCAGAACAACGGGGGAAATTGTTGGCCAAATCATCGAGGACATTAATGAGGAGGAGAAAAGTCGGTTCCAGGTGGGCCCCGGCCGCCAGTCCCCGAATCTCCTCCCTGAAACTTGAAGGGATGAAAGTCCAGAAGCGGCGGGAGAAGAAGAGTAGAAGCCCCAGCACTGGGGCCAAGCCGACCAAGCCGGTGACCTTAAGCAGGTAGCTGAGCAAAGCCCGGCGCATGCGGCGGATTTCAAGGGCCAGAAGTTCACCATGGCGGCGGCCGCGTTGCATGGGGTCGCCGGCCAATTCGATGATCCTTAGGGGCATAAAAGGGCTTAGTAAATTACCGGTCGCACCTTGATAAATTTCTGTCGGCCAATCGTGGTAAAGGGTGCTGATCTTAAAGTGTAGCAGAAAGGGAGGCTGTCGGCTATTCGGCGAGCGATCACCAGCCTCCATTACTTTCCCGACGGCTCGGCGGCCGCGGCCAGACAGTCCCGGAGGAAGGAAGTGGCTTGGGGAGAGAGGGGCACCGGGGCGCCATCCAGGGAGGACACCGGCATGAGGCCCAGCAGCGAATTGGCCAGCCAGAGTCCATTGGCGGCCCGCAGGCGGGAGATAGCGGTGGGGAGGTATTTAAGTCCTTGCCCTCGCCGGGCCAGGGCTTGGGAGAGCACCGCCAGGGTGACGCTGGGCAGGGCGCTGGCGGCAGCTGGGGTAAATAACCGCTCCCCTTCCAGGTACACCAGACTGGTGGCCGCCCCTTCCGAAACCAGTCCGTCGCTTTCCAGGACGATGGCTTCCCGGGCCCCCCGGTCCAGGGCATATTGTCGAGCAGTAAGATAGAAGAGATAATTGAGGCTCTTATGGCGGCCGACGAAGATGGAACGTCGCTGGGGGAAGACCGCCACTGGCCAGCCGCTGGCATACTCCGCCGGGCTGGGCGGAGTATAGGGCCGGGCGTATATGACCAGGGTGGGCGAGGGCTGGGCGGGCAGACCCAGCTCCGGGTGCGTGCCCCGGCTGATAAGAATCTTTACTGCCGCCAAGCCATCCTTCAGCCCGTTGGCCGCCAGCACCCGCGCCAGACGCTCCTCCCAGGGAACGCCTTCCGGAAAGGCAATCCTGAATTCCTGGGCCGAAGCTTTAAGTCTCTCCATGTGCTCCGTCAGAAAAAGGGGGCGTCCGGCCTCCGCCCGCAAAGTCTCGAAAAACCCGTCCCCGTAAAGAAAACCCCGGTCCTGGACGGAGACCCGGGCTTCGGCCAGGGGCAAAAGCTCATCATTCAGCCAGACGTACTCAAGACTCGGAGGGTGGGGACCGGAGATGGGAGAGGGGAAGTGGAGGTTAGGTGATTTCATTGTTTATCGCCTTTTGTCTCCCACCGCTTGCCCCCCGGCTCCGGCTTCCCGCCTGTCGCCTATTAACCGGAACAAGGTGCGGCCTTTATGAAGGGTTTCCTCGTATTCTTCTTCTTCGTTGGAGTCATAGACCACGCCGCCACCCACCGAAAAATGGGCCAAGCCCCGGGAGATGACGGCGGTGCGGATGGCCACGTTCAGATCAAGATTGTCATGCAGCCCCAGATAACCTATAGCCCCGGTGTAAACATGGCGAACATGGGGCTCCAGTTCATCAATAATCTCCATGGCCCGGATCTTGGGGCAACCGGTGATGGAGCCGCCGGGAAAGGTGGCCCGAAGGATATCCACGTGACCGACTTCCGCACGCAAAGTCCCAGTGACGATGGACACCAAGTGATAAACGTTCTGGTAGGCCTCCAGACGCTTGTGTTCCGCCACTTTGACGGTGCGGGCGCGGCAGACCTTCCCCAAATCGTTGCGCAACAGATCCACGATCATGGACAGCTCGGCATCGTCTTTTACACTGGCCGTCAGCTCCCGCCGCAGGGCTTCGTCCTCGGCCGGGCTCCGCCCCCGGGGGCGGGTCCCTTTAATGGGCCGGGTCTCCAGGTACTGGCCCTGGCGAAAGAGAAAGCGCTCCATGGAGGTGGAGAGAATAACAAAATCCCGACAATTGAGGTAGGCAAAAAAAGGAGCCGGGTTCAAAGCAAAAAGCCGCCGGAAGAGGGAATAAGGTTCCCCGGCCAGGGGAAAGGAAAAACGTTGGGAGAGGTTGACCTGATAGACGTGCCCCCGGCGGATGTACTCCCGGATGCACCGCACGGCCTGGAGGTACCCCTCCCGGGTAAAATTGCTGCGCAGAGCGCCCACCTGATAGCCGTCCCGGTCCGGCTGACTGACAGGCAAAGACTTTGAGGCCGGAGGGTGAACACCTCCTCGGGCGTCTTCGTAAATTATGGCCACCTCCCAGAATCTTTGGCTCCGGCGGTCATGCACCACCAACCGGGATGGGAAGGCAAAGACCATTTCCGGCAGGTGGAGGTCGTCTCTCACAGTGACCGGCAGCCTCTCTAGGTGGTTTTTCAGGTCATAGGCCAAAAACCCTAAACCGGCGGCGCTCACCGGAAAAAGGGGGGTTGGTCCGGGAAGGGACAGCTCGGCCAAAAGGTCTGCCAGGAGGTGGAAGGGATCAGCTTGATGAAGCCGACTGTAGTTGCCGGTGTGAATCTGCACTCGGCGGCCCTTGGACCTGATGACCAGAAAAGGGGCCCAGCCCATGATTGAGTAATGAGCGCAGTCCAAATCGCCCCCACTCAACAGAAGCATGGCGTAAGGGTAGCGGCAGAGGGGGGTAAAAAGGTCGGCCAAATCAGCGACGCCCGCCGGGGGATGGAAGGGTTTTATTTCCAGGTCAACAATGCGGCCGAACATCAGAGCGCCTTGCTAATAATTATTTAGGTTGGGGTGAGCATGGCGAACCCCAACTTTTCTTTATTGTGGGTTCATAGTCTCAAAAAATTGGCTACCAAGGCAACACCGCCCTGAGTCAGAAAAGATTCAGGGTGGAACTGTACGCCGTGCAGGGGAAAGCGCCGGTGGCTGAGTCCCATGACCACTCCGTCCCTGGTCCAGGCGGTGATCTCCAGCTCCGGAGAGCAAGGCCTTGCCATCAGGGAGTGGTAGCGCGCGGCCCAGAACGGGGAAGGGAGCCCGGCAAAAATTCCCTGACGCTGGTGGAAGACCTGGGAACGCTTGCCGTGCACCGGCACCGGCGCGCAAGTGGTGGCGCCGCCAAAGACTTCGTTGATGGCTTGATGCCCCAGGCAGACTCCTAAGATAGGGAGATCCTGATAAAAATGGGCGATCACCGCTTTGCTGATGCCGGCTTGGGCCGGATCCTTGGGTCCTGGTGAGATGCAGAGCCAACGAGGGTGCAAGGCCGCAATCTCGGCCAGCGTAATGGCGTCGTGACGGAAGACCAGGACTTCAAGATCGAATTCATAAAAGAGTTGCACCAGGTTGTAGGTGAAGGAGTCGTAATTGTCGATCATTACCAGGCGCATACGGCCTCCTCAAAAAGAAAAGCCACCCAGGGGGAGCCTGGGTGGCTGTCGCCTGACATAACTCCTTTTTAAATTTTATGCTATTGATGGCAGAGTGTCAAGTTATTTCTGAGCCTTTGGGTTCTAGAGAAGAGGCGCGGTAATTAACCGGCAGCCAAAACCAAAAAAGCTTATAACCGATAGCCATCTCACCGGTTTTTTAGTATGATAAGTTTGTTCTCAGTTAATTCCCCAACCAAGACCCAGAGGCCGAAATGATCAACTGCGCGATTATCATTTGGTGGGCGCTTTTAAGCCTGGTTGTCCTGGCATTGCCCATGAGCTCGGTCGCGGCAGCCCCGGTGAAGCTGGGGTTGTATCTGCCCATGACGGGCACCGCGGCGGCGATGGGACAAATGGTGTGGGAAGGGGTGCAGCTCGCCCGGCAGCTCAAACCCCAGGTGTTGGGCCAGCCGGTGGAGCTGATCCTGGTGGATACCAGAAGCGATAAGATCGACGCAGCCAACGCCGTGAGCCGCCTGATTGAAAAGGAAAAAGTGGTGGCCCTTCTCGGCGAGGTGATCAGCAGCGACACCCTGGCCGGCGTGCCGATTGCCGAAAGGGCCGGCGTGCCCAACATCACCCCGACGGCCACCAATCCCCTGGTGACGCAGGGCCGACGTTTTGCCTTCCGGGCCTGCTTTGTGGATGACCTCCAGGGCCGGGTGGCAGCGCGCTTTGCCCGGGAGCACTTGAAGGCCAACAGGGCGGCGGTGCTCATTGACCAGGCTCAGGATTACTGTGTGGGTTTGGCCAATTTTTTTATGGAGGAATTCAAACACCGTGGTGGCCAGATCGTCGCCATTAGTTATATTCAGACGGGAGACCAGGATTTTACGGCCCAACTAGCCTCTTTTAAAGGAAAAAAACCAGATCTGATCTATGCCCCCAACTATTATGCCGAAAACGCCCTCTTGGCCCGGCAACTTCAGGACCTGGGGATGACGACGCCCATCCTGAGCGGCGACGGCGCCCAGGTGCCGGAACTCTTGAGTCTTGGCGGGCAGGCCGTGGAAGGCATGTACTTTACCGCCCATTTCCACCGGCAGGGGGCGACCACCCCCTTGGCTCGCTCCTATCGAAAGGCCTATGAAGACCTCTACCACAAAGACCTGGACGCCTTTTCCGCCCTGGGCGCGGACTGCTATTTCCTCCTGCTGCACGCCATCGAACAGGCTGGAGGTCTCTCCGGCGACAAAATCGCCAAGGCTTTGTCCCAGGTTGAAAACTTCCCCGGGGTCACAGGGGCAGTTACCATGGGGCCAGACCACAATCCGCTTAAAGGGGTGGTCGTGATTCAGGTGAAAAACGGCGTCTTTGCCTACCAGACTACTATTAATCCGTGAAGGACAAGCCGGCTCCACAGCAACTAACCTTATTCCCCATGGAAGCACGCACCGTACCCATAAACATTGAGGACGAAATCCGCAAGTCATATCTGGAATATGCCTTAAGCGTCATCATCGGCCGGGCCTTGCCCGACGTCCGCGACGGGCTCAAACCGGTTCACCGCCGTATCCTTTTCGCCATGAGCGAAACCGGCAACGATTGGAACCGCCCCTATCGCAAATCGGCCCGCATCGTCGGCGATGTCATCGGTAAATACCATCCCCATGGTGATACCGCGGTCTATGAGGCAGTGGCCCGCATGGCCCAAGACTTTTCCCTGCGCTATCCCCTGATCGACGGCCAGGGCAACTTCGGCTCCATTGACGGCGACGCCCCGGCGGCCATGCGGTATACCGAGGTGCGACTGTCCCGGCTGGCCCATGAACTCCTCCAGGACCTGGATAAAGAGACAGTGGACTTCGTGGCCAACTATGACGGCTCCCTCAAAGAGCCCCTGGTGTTGCCCACCCGGCTCCCCAACCTCCTGGTAAACGGGGGCTCCGGGATTGCCGTGGGCATGGCCACCAACATCCCACCCCATAATCTGGGGGAGGTCTGCGAAGCCTTATTGGCGCTGCTCGCCAATCCGGAGATCACCTTGCCCGAGCTGTTGGCCGTTTTGCCGGGGCCAGATTTCCCCACCGGCGGCTTTATCTACGGTTCAGAAGGCATTGCCGAGGCCTACCGGACCGGCCGGGGTCTCCTTCGCCTCCGGGCGCGGGTAGTGGTGGAGCGCAAAGGGGGCCGGGAAAGCTTGGTGATTCGGGAGTTGCCTTACCAAGTCAATAAGGCCCGTCTGATTGAACGTCTGGCCGAGCTGGTCAAAGAGAAAAAGATTGAGGGCATCTCGGATGTCCGGGACGAGTCGGACCGGGAGGGCCTCAGGGTCGTTATCCAGCTGAAAAAAGATGAACCCGCCCAGACCATCCTCAACCAGCTTTATCTGAACACCCAGATGCAGATAAGCTTTGGCATCAACCTGGTGGCTATTGTCCACAACCGTCCAGAGCTTCTGACCTTAAAAGACCTGTTGTCCCACTACTTGCAGCACCGCCGGGAAGTGATCATCAGAAGGACGCAGTTTGAACTGAAACAGGCCGAGGCCAGGGCTCATATTCTGGCCGGCCTGCTCATCGCCCTGGCGCATTTGGACCAGGTCATCGGGCTCATCCGGGCCGCAGCCAACGCCGCCGTGGCCAAAGAGCAGCTCATGAAGCGCTTCGCCCTGAGCGACCCTCAAGCCCAAGCCATTCTGGATATGCGCCTGGCACGGCTCACCGGGCTCGAACGCCAGAAGATCGAACAGGAGGCCCAGGAGGTGGCGGCAGCCATTGAACGCTTCCGTCAGATATTGGCGGACGAGGAGCAGGTCAAGGCCTTGATTGCCCAGGAATTGAGGGAGTTGCAAGCAGCTTACGGCGACAGCCGCCGCACCGAGATCATCCCCCAGGCGCAGGAATTTACAGCGGAAGACCTTATCGCCGATGAGGAAATGGTGGTGACCATCAGCCACCGCGGTTACATCAAGCGGACTCCCTTGAATATTTACCGCAGCCAACGCCGCGGCGGCAAAGGCCGCTTGGGGATGTTTACCCGCGATGATGATTTTGTCTCCCAGCTCTATATTGCTTCCACTCATAGTTATTTTTTGATCTTCACCAACTCCGGACGGGTTTATTGGCTGAAAGTCCACACCCTGCCAGTGGGTTCACCGGCGGCCCTGGGTAAGGCGGTAGTGAACCTTGTCTCTTTTGCTCCGGAGGAAAAGGTGGCCACCATTTTGGCGGTGCGGGAATTTGTGGAAGGCCCCTCCGTGGTCATGGCCACTCGCCGTGGTCTGGTGAAGAAAACCGACCTCATGGCCTTCCGGCGCCCCCGGACCGGTGGCATCATCGCCTGTTCCCTGGAAGAAGGCGATGAACTGGTGGGGGTGGCCCTGGCCGAAGCAGAACAGGATATACTCCTGGTCACCCGCCACGGCAAGGTGATTCGCTTTCCGGCCGCGGAGGTGCGGGATATGGGACGGGGGGCCCGAGGTGTCAAGGGCCTGGAGGTAGCGAACGACGATGCCGTAGTGGGCATGGAGGTGGTGCAGGCGGACGGCGCTATCCTCACCGTCACTGAAAGGGGCTTCGGCAAACGCACTCTCCTCACGGATTATCCTCGCCATCACCGAGGTGGACAGGGGGTGCGGGGAGTTAACATCACCGACCGCAATGGCCAGGTTATCGGCTTCCTGCAATGCCGCGGGGATGAGGAAATCATGTTGGTGACCGACCGCGGCAAGATCGTGCGGCTGGCGGTGACAGACATCCCTGTGATCGGCCGGGTCACCCAGGGAGTCAAGCTGGTGGATATGGAACCGGAGGAACGCCTGGTAAGCCTGGCCGGAGTGGCTGAAAAGAACGATGACCCCGAAGCAGTTTCCTAAACCGCTTGATTACGGGCCGGTGGCCGTTATCGGGGCCGGCAGCTGGGGCACCACCCTGGCGCAATTACTGGCAGACAAGGGAATGCCGGTGCGCTTATGGGTATTTGAGTCGGAAGTCTATAATTCTCTCTGCCGGAAGCACATCAACCACATTTTCCTGCCGGGAGTGCTCCTGTCTTCCCAGATCATTTACACCCAGGAATTTGCGGCCGCCTTGCAAGGAGCCAGCATCGCCCTACTTGCGGTGCCATCCCACGTCTTTCGAAATGTTTTGCAACAGCTCCGCCTTCATCTGCCCCCTGGAATAGTTCTGGTGAGCGCCACCAAGGGCATTGAGATCGAAACCCAGCTCACTATGGAAGGAGTGGTGCGGGAGGAATTGGGCATTGCCTTCCCCTACGCCGTCCTTTCGGGCCCAAGTTTTGCGAGGGAAGTGGCCCAGAAACAGCCCACCGCGGTGACCGTCGCCTGCCGCCAGCAAAACATCGCCCGGCGCCTGCAGCATCTGTTTTCCACCCCATACTTCCGGGTTTACACCAGTTTTGACGTCACCGGAGTGGAGTTGGGAGGGGCGCTGAAAAACATCTTTGCCATCGGCAGCGGCTGTCTCGCCGGCATGAATCTGGGAGACAACCCCCGGGCCGCACTCATTACCAGAGCCCTGGCGGAGATGACCCGCCTCGGCGTACGGCTGGGGGCCAATCCCATGACTTTGATGGGCTTATCCGGAGTGGGAGACCTGACCCTCACTTGCACCAGTCGGACAAGTCGCAACTATCAAGTGGGGTTCAGGCTGGGTCAGGGACAAACCCTGCCTGAAATCCTGGCCAGCATGAAGATGGTAGCCGAAGGGATCAAGACCACGCAGGCGGTCCACTCCCTGGCTCAACGCCTAGGAGTGGAGATGCCCTTGGTGGACACGGTGTATCGCATCCTCTACGAAGGCTTGACGCCGCGGGAGGCTATTAAAAAGCTGATGTCCCGGGAACTCAAAGACGAACTCGAAGCTATGACTGAAACCTGGTAAGGTGGATTTTTAGGTCTAAGTTCTGGGAATGATCATTTATCCCCGAACCCGGAACCCCATCAAATCCCAAGAGGAACGCTATGGGAAAAGCCGAGAACGCAATGGTTAGAGAGGATAGCCGGCCTGGCCTGCCTCATGTGTGGTTCGACACCACCATCCCGAATCTGGGGGAACCTAAGGTGGACTCGCCTATCCGGAGCATCCCGTTGTTCACCCGCAACGGCGCCCTGGTAGAGAAGATTTTTGTCCAGGACTCGGAAAAGATTCTGGTATATGACTCCTTGGAGTATCTTAAGCAACTCAAACCTGGAGAAGAACCCCTGGCCTTTGAGTTGGCCGGTCCCCGGGCCAAGATCTTTTTTGACCCCTCCAAGGTGCATTGCGCCATCGCCACCTGTGGTGGCTTGTGCCCAGGCACCAATGACGTGATCCGAGCCATAGTCCTGGAGTTGCATTATCTTTACAAAGTGCGGCACATTTACGGAGTGCGTTACGGCTTCCAGGGCTTTATTCCCAAATACGGCCACGACCTGCTTGACCTGACCCCGGAAGTGGTGGCCAATATTCACACCTTTGGGGGCACCATCCTGTCGTCCTCCCGGGGTGCCCAGGATATCCGTGAGATTGTGGATGCCCTGGATCGCCTTAATGTTCACATCTTATTCCTCATCGGGGGAGATGGCACGCTCAGGGCTGCTACCAAAATCTGCGAGGAGATCGCCCGCCGCGAGATGCGCAAAAGCGTCATCGTCATTCCCAAAACCATTGACAACGACATTCCGCTGGTGGCCCGCTCATTCGGTTTCGACACCGCAGTGGAAATGGCCACCGATGCTATCCGGGCGGCGCACACCGAAGCCTTGGGGGCGCCCAATGGTATCGGCCTGGTGAAGCTCATGGGGCGCTACGCTGGCTTTGTGGCCGCCAACGCCGCCCTCGCCCTACGGGAAGTAAATTTTGTCCTGATTCCGGAGTCGGATTTTGACCTGGATGGAGAGGATGGCCTATTGGCCCATCTGGAAAGAAGATTAAAAGCGCGCAACCATGCCGTCATTTTGGTGGCCGAAGGCGCCGGTCAAAAATTCTTCCGGGAAGAGGACCTCCCCCGGGACCCCTCCGGCAACATCAAGCCCGGAGACATCGGCCTGCTGTTGGTGGAAAAGATTAAAGAATATTTTTACCAGCGCCAGATGGAAATCAACCTGAAATACATCGACCCCAGCTACATCATCCGGAGCATGCCCGCCAATTACAATGACCGCATCTATTGTGGCTTTTTGGGGCAAAACGCCGTGCACGCCGGCATGGCCGGAAAGACAGCCATGCTGGTGTCCCGTTGGCACGGCCATTATGTACATGTACCCATTAAGGCCACCGTTGGCAAAAGCAAAGAAGTGGACCTGGATTCCATCCTGTGGCGCAGCGTCCTGGAATCCACCGGCCAACCGCCGCTAAAAAACATGTAAGCTGGGCAATCGCCGATGAGCAAGGTGCAGAGGGCGAAGGCTTTGAGAAATTTTTTCTAGAAAGTGAGGAGCAATATGATTCGGCGAGAAACGTGGTATTTTGACCAGCCGGGGCCGGAAAACACTTCAGCCTGCCTTGAGCTGATGGCAAAAGCGGTCAACGAAGGTTATAAAAACCTGGTGGCAGCCTCCACCACCGGGGACAGCGGCGCCCGGGCGGCCAAACAGTTGGCCGCCCGAGACCTCAACCTGGTGGTGGTGGGGCATAGCGTGGGCTTCAAGGGGCCGAATATTGATGAATTCCTGCCCGCCAACTACGAGGCCATCACCAAGGCCGGCGGGAAGGTGCTGAAGGCCACCATCCTGACCCACTCTTTGGAAACCAGCCTTGCCGACCAATTTAAGGGCAGCGCCCCCACCCTGCTTATAGCCAACACTCTGCGCCGCTTGGGGCAGGGCCTTAAAGTTTGCTGCGAAATCGTCATGGAGGCGGCGGATGCCGGCCTTATCCCGGAGGGGGAAGAAGTGGTGGCCGTAGGAGGTACGGCCCGGGGCTGGGACACAGTGGCCATCATCCGGAGCGCAGCCTCCAAGCGTTTCCTGAAGCTGGCAGTGCTGGAAATCTGGGCCAAACCTAGAGGATAGGTGCTGGCTTTCAGGTTCTGGGTTCTGGGAGGAGGACATCGACTGATCTGGATCTGCACTGAAACCTCTATGGACGCCTGCCCACCCCCCGGATGAAAAAATCCTTCCGTAGAGCCGGGTCAGAGTTCAAAGTTCAAGATAGAGGGCAGAATTTCCACGACCCGGGATAGCCCCCAAATCCATAGGGGGTGTTAGCTAGCGCAGCATGAAACCAAAAACCAAAAACCAAAAATCCCTCCTTGCCCGCACCGCCCCGGTTTTAGCGATCATTGATATCAGCTCCTATTTTTACCGGGCTTATCATGCCTTGCCCAGCCTCACCACCTCCCGGGGCTTACCCACCAACGCCATCCTGGGGGTAACCAATATGCTGCTGAAGGTCTTGCGGGAGCGTCAGCCACAGTACTTGGCCTTGGCCTTTGACTCAAAAGGCCCGACCTTCCGCCATCAGCGCTATGCTGCCTACAAAGCCCAGCGGCCTGGTATGCCAGAGGAGCTGGTCAGGCAACTTCCTTACATATATCAGATTATTGATGCCTTGAAACTCCCGACCTTAGCCCGGCAGGGCTACGAGGCAGACGACCTTATCGGCACCTTGGTTAACAAAGCCAAATCCCAGGACCTAGAGGTGGAGATCATCTCTGGAGACAAGGATCTCCTGCCTCTGGTTCAGGAAGGGGTAACCATGTGGGACCCCATGAAGGAGATCCGGTGGACTGAAGCGGTCGTGCAAGAAAAGTTCGGTCTGTCTCCGTCTGAGTTGATTGAAGTGCGGGCCCTGGCCGGCGACGCCTCCGATAACATTCCAGGAGTGCCGGGGATTGGAGAGAAAACCGCCATAAAGCTCATCCGCCGCTATCACACCCTGGAGAACCTACTGGCTCATGCGGAGGAGCTGCCGGAAAAGACTCTCAGAGCCCGTCTCCGAGAACACGCTGCCACTGCCCGGCTGAGCCGGGAATTAGTGACCTTAAACGATCAGGCGCTGCCGGATCTAAACCTGAGTGAACTGCGCCCGGGGCGTCCGGATCGACAGGCTTTACAAAAAATCTTTCTGGAACTGGAATTCAGCAAGCTGCTCAAAGACCTGGGGGTTGAAACGGTCAGATCAGAAGCCTTCCACGTGGTCAGGGACGCCGGGCACCTGGCCGAGGTAGCAGCCGCCATCCGGTCTGCCGGGCAAGTGGCCCTTTTTTTCCTGGTCGGAGATGGGCATCCGGTACTGGCGCCAGTAGTTGGCTTGGCCTTATCCTGGCGACCGGGGGAGGGGACTTATCTGCCCTTGCGAGAAGGCTGGACGCCCGAAAAACTGTGGGCAATCCTGGGGCCGGTGTGGCAGGACGCGACCATCGCCAAAGTGAGTGCCGACCTGAAAACCGCCCTGCTGCTGAGCGAACGCTACGGCCAAAAATTGGCCGGGGCGGTGGGGGATGTGTTGTTGGCTTCTTATCTACTTAATCCCGCTCGTTACGAGCAGACCCTGGACAACGTGGCCCTGCACCATTTGGGAATTAACCTTCCCGGCGTCCGGGATCTGGCCGGGGGGCCCGGGCCAGCTTCAGATTTGCCGGTGGAGCTGGCCTGCCAATATGCCTGTGAGCGGGCGACGGCAGCTCTGCAGGCCTGGCCTCTATTAAAAGCAGAACTGGGAAAAGAGGAACTCTGGGCACTCTACCGCGACCTGGAGCTGCCGCTGACAGCGGTATTGGCTCGTATGGAGGCTCAAGGCATCGCCCTAGACCAGTGTTTCCTGCAAAGCTTCGGGGGAGAGCTTAAGAGGGCCTTGCAGAATCTGTCCCAGGAAATATTCGCTTTGGCTGGAGAGTCCTTCCTGATTCAGTCGCCGCAGCAGTTGGGGCGCATACTATTCGAAAAACTTAAATTGCCCCCCCAGAAAAAGACCAAAGGCAAAACTCATTACTCCACTGACGGTGAGGTCCTGCAAAGCCTGGCGGAGCAGGCTCCCATTGCCGGTTTGGTCCTGGAATACCGCCGCTTGGGGAAGCTGAAGGCCACCTATGTGGATGCCCTGCTCAAACTGGCGCATCCGGTCACCGGCCGGGTGCACACCACCTTCTTACAAGCGGTGGCCGCTACCGGCCGGTTGTCCAGCCGAGATCCGAATTTGCAAAATATTCCGGTGCGGGGGGAGTTGGGCTCTCAGATCCGCCAAGCCTTTGTGGCCGCCCCCGGCCATCTTTTCCTGAGCGCGGATTACTCGCAGATGGAGCTCCGCCTCCTGGCCCACTTTTCACAAGATCAGACCCTTCTCAAGGCTTTTCAGCAAGGAGTGGACATCCACCGGGAGACCGCCGCGGCAGTCTTTGGCATCCATCCCGAGCTGGTGAGTGCGGAGATGCGGCGGCAAGCCAAGGTGATCAATTTCGGCATCATTTACGGGATGAGTGCCTTTGGCTTGGCCAAACAATTGGGGGTGGGGCAGCGTTTGGCCCAGGATTTTATTAATCGCTACTTTGCCCGCCATCCCCAGGTTAAGGCTTATTTAGACAAAACTCTGGCAGAGGCCCGACAGCGGGGATGGGTGACCACTTTGCTGGGGCGCCGTCGCCAGATTCCACAGCTCCACAGCCCCAAACGGCTGGTGCGTCAAGAAGCCGAACGCAGCGCCATCAACACCCCCTTGCAGGGATCAGCGGCAGACCTGATAAAAAAGGCCATGCTCTCTATAGACCAAGGGTTGTCAGCAGCGGGATTCTCGGCCCGAATGTTGTTGCAGCTTCATGACGAGCTGCTGTTAGAAATACCGGCGGCAGAACTGACAGATACGGCCCGACTGGTCAAGCAGACGATGGAGGCGGTGGCTTCTCTCCGGGTGCCCCTGACGGCGGAATTGAGGGTCGGAGATAACTGGGGCAATTTGTCACGATTGGCAATTGACAAGTAATCTAAACAAGTTAGCGAAAAGGAAATTTTTTTCCCTGGCAGAGATTATTCTGCGGCTTAAAAGGATAAAAAAAAATGCAAAAGAGCATTATTTTTTCTTGATATTTTCGCAACCCTGATATTTAATGTAGGACAGCTTTATCCTTAAACTAACTCTTTGAGAAGGGGGGATAGATGATGAGAAAGGGTTTTGCGTTGATGATTCTCATGGCGTTTGTCCTCGCCATGGGAGCTGGCTGCTGTGACGTCTGCAAAAAATACGTAGACGAAACCAAAATGTATGCGGACCAGGCAGCGGCTTCAGCTTCTAAGGCGGACAGCGCGGCTCGGAACGCCGAGATGGCAGCGTCTGATGCTAAGGCTTCGGCTGATAAAGCTGAGGCGGCGGCTGATCGGGCTGAGGCGGCAGCGGCTAAGGCCGAAGCTTGCCTGATGAAGAAGATGCGGAAGTAGGCGCCGGAGCAAACAAAGAGGGGAGATTCGTTCTCTTCCGAAAGGGGGTAATCGATGAGGAAGCCGTTATTGAAAAAAGGCTTTGTGTTGGCGCTCCTCGCGGTCTTTGCCCTGGTGCTGGGAGGTGCTGGCTGCTGCCAAAAGTACTATGATCAGTGTAAGATGTACTCGCAGCAAGCCAAGGCTTCCGCGGAAAGGTCCGGCGCCTCGGCAGTGAAGGCAGAGGCGGCCGCAAATGATGCCAAGGTCCCGGTACCGCGGGCATCGGCTGCGGCCAACAAGGCTGAAGCGGCTGCGGCCAGGGCAGAAGACGCGGCGGAAAAAACCTGCGCCAAGGTCAAAAAGGTCAGGGGCAAGAAGGCCAAAAAAGGCAAGAAGGTCAAAAAGGCCAAAAAAGCCAGAAAAGCCAAAAAGTAATTATCTCGACCTTATTGGGAATTATTTCCCGAACCACAAGAAAGAGGGTGTGGTTGGAGGTTGCCTCCCCACACCTTCTGTCTTCTTAGAACATTTTCCCCTCAGC
>DYLF01000001.1:44393-53387 GCA_020722205.1 Desulfobacca acetoxidans
AGCCCATTGCCTAGCGCCTATCCTTCGTCACCTCCAGCGGCACACCGTTTTCTTCTTCCACCGCCTGCAGCACCCGCCGCATATCCACTTGCTCCGCCAGACCCCGCTCCTCTATCAGGTTCAGGACATGCAGCAGCATGGAGCGGATCTTCATGTAAACATCATCATGCACAGAAAGGTAGATCCGGCCTTGACGAAAACCGATTTTGGCGGGCTCATAAATATATTCCACAGACGCCCCCACCGGCACCAGGGGAAAGAGTTTCTTGATGTGCTCCGGATACATACGGGTACAGCCATGGCTGACCAAGCGACCCACTCCCCAGGGCATATGGGTGCCGTGGATGCCATAGTCCCCCCAGGACAGAGTCAGTTTATATTCCCCCAGGGGGTTGTCAGGACCCGACGGCATCACCGCCATGCCGTATTTGGCTTGCAATGATTTAGGAATATGCCAGGCGGGGTCAACCTTTTTTTCCACCACCCGGAAGGTGCCGGCGGGAGTTTTGAAATCCAGAACTCCCATGCCGATGGGGAAGGTATAGACCTGGCTGGCATTGTTGGTGTAATAGTAAAGGCGCATTTCCCCCGTATTGACGATGAGCTGTCGCCCTCTGGGGTTGGGCACGATCCACATGGTGGGGATACTGACCTCGGCGCCCGGCGGGGGGAGAAAAGGGTCCCAATGGCGATACAGAACACCGATATCATTGTAGCCCAAACCAAATTTTCGGGCCACTTCCAGAAGATCCTCCCCCTTTTTGATGACATATCTTTGGATGGCGCCCACTACCGTGACAGCTTGAGGATCCACTCCGGTAGCAGTTGAGGGGAAACGAACGTGGTAGGGCCCGGCGGCCCAAGCAAAGGGCGACCAGATAATAGTGAGAATTGCCAGGAGAGCTATAACTGATTGTTGCATGAGAGCCTTCCATGTCAAATATTAGCCAATGACCAGTGATCAGATATCGTTTTTCTGATAACTGATCGCGGTTTAATGTTGCTTCTTCCGCAAGTGTCTCAAGCTCGAGCTATAAGGCGGCAGGACCAGACCGGCTTCGGTAATGATGCCGGAAATCAGATCTTGTGGGGTGACGTCGAAAGCCAGATTCAAAGCTGAGGCCTGAGGCGGTGCCACCGGCTGCCCCTGGAAATGCGTCACCTCTTCTGCCTCCCGCTCCTCCACTGGAATCTGGTCGCCGTTCCCCAGGGAAAAATCGAAAGTGGACAAAGGGGCGGCGACATAGAAGGGAATGTTGTGACGGCGCGCCAGCACCGCTAGACTATAAGTGCCGATTTTATTGGCAGTGTCGCCATTGCCGGCAATGCGATCGGCCCCCACCATCACCAGGTCCACCAGACCCTTGTGCATCACCGCCCCCGCCGCGTTGTCCGGGATGAGGGTGTATGGGATGCCGATTTTCCCCAACTCCCAAGTGGTTAGCCTGGCGCCCTGAAGAAGCGGGCGGGTTTCATCCACCCACACGGAAAACCTTTTGCCGGCTTCCCAAGCCGCCCGCATCACCCCCAACGCGGTACCGTAACCGCCGCCCGTAGCCAAGGCGCCTGTATTGCAATGGGTCAAAACCCGACTGCCGTCGGCAATCACCACCTGCCCCACCTCCGCCAAGCGGTAATTAATGGTCTCATCTTCCCTGAGGATGGATTTCGCTTCGGCCACCAAGGCCTCTTTTATGGTCGAAACCTTCATCCCGCTTTGGTTCCGGGCCACAATCTTCATGCGCTCCAAGCCCCAGCAGAGGTTCACCGCAGTGGGACGCGCTTGGGCGATTTCCTGGCAGATGGCCAGGAACTGCTCCTGGAAAACAGCAGGATCGTTGGTATTAAGGACTAAAGCTCCCAAGGCCGCCCCCATCGCGCCAGCCACGCCGATGGCTGGCGCCCCCCGAATAGCCAGAGTGCGAATGGCCCCGATGATCTCCCGATAATCCCGAATCTCCAGATAAATCTCTTCCTGGGGCAGGCGCCTTTGGTCTAAAAGCTTGACTCTGCCGTCATCCCAACTGATGCTGAAATAAGACACCATATTCCTCCACATATTAATAATCTGGGTAAAATGTGGCTCCTTTATCCCGTTAAGAGGCGCTGAAAGATTTCATTGGCCAATTGCGGATTGGCCTGTCCTTTGGTGCGCTTCATCAATTGGCCGACAAAGAAGCCCATCACTTTAGCCTTGCCAGCCCGGTATTCTGCAGCCTCTTTGGGATGGGCGGCGATAATCTCCTGCGCCAGAGCGAGCAAAGCTTCGGCGTCGCTGATCTGCGCCAGCCCCTGAGAGCGGATGATGGCTTCCGGCTCCTGACCGGTGCTGACCATGTTCTCAAAGACGCCCTTGGCGATCTTCCCGCTGATGGTACCCTGGTCTACCAAAGCCAACAGACGTCCCAGGGCTTGGGGAGTGACCCGACAAGAGTCGATGTTGGCTTGAGCCTTTTTCAGCTCTCGTAAAAGCTCTGACATTATCCAGTTACTCACCGGTTTGGGTTGGGGAAACTCTTTCAGGCAGGCCTCAAAATAGTCGGCCAGGGCCTTGTCGCTGGTCAGCACCTCGGCGTCATAGGGGGGAAGGCCGTAAACCTCCTGAAAACGAGCGGCCTTGGCTGCCGGAAGTTCCGGCAGACTTTGACGAACAGTTTCGAGCCAGTCCGGATCGATTCTCACCGGCTGTAGGTCTGGATCCGGAAAGTAACGGTAGTCATGGGCCTCCTCTTTGCCCCGCATGGAGATGGTTTGGCCCTGGGCGGCGTCCCACAAGCGGGTCTCCTGGACAACTTCCTTGCCGGCAGCTAACAGGGCCCGCTGTCGTCTGATCTCATATTCTAGGGCCTGCCGGACAAAGCGGAAGGAGTTCATGTTCTTGAGCTCGGTCTTTGTCCCCAGGATGGTGGCCCCGACTGGCCGCAGGGAAATGTTGGCGTCGCAGCGAAGCGAGCCTTCCTCCATATTGCCATCACAGATTCCCAAATAGAGCATTATGTTACGCAGGCCCTTAAGGTATTCCACCGCCTCTTCCGGCTCGTGCATGTCCGGTTCGCTGACAATTTCGATGAGGGGCACGCCGGTGCGATTAAAGTCCACAAAACTGATGGCCCTGGAATCGCTGTGCACCAGCTTGCCGGCGTCCTCCTCCAGATGGATGCGGGTAATGCCGATGCGCCTTACCTTCCCATTGACCCGGATGTCCAGATAACCGTGCTCCGCCAACGGTAGTTCATATTGGGAAATTTGGTAACCCTTGGGGAGGTCCGGATAAAAATAGTTTTTGCGGGCAAAGATGGATTTCGGCGCCACCCGGCAGTTGGTGGCCAAGGCCATCTTCACGGCATAGGCCACTGCCTGACGATTAAGCACCGGCAGGGAACCGGGCATCCCCAAACACACGGGGCAGGTCTGGGTGTTGGGGGACGCCCCGAAAGCAGTGGGGCAGGCGCAAAATATTTTGCTCCTGGTCAGTAGTTGGGCATGCACTTCCAGCCCAATGACCGCTTCATAGTCCATCTCATTAACCTCGATTCCAACTCCTGATTAAGCAATCTTCCCCTTATCACGGGACTTCCAGCCGCCAGGGTACTTATCGCAAAAATAACCCCCCCGGGAAAGTCGCCCTGACTATTCTCCTCGGCACCAAAAAATGCGGTTTTCTGATTGAGTTCAGGGTGAGTTTCTTAGCTTAGGGATAACATCTTGACCTGCCCTCTTATTTATCCCCAACATAATGCCTTAATCAAGGCCGTTGCTCATGAACCAAGGTTTTCCCAAGAATCATGAAATGTTTCTCTTGCTTAAAATCGGAACTCGAAATTCAAAACTATTCAGGACAAGGGTATTCTTGTCTTTTCTGAACGAAGTTCGCCACCAACATGAAAATTTTTTCAGCAGCTTGTCCTGCTTGTAGAGCTAATTCCTGACGGTAGAAGGAATACGGGCAACCGCCGACGGGGCTGTTGGGGTAACGGGAGGAATTTAAAGGACTCGTTTTTCCTATCTCCCTCTTCCAATTGCCCCTTGGTTTCACCTCACAAGCCGTTCAACCGATAGTGCTCCTCCACCAAGCGCTCTACTTCTTCTTCCGTGGGCATGGTGTCCCGGTAGCCAGCCAGGTACTGGTTGCGCAGCCAACGGTAGAGGCTGACGGTTTCGTTGACCCGCACAATCTCCGGGATGTCGCCGCTTTTGACCGTGCGCAGATGCGGGCTGTACTGTCCCAGCATGCTGACCACATCATAGAAGCTGGCGGCGTCCCTCTTCACGCCCCTCTTGAAGGGCTTGCCTTCGGCAGGATAAATGAGCTCGGGATCCGGGTTGGCAGAGATGTCCAGGCGCTGGAAAGGTCGCCGGACGGCGATCTGCCATTTGCGAGATTCCACCATCATACGGGCGATCAGCGGCCCGGCCCAATCATGGGTGACATGGCCCTGGGGACAGGTGGAGAAGAACTCCACCAGAGAGGGTCCGTTGTAAGCGATGGCCTCTTTTAGGATTTTGATGGCGTAAAAGGGGTTGTCAATAGAGAGTTTAGCAGCATAGACGTGCGAAATGGCAAAAGCCTGGGCGATGATGCGGCGATGCAGGGTGGTCTTGCCGGCAAGCTTCTTTCCTATGGGGGAAGTGGAGCGGTCCGTCCCGAAACGGGTGGCCCCGGACTTCTGGGTGCCGGTGTTCATATAGCCTTCGTTGTTGTAAATGACCCAAGTTATGTCAAAATTCTCGCCCAAGGCGTGGTTGAAGGGTCCGTTGCCGATATCATAGATGGCCCCGTCCCCGGCAAAAACGATGATCTTGGTGAGGACGTCATTAAACCGGTCCACATAAGCCTGGTCCATGCTGAATTTGGCTCCCAGGGCGGCGGCCGAGGCCGTGCCGAACCCGTAATGGCCGCTGGGATAGATGCGGGTGTTGAAGGGGTTCACCAGTTCCGACACCTGGTTGCAGCCGGTGGCGTTGATGGCATAAATGTTGAAGCCGTGGTCCAGCATGTGTTCGATGGCCCGGCGGTTCTTCTCCGAAAGGATGCGCAGACCCTGATAAAAGGTGGCGATGCCTTGGGGATGACTGCGCAGTGACTCCAGGGCGTAGAAGGTCAAGAGATTAATAACCCCTTCGCTGCAGCCGGGGCATAAAGTATGCTTCCCAGGGTAAAGCTTGGAGAACACAAAGAGCACCTGGTGGTTTACGGACAGCTGGTCCACCACCCGGGCCAGCTCCATGGAGTTGTCCCAATCTTTAAACATAGGGGGAAGAAAGTCCGTATCCTTGAGCTTAGTCTTATCCACCAGCCGCAAGGCGTCCACCGGACAAACCTGAGCGCACACCCCACATCCTTTGCAGGCGGAGGGGTCGGCTTCCAGGTTCATGGCAAAGCGTGGCCAGGGAATGCCTTTCGGGGGTTTCTTGAAGATTTTGAAATAATGACGGAATTCCTCCGGGATGGGCCGGTCCGTGACGGTACTGAATAAAGCCGCATCCGGACACGAGGCGGTACAAAGCCCGCAGGCAATGCATTTGGAGGCGTCATAGACCGGCAAGGCCGTCCCGATGTAACTCAGGTCCCGGTAGCGGCTGGTGGCTTGCGGCACCACGGGTAGAAAGCGGTCCCAAGGCACCTTCTTACCCTCCAGAATGGGCTGCACCATCTGCTGGTAAAATGTTTCCTGATAATTCTCGAAAAAGCCCACCGGCTTGATACTCCCCAGTTCATCTTTCTCCGTGAGGGTCACCGGTAGGCCAGCGGCGCCTCGCCGGCCGCCGAAGTCTTCCGGCGGCGGTGGAGTATAGGCAGTTTCAGCCGGTTCCATGGTCAGGGCGGCGGAGGCCCACCTCTCTCCTGCACAGCCAGGATTGCACAGTTCCGCCCCAAACTTCAATAGAGCCATGTTGGCTTCGATGATATCCTTACTCTTCTTCGTCCCCAGCTTCTTCTCCAGGATTTTTTTGAACTTATGCTCAAATTCTTTTTCTGACAGGATGCCCACCTCTTTGTTGATTAACCCCAGGATGGCGGCACCCGGCAGATTGCGGTTCAGATATTGCAAAGCCGCCTTGGTGCCGTCTAGAGTCACCACCTTGATCTTGCGATATTTGATGACTGACTGCACCTGGGGGGGCAGACTCTCCATGAGTTCGTGGCAGCTCTGCGGGGTGTTCACCACCAGCAAGCCCTTTTCTCTCAGACCGCTCACATATTCCCGCAAGATCTGGTCGGACAAGAATTTCTCATTAAAAAAGGCCAAAACATCCCGCTGCGTGAGTTCCGAGGCGTTGCGGATGGGTTGGGCGCTGAGGCGCAGGTTCATAAACACCGGAGCGCCTTTGCGGGCTGCCCCGTAGCGAGCCCCGGACTGCACATACTTTTTCCGCCCGGAGCCGGAGTCTTCGGCATAAATCAGGGCTGCGGACTCCAGCGCGGTCTTGACGCCTTCGGCCCCCACCCCGATGAAAGTCATGCCCAGCTCCCGTTCCAGATAGCCCGGCAGGGGAGTGGGCTTGAGGGTGAGGGGACCTTCGACGCCCACGTAGAAATCCCGCAGGAAGCCGCGCCGTCTTTCAAAGGCGGAGATCATGTTCTCCACCACCGCGCCGGCGTCGTACTTGTTAAAGTCCTTACTGCCCAGACCGTATACGCCGTGGAGCAGAGTAGGCATGTCCTGGCGTCCGTAAATGCGATGTTCCCTTTTTCCTTCCCGGCCGGCCCGGATGGACACCTGCAGGGCCGCCTGCACGTCCGCCAGCAGCAACTGATTATGGGCTGTGCCGCTCCGCTCCAATACAGAGATCACCTTGGCATTCCTGAGACCGTAGGCCAGTTCTTCAAAGCAGGGCGGGTTGAACAGCACCGGCCGCACCACCCCGATCTTATAGCCTTTGACATCCCGATAATAATCCACCACATCTTTGACCACGCCCGAGGCGGAACCCAGGATGACCACCACCATATCCGCATCAGCCGTGCGATAGCACTCCACCACCTTGAGGTTGGTGCCCAGGATCTTGTTCATGACAGTCATGGCGGCGATGAAACCGCGCTTTAAGAAACGGTAGGCCAGATCCTGGGCCACCTGGCTTTCCATGGTGAGATCAGTGTCCGTGAAGGTCCCCATCAGGGTGCCTTTCTCAAAATCCGGCAGGTAAAAACGGTTGGGAGGCCCCAAGAAATACCCCAGGAAGGCGTCTGAGAGTTCCTGAATGTTTTCGATGGCGTGGCTCTTGATGAAGCCGTCCCCGATGACCATCACCGGCAGCATGACCTGGCGGAGTTCCGCCACCTTAAAAGCGATGGGCAGGAGCTCGTGCAGCTCCTGGTTGTCCGCTGACACCAACTGTGCCCAGCCGGCGTTGCGCACCGCATAAAAATCCGTGTGTCCACAGTGGATGCTGAGGGACCCCTTGTTGACCTCCCGGGACATAACTGTCATGACCACCGGCAGCCGTTTACCGGCCACCGAGAAAAGGTTCTTGGTCTTGAGCACCAGACCCTGAGACGAAGTGTTGTCCACATAGCGACCCCCCAGAGAGGCCATGGCCTCCACCGCGGCGATGGCGGAGAGCTCATCTGAGGGCTGAAAGTACATGAGCTCGGTGCCGAAGAGATTCTTCTGCCCCATAGCCGCAGCCCGGGCAAACTGCTCGGCAATGGGGGTGGAAGGGGTGATGGGATAGCCGCAAAGACCGTCCACCACCCGCGTCAAGACTGAAATGGCCGCCTGATTGCCGTCCATCAGAACCTCTTTGCGGACCCGCATATCCGCTAGCATCTTCTGGGGAATGCTTTTATGGTCAAAGGCAAAAAGCTCTCTGGCGTCAAAACGCTCCCATTCGGCTTGCCAGTCAATCTCTTTGGTGGTCTTGACCTTAGTGTGGCGCAGCTTATGGTAGGGAAGCTGCTCTCTCAAGGTGTCGATGTCAAGATGGGGGATCATACCAACTGCTCCTTTTTAAATAATAAAGCGCTATCTTATCACAAAACTTAACCTTCTGGCCAACCATGAGTAAGGTAATGATAATTTTCCTCCAGGAGATTTTTCTGCGGGTGGTGGCCAAAGCTACTGGGCGTGGTCACTAATCTCTCCCTCCTGACTTTTCTTAATGGACATCATCGTCTTCCTTTTCCAGGGTAAAATAGGCGGCCTGGGGTGTTTTGCAGCACTGGAATTCTGCCTGCCAAAAGGTGAAGAAGCTATCCGCCCCCACAGGCCGGGCCTGAACTTCACGCCACCGGCCACAAAGGCGGCACTGGGCAAAAAAAGCGCCGTTTTCCGCTTTGCTGTTCGCATTCGGCAGCATTATTCAGTGCTTATAACCCACCGGCATGACCACTAGGGGTTCGTGCTCCAGGGGCAGCTTCAGGGTTTGGGAGAGGCCACGATCGTCAAAGGCCCCCACAATGCCAGCCCCCAGCCCCAGGGCCTCGGCCTGCAAAAACAGATTCTGGCCGGCGTGGCCCACTTCCATATGGGTGTATCTGATGCCCCGCTCACCATATCGACCGGTGCAGCGGCGGTAGTCCGCGGCAATGACCACCATCAACGGGGCGTCGGCCATCCAGGATTGGTGGAGAGACACCCGGGACACCGGTGCCCGCCTATCACCAGGCAGGGTGAGTTCCAGGACATGCTCCACGGGATAATAGCGATAGACCCCGGCGGCCAGTCCGTTCACACCCCGCTCCCCCACCACCAGATAGACTTCCAGTGGATAAGTGGCCCCGGCGGATGGGGCGGTGCGCAGACCGCGAGGATCGCTGACGCCTTGCCCACTCCACAGCAATTGCGAGATTTGGGACAGCTCCAGTGGCCGGCTGGCAAAATGGCGCACAGTGCGCCGCTGCTTGAGGGACTCCTCCACCGTGACCTTGCCTTTATGGACCGGAGCCGGCAGCTTGACGACCTCTGCCCCGCCACCCGAAAACGGTTGAAAGAAAAAACTACCGATTACCATGAAGATACTCCATACCATTCTCATTTGAAACCAACTTTT
>DYLF01000001.1:53487-103591 GCA_020722205.1 Desulfobacca acetoxidans
TGGCCACGTCTTCCCGGTTGTATTGCAGGAGTAACTCCAGAGACGACCAGTCGCCCCGTTGATAACGCTCCCATAACAGCACGGCATGGTAACCATGCAAGCCCTCCACTGCAGGGGGCCGCTGGATGCCGAAACACGACTCAATTTTTTTGAGCCCCCCTTTGAAACCCAAGCGGGCCAGGATAAAACGCAGATCCAGGTGCACGGGCGGCACCTTTAGCCCTGGGAAATAAGCCTTCAGGACTGGCAGGTCAAACTGGGTGCCGTTATAAGTGACCACCAGATCATAAGCCGCCAGGACTTCAGGGAAATCCTGCAAGTTACGACCTTGCCGAAACTGTCGCAGGTTTACCCCGTCGGACAGGCCCACCACGGTGATTAACAGGTTGGGCCAGGAGGAGCCGTAGGTCTCGATATCCAGAAAAGCCGCCCGCCTTTTAAATTGCTGGAAAAGTCGCCACTGTTCCCGACCGGGAAGGCGGGTGCCGAAATAGGCAATGTCGTTGAGATGGTCCAAGGATTCCTGCAAGCCCGCCTTCAGCTCCTCGAGACGTGACCGACTGACGCCAGGCACCCGGAGGGCGGCCAGCAAATCCTCCCAGGTAGCCAGGCCAAGTCGCCAGAAGTAGGCCTCCGTCCGCAAAGCCACACCGGGCAGATGGATAAAGGTCTGTTTCAGCATCTCCGCTCCGGTTTTCTGTAGCTCGCTCAAAGTCTCCAGGAACAAACCTGGGTCTTTGGAAAGTTAATAATCACCCTCCTTAACGTATGGATAACACCACAGAGCCACCTGGAGCACTACAGATTTGAACCAGGCCTGAAACATCCGTTCCACTTCTTCAGGGCTGTGGCCCTTGTTGGCCAAAAAGGGTTTGATGGTATCGGTGATGGGATAAATAAAGGCCACCAGGTAACGCAAAGGAATGTGCGGCACGGAAACCACCTTGTCAGTTTGGTTCTTTTTGGTGCGGTGGTGCCTCAAACCAATTTCCTGCTGATAATTAAGCCAGTCCTGATCATAGGGCCGGTTGCAGGTGTCCAGAATCCATTGGGAGAAACGGCGCCGGACGGCGGTGAGATAATCCAGATCAGTCTGGCCGTCCAGCCGATTGAAGTAATGCAGCAGGAAGGGCTGAGACATGACATGGCCATACCAGACGTCTAAAATCTCTGACAATTGCTCCGCCAGAACCTCTCCGGCCAGTCGCAAATATTTTTCGTCCTCCTGGTCAAACATGACCGATTTCTTAAGTAAGTCAAAACATCCCCGGGAAACCGGAGAGACACCCACCGCCGCCGAGCCATAAGTGTAACCGGGAATTTCCTTGGAACTCATGAAAGCCTCCTTTCATATGTGGTACATGATCCAGAATCGCAGTCCTTGGGTAGTCTCTTGCGAATCATTGCTCCTGAGATGTTGAACGTTCTTATGAACTTTTTTTATATGTTACCACACTCTCCGCGGAGGCGGCAAAAAGACTCCGAGTGCCGCCTGATAGACTATTCTTCTTTCAAGATCGCGGCCAGGTGGGATTGCAAAGCCCGCCAAGCCGGGTAGGCGCCGGCGGCCAGTCCCAGAAGCGTGACCAGAACCAGGGTCTGCCAGTAGATGCCAGGTGTAAAGTACAATCGCACAGTCCACCCGAAGGCCTGTTTATTAATGATAAAGATCAACAGCAAAGACAGGAGCGACCCCGACAGTGCGCCCAGGACGAAACTCAAGAGGCTCGCCAGGCCCGACTCCACCAGCACCATACCCAGGATGCGGCGGCGGGAGGTGCCGATGGCCTGGAGCAAGGCCAAGTCCCGCTCCCGTTCCATAATGAGCACCAAAAAAGTCGTAATAATGCCAAAGACGGCTACTACAATGGCCACTCCCTCCAAGGCGTAGGTCAGGGCGAAGGTGTCATCGAAAATTTTCAAAATGCCGGCCCTTAGATCAGCATGTGACAGCGTCAGCAAATGATAGCGCTGGCCATACCTGTGCTGCAGCTTGGCCTGGACTTCCTTGACCCTGCTGGGGTCTTTCAGGTATAGCCGCACCGCATTCAGGTGTCGATCCTGCCAGAACTGCCGAAACAGGGTGATGTCCATCCAGACGCTGGGGCCGTCAGTGCGATAATCATAAAAAATACCGGCGATGGTGAGGCGTTGGGGGCCGCTGGGGGTTGGGAGAATGAGGAGGTCTCCCTCCCGATAACCGAAAATTTCCGCCAACGGTTCGGAAACCATCACCTGACCCCGGGAGCGAGCCTTGAGCATCAATTCCTGTCCCTCCCCCTGTCTGAACCACAGACTCCCATGTCGGGCCAGAACTTCAAAACTGCCGCCGATTACCAGGATAAAGCGGTCCCTGAAGGGAATGCGCACACAGCGGTAGAAGTAGATGTCGCTGATCTGGGGATCGGCCTGGAGTTCAGGTATTACCTCGGATGGCAGGAAACGATCATAGGCCGCGGTGGAAAAAACCGCCGGCCCGAAAAAGATGTCGCCGCTGATGGCGCGGCTCACCCAGTCGTCCACCGTTCGGCGGAAGGAGCCGATCATCACCGCCACAGCAATAAGCATGCCCAAGGCGCAGCCCAGGGCGGCAATGCTCACGGCGCTGCGGCTGAGCGAGCCAGCCAGATAGCGGCAGCCCAACTCCCCACTGACCCCCCACAATCGGCGGCCCCAGGGGGCCAGGGTGCGTCCCCACCATTTCACCGCTGCCGGAGTCAACAGGGCAAAGGACAACAAAATGAGAAAGGCGGCGGCAAAACCCGGATACGGCGGAGAATTGCCGATCTTCACGCTGGCCAGCATGCCGGCCAACATCAGGGCCCCCAAGCCGAACCAGAAAAATTGTCCCACCTTGTTTGCTAATCGCTCTTCCAGGTCTTCCCGATACCACACGGCCCGCACCGGCGTGCGGGCTGCTTCCCGGGCCGGCAGCCAAGCCGCCACCAGGGTGGCGCCGATGGCCAGTACCCAGGCCTTCACCAACAAAGGGGTCTGGATAAAAAGGTCAGTGGCCGCCACCGGGGTGTAAAGAGAGGACATGGTCTGCGTCATGACGCCCAAGGCGTTTTTGGCCAAGAAGACCCCCAAGAAGAGACCTAGCAAACCGCCCGCCAACCCGTTCACCACCCCTTCAGCCAAGAAAATGACCAGGACTTGGCCCGGCGTCATCCCCAAGGTGCGACACAAACCGATCTCCCGACGCCGTCTGACCACCGATAAAGTGACGGATTGGTAAATCAGGAACATGCCGACAAACAAGGCGATGCCGCTCAGGACCGAGAGATTGAGACGATAGGCGGCCACCAGACCCTCCATCTGCAGGCCTTGGGAACCGGGCTGCACCAAATCCACCCCCGGCGGCAACTGAGCCGCCAATTTCTCAGCCACCCCTGGTGACTTGCTTTTGAGGAGGAGATCGATGTAATCAATCTGCCCCAGTTTGCCCAACAACTCCTGAGCATGCGCCAGATCCATGAGAAGGACTGAACCGTCCAGAGGATAAAGCCCGTGAGAAGAGCGAAAAAGCCCGACCACTGTGAGAACTCGGCGGGAAGATCCCACCATTACCGGCAAAGTGTCCCCCGGCTTGACACTCAGGCGCTGGGCCAGGGGTTCACTCATCAGGACGCCGTCCGGCCGGGTAAGAAAGTCCTCCCACACCCGGGCGCCAACCTGCCCGGCGGATAAAAATTCATAAGACCTGAAGGGCAGTTCCGAAAAAGGGTCAAGGCCCAGAAGCAGCACCGGCCCCTGGTGTGGGTCGGATAAATCGAGGATACTTTCTATCACCGGCGCTGCCGCTTTGACCTCCGACGCCTGCCGGACCCTGGTAAAAAGAAAGTCCGCCAGAGGCGCCCCTGGACTCATCAGCCGCCATTCCGCTTTGCCCGCCACCGCACTGACGCCGTCCTGGAAACTTCGCAAGGCGCTGACCGCAGCCAGCGATATGCTCAAATAAACCGCAGTGCCCAGAGCGATGCCCAACAGACCCAAGAGGGAACGACCGGGGTGCTCCCATAAGTGTTTGGTGGAAAGCCGGAACAGCCAAGCCCTCATGGTTGGATCTGACCGTCATGCAAACGGAGCACCCGCCCGGCATGGGCAGCCGCCTCCGGGGCATGGGTAACTATGATAACGGTGTGCCGGTGATGCTGATGCAGATGGGCGAAAAGTTCCAGAATCCCCGCACCGGTGCCCGAGTCCAGGTTGCCGGTGGGCTCGTCGGCCAAAATCACCGCCGGACGGTTGATCAGAGCCCGAGCAATGGCAGCCCGCTGCATCTCCCCTCCGGAGACCTGGTGGGGCTTATGCTGGCGCCGGTCACTCAGCCCCACCTCAGCCAGCCATTGTCGGGCCTCATCACGGGCCTGGTGAAAGGACGCCCCCTGGAGTACCCTGGGCAAGGCCACGTTTTCCTCCAATGTCAAAAGGGGCAAAAGATTGAAGGTCTGAAAGACCACCCCCACCAAATCTCGCCGGAAGAGAGTCAGTTCAACTTCCGAGAGTCTGCTTAAATCGCGGCCGGCCACCACAATCTGACCGGCGGAAGGCGGCTCCAGACCGCCTATCAGGTGCAGCAGGGTGCTTTTTCCACAGCCACTCTTACCGGTGATGGCCAGAAATTCCCCGCTCTCGATAACGAGGTTGACACCCCGCAGGGCGTGGATGGCTACCGCCCCCCGCTGATAGGTTTTGCTCACTTCCCGCAGGACTATCATGATTCCTTGACAATTTAATAGTTTCGCTCAGAGAAGGCAAACGATGGCAACTCTTATTCTACAGAAGGCATCATCAGAGGGCCATTGTCTCCTGCCCTCTCCCCCCAAGCTCTATCATGAGACTTAATAGGAAAATAAGAAGTTAAAAAAGCTTTATATCACGCTATATTGCGCTATATCCCGCTATCTTCCGCTATGTTCGACCTTAAGGCCCCTCAGGTAAACTCAGCTGCGAGTGTCAAAATAGACAACTATTTATAATTACAGATATTAATAAATATCATGGTCCCTTTGCAAAAATTTTTTCATTTCGATTCGGATGCACGCCTCCTGCTAGTTAACCTTAGTACCTGAAATCCGGTCAGCATTCCAGGACAGATGCAACAGTTGTTACTCGGGGAAAAGGGCAGCCAGAGGTTATGGCAGACAATGGCGGCGGAGCAATGGCTATCACCCCCTGCTTGTCTTTTGTCCAAGAAAAAGGTAAACACAATATCATTAGTTTGATGTGGGGTCTGCAGGCAATGAAGAGCTATCGCAAGGAATTGTGGTTTAATGTGCCCGGCCGCCGGGCCTTTATCAACATCACCCCCCAGGTGGAGCAGTGCCTCAGGGAAAGCGGCATTCAAGAAGGTTTGGTGCTTTGTAACGCCATGCATATTACGGCAAGTGTCTTTATCAATGACGATGAATCCGGCTTGCATCATGATTACGAAGTATGGCTGGAAAAACTGGCCCCGCATGCCCCGGTATCCCAGTATCGCCATAACGTCGGTGAAGATAACGCCGACGCCCATATGAAGCGGCAAATCATGGGACGCGAAGTGGTGGTGGCCATCACCGGCGGCAAGCTGGACTTCGGGCCCTGGGAACAGATTTTCTACGGTGAATTCGACGGCGGCCGCCAGAAACGAGTATTGGTGAAAATAATTGGGGAATAAAACTCATGGTCAGGGGCGATTTAATCGCCGCCGAGGGCGCCGGCGCCACCTATTCGGTTGAGACTTCTTATGAATAAAAACTGGCAATTGGCAGCTTTTCCCCTGATCCTGCCCTGGCGCTCGGAATTCTGGACCCTGCCTCTTTATTTTCCCGATTTGAAGGTGGGAGTGATTCTGGACTGGCCGTCAGAGCTCCCCTACCAGGGTATGCCTCTGCCGCCTGCCGCCGCCGCGGACGGCCGGGAAATCAGAAACTACCGGCCAGGAGAGCTTCAACAATGGAAGGCCTTCGAGGACTTTCAGGCATCCCGGGAAGACACTGCCGACATAATCCGCCAGCTGCGGGGCGAGCCTTTGGAACCCCACCCCACCTCCCTCATTTCCGGCGACCCTTGGACGCTGGCTTGGCAATTGGAGAAGATGCAGGCCGACCAGGAAGCTCAGATGGTGTTGGTGGATCAGGGCCAGCAATGGCTGACGGACATGCTGACCCCCGAGTCCTGGGAGCCTCGCCTTGATTTTGGGACGGTGCCAGGTCTGAAAGAGATAATAGACCCTGAGTTGGCCCGGCTGCGGGTTCTCTTGTGGCAGCGGGTACTGAAGCCACAGTTGACGCCTCCCTGGGCGGTCTTCCTCTTGGGTCGCACTGCACGGGCGGTTTTTGCCGCCCTCCTGGAGCCAGCCGAGCGGCGAGAGCCAGACAGGGTGCGGCTGGTTTTCCCGGGCTGTCGGAGCGCCGCCGAATGGCAGGCGGTGCAGGAGCGCGGCGGCAGTTCCGCCTGGCTGGCGGGATTTACTGCCCGCCTGTCCGCCTGCCTGGGGGCCGCCGCGGATTTTTCTGCCCTGCAACGACGGGCTCAGGACCTGAGCGCCTGGCTGGCTGAGACGGTGGTCAAATATTGGCCGCCAGAAGCAAGATGGAAATGGGAGATGGAAATTTGGGCCGGCAGTCAGACAACGGATGAGGGAAGACCTGTGCTTTGCTGGCTGGGCGCCGGAGCAGATATCCTCCCCGGCTAGCCGTGAATCTCCACCACATCTCCTTCCTGTAAAGGATAATCCCTGGTGACCCTCTGCCCTTCAAAGGTCTTTTGGCCCCAGACCCGGGCAAACTTGAAGTTGCGCGACAGGTCATGATGAATACGTTCGGCCAATTCCAGGACGGTGGTCCGGCGCGGCACTACAAAGGGTGCTTTGAAGTTCGCCGCTTTTCCCGGCGCCCGGGTGTAAACCCGCACCATCCCCAGAATTTGGAAGAGCGCCGCCCTTAAGGGGGCCAAGCCTTGCCCTTGCAGGGCGGAGACGGCCAGCCGGGGATAATTTGACGGCAAAACATCCAAGTAAAGGGCCAAATCCTCTGGCTCCGGCAAGAGATCGGCCTGGTTGAGGATGAGTAGGGTAGGGCGAACGGTGAGATTAGAGGTTGGAGTTTCAGGGGGGTTACCTTCAGGGCATAGGTAATAGCGGGCCAGATTCTTACACAGTCTCTGCCAGGCAAGCCCAGGGTCTTCCGGCGGGGCCAAGACCACGGCCCAGGCATCGGCCCGGCGTAGCAAGTCAGGAAACCAAGGTTCTAAATATTCTTCACCCACCGGCGGCGTGTCCACCAATTGGACCTGGACGTTTTCATAGCGCATCATGCCGGCCAAGGGCAGGCGGGTGGTATAGGGATAGGGGGCGATCAGGGGTTGGGCCTTGGTGAGGGCCGCCAAGAGGGAGGATTTCCCTGTGTTGGGCGGGCCGAGGAGGGCTACCTGCCCCACCCCCTCCGGCTCAATCAGATAGACCGGGGCCCGCCGCCCCGGCCCCTTACGGGTCGCCCCCATCTCCCGGAGTTGCGCCAGACGCCGCCGGAGATCGGCCCGGAGCTTGTCCGTGCCCTTGTGCTTCGGCATAATGGCCATCATCTCCTCCAGGTACCTGAGCTTGTCGCTCACCGTCCTGGCTTCCCGGTAGCGCTTTTCCACCTCAAAATACTGCGGCGGCAGGTTGGCAGGCACGGTCTATCCTTGGCAAGGAGCGATCGACAATAGACTGGGGGCGGTAGGCTTGAGGAAATTAACCCCCTCCCCAATGCCCAATCCCTGATCCCTTTAGACCGCTGTGGCCTATTTCTCCGGCAAGGCCGAAAGAGGATGGCTGAGAACGATTTTCCCTTGGGCGATTTCTCTCAGGGCCACAACGATTTCCTTGTTATCCGCTTTCACCAGACAAGGCGCACCCCGATAAAACTGACGCACCCGTTTGGCAGCCATGTGCACCAGGGCAAAGCGGTTGGGAACCTTCTTCAGGCAGTCTTCAATGGTGACGCGAGCCAATTTTTACACCTCTCGAAAAAAATTTGTCGTTTTATGATTCAGTAGAACCTGTTTCCTGTTCCCAAGGCGACTTCGAAGACAAACTTCTCCTCTCACGCCGCCTCTGACGACGCTGGTCAAGCAAACGCCGGATTTCCTCCGGGGGGAATCGGTGGCCGCAACCCGGGCAGCCCACTTCCACCCCCTGTCAGGCGGTGGTGATCGTCACCTCAGCGCGCTGGCAATAAGGACACCGCATGATCTTACAGGTACCGGGACAGCCGGGGCAGAGTAGCATCCACCTGTCGGCACTCCCGTAAAAGGGCGTTGAGATAAAGCCAGGTAAAACTCATTAAAAACTCCGGACCATATTTCCGGGCGCCATGGCTGTCAAAGGCGATTTCCAGGCCTTGGAAGTCCTGGCGCAGGCGCAAGGCCAAATCGCCCAGAACAGGCCACATGATCTCCCAGCCTCCTGCTCGGGAGGAGCCTGAGCCACTGTCCAGCCGCCGTAAAGCCACTTCCACCACCTCGAAAGACAGCCGCCGCAGCAGCTCTTCCCTCCCTTTTAGGGACACGTTTTTGAGCGGCGAGGCCGCCGGGGGCGCAAACTCCCCGTAAGGCAACCAACCCGGACCGGGAGCGGCTTCCACCAGGGGGAAGTCCCCGCGGCCATAGCGAGCCAGCAAGGCCACGTAATCCCAAGCAAACACATACGCGTCCTCCGTAGGGACGCTCAGACTCTTGCGGGCAAAGAGCACCCGTAGGTCCACCCCGAATTCCGGATCGTAGTCGAAGAGAAAGTAGACCTCCAGAGGGCGAAAAGGCACCACCCGTAAGACCCATTGAATGCTGCAGTAGGGACGACTGTCCAGCAAGACGCCCCCCAGGAGGTGAGCTAAAGGGATCGGGTCAAGGTGCCGCAAACCCTCCAGGTCCTGGCGGTATTTTTTGCGCACGTACTGGCGCACCTGAGCCTCCCAACCCCAACCCGCCTCAAAGTGCTGCAAGCTCACCAGATCGCCGAAAACCCCGGAGCTCAGGCCTTCTTCCCTTCCACCCGTTTATTAAACTTTTCAACATTAATTATAAACCGCTCATGTACCGCTTCACCAATTTTTTCTTTTTCGTCAAAGGCCTCCACTTTGAAGGTAAGTTTGCGCCCCTCCACCTGGGTGATTTCCGTCACAGCCCGAACTTCCATCCCCAAGGGTGTGGGCGCAGTGTGTTGAAGATTCATGGCAATGCCCACCGACTGTTCCGTGGACGGCAGATGAGGAGCCATCAATTCGGCACTGACCCCTTCAAACAGGCCTACTAAAAATGGCGTCCCGAACACATTGGGCAGGTGGGGAAAAAATTTTTGGGCAGAATGCTCGGGCCCGGTTTTCAGCCGTTTTTCATGCTTCATGCCGACAGTAAAGGGATAGCCCATAACTCCTCCTTTCAGGCAGTGACCAATAACCGGAGATCAAAAAACAGTATTAACCAACATCTGACTATTAATCGTAATATTTGAGAAAAGGCAGTGCTGGCCCCTCCTTTTCGGTTCACCAGCACCAAAAGCGCTCTTAGACTGCCAGGGGCGACAATTTGATGGGCTCCAGCCTTTCCCCTTGGGCCAGACGGCGGCCCAGAGTGGTGGCGGCCTCCAGAACCTCGGGTTTTTTCAGGATGTCCCCCTTGGCATCCACCCCTCGCACCAGGATTTCAGCCGCGTAGCTCACATTGATGGCGTCGAAAAAATATTTCGCCGTCAATCTGGCCCCGACAAACAGCAGTTTGCCATAGGTGGCCCCGGTGCATAAAAGCACGCCCTGACGGCCGGCCCCTGGAAAATCCTGCCTGAGTTGATAGCGCCGCGCCCAAAGGGCCTGGGTCCGGTCAATAAAGGCTTTGGCTTGGGCCGAGAGACCATAAAAAAAGATGGGGGAAGCTAAGGCCACTACTTCGGCCGCCAACAGCTTGTCATACAAGGGGCGCATGTCGTCGCGAATGGGACAGGTGCCGTCCTTGAAACAATGGTAGATTTCCAGACAGGGAGAAATCTTTAACTTTTGTAAAGCAATTTTTTCCACTTCCGCGCCTTCTTGCCTCGCCCCCTGAAGAAAGGCGTCCAGAAGCACCTCAGAGTTGCCGCCCCGGCGTGGACTCCCCCAAATTGCCAAGAATTTCATCACGGTCCCCGAAAATCAATAATAATATGGTGAAATGGCGTGGAAATGTCAAGAACTCTGAGCCGGCCTTGCCGCTTCTTCATAGGGAATAGGGTCAGATAAGCCGGCGGCGGCGAAACCCCGCAACCGCAAGCGACAGGAGGAACAACGGCCGCAAGCCGCCGTCTCATTTTGGTAGCAGGACCAGGTCAGTTCCAGAGGGGCCTTGAGTTTCAACCCCAGCCGAATAATGCCGGCTTTGTCCAGGTGAATCAGAGGGGTGTGAATGCGAATGTGTGTTTCCGGTCGGGTCCCCAGCTCGATAACTTTCTGGAAAGCCGCAAAATATTCCGGGCGACAGTCGGGATAGCCGGGGTTGTCCAGGATATTGGCGCCGACAAAGACCGCCTCCGCCCCCAATACTTCCGCCCACGCCGTGGCCGTGGCCAGTAGCAGGGAATTGCGGAACGGCACATAGGTGGTGGGAATCCCGGTGGGTTCCTCAGCTTCTATGGGGATGGGACAGGTGGGGTCAGTCAGACTGGAACCTCCCAGGTCGGCCAGGAAGTGGAGATTGACCTCCAGGGTATAAACGGGCTTAAAATACGCGGCCAGGGCTCGAAAAGCCTGCAGTTCCCGGCGGCTGGTGCGCTGACCGTAATCAGCATGCAAGAACGCCAATCCATAATCCTGCCTGGCAACGCCGGCAGTGACACAACTATCCAACCCACCGCTCAACAACACCACGGCCAAAGGCTTCCGGCTCATACTCCCCTGGCTTCCGGCCCCCAAATGTATTTGTGCAGTTGCAGGTTTAACCTGAGGGGCAGACGGCTGTTCAGTATCCAAGTGGCCGCATCTTTAGGCTCCACCTTGCCAAACACCGGGGAGATGAGCACCGGGGCGCGCGCCAACAAGTGGTATCCCTTGATGACCGCCAAGGCCCAAATGAAATCATCCTGATCGCTGATGACAAACTTCACCTGATCCCGGACGGTCAAGACTTCCAGGTTGGCCCAGTAATTGTGCCGGCTCATCTCACTGCTCGGACATTTGATATCAACAATCCGGTAAACTTCGTCACTGACTTGATGAATGGGCAAAGAACCGTTGGTCTCCACCATCACCGTGAAACCGGCCGCCAGCAGCCGGTCCAGAAGGCGAACGGTGGCCGGTTGCAACAGGGGTTCGCCACCAGTCACCAGCACCTGGGTGGCCCGGCTGGCCCGAGCCGCCTTTACCAACTCCGCCACCGACATCTTCTCTCCCTCTTCAAAGGCATAGGGGGTATCACAGTATTTGCACCGAAGATTGCAGCCCGTAAGTCGGATGAAAAAGGCCGGCTCCCCCGCATAGATGGACTCGCCCAAAAGGCTGTAAAACGTCTCATTCACCAAGAGACTCATTGTCGATAAACAGATAATTGTTAAGGTCGTAGGAAGAATATTAAAATAAACTTTAACCGAAATTTCATATTTCTTCAACCTCATCGGCTTTCTCCTGGTTATCATGGTTATCATTTTCTTCCCCCTAAAGGCCTGTTTTTGGGGAGGGAGGAGACTCGGGGGAGCCATTGGCAGGGCCCGCAGGCGGGAAACTGCATTGCAAGGAGGAACTTGCAAGCTAAATCCGCAGAAAAATCCTGCCGACCCTGGTTCTGAAGGAGCCTGGCCACAGTATCCGCCAAACTGCAAGAACCAGGGTCGTCAGGGCGCCATGGATAGGATGAAGGGCACACTGGCCCTGGAAAGAAGCAATGTTGATAGATTCAAAATAAAAAAATCCTCAACCCTTGAAAGGAGTTGAGGACGGCACCCAGTTTTCTTGGTCCTCACACCCGCACCGGGTTGAACCGCGCAACCCGCAGCAGTTTTTTCATCCAGGCAGGTCTTCTGGCTCTTGGTTCGTCCTACTGCCGGCGCCTTCCCAGAAGGATGCCTCCCTCCAGTGGCTTTAAGGCCGGGGTCGTTCCCAATGACAGCGGCGGGACCGCGACGGATTCACACCGTCTTCCCTTTTAACCCTGACGGGGCCTGTATGATGGCTTCTATATCGCATTTTATTTCATGGCTGTCAAGCTATTTCTCCCCGGGGGAGGTTGTTTGCCTCTGCTTGTTCCAGGCCTTAGTAAAATCACCTGGAAGCTTTTGGTATCAAGATTATGAAACTCCTGCCCTTTCCGGCAGAATAGTTCCTTTTGCTACCGTTTCTCCCAGTTAAGGGTGGAGCTAATGGATAAATTGCTCATATCTTGTTATAATGATATATTATTTGTGACATCCATAACCAACGAACTTGGGCGGCGTCTTCCCAACAACTTCGGGGGGAGGAATGGTGAGCTCACCACAAAAATTCAACAAGATTCTGGTGGCCAACCGGGGCGAAATCGCCGTCCGCATCATGCGATCGGCCCAGGAGTTGGGGCTTAAGGTGGTCTCGGTCTATGAAGAGACTGACAAGGACGCCTACCACATCATGCGGGCTGATGAAGCTGTGTGTCTCGGTCCGGGCCCATGCCGGGATTATTTGAATATTGCCAGGATTATAGAGGCGGCTCAGGAAACCGGCGCCCAGGCCATTCATCCAGGCTATGGTTTTCTCTCGGAAAATCCAGATTTTCCGGAGGCGTGCGCCAATGCCGGCTTGGTGTTTATCGGCCCCCCCCCGGAGGTGATCCGCAATCTGGGGAGCAAAGTCGTTGCCCGCCAGATGGCTCTGGAGACAGGCCTGCCGGTGATTCCGGCCACGCCTCGGTTGCCTGCCGACATGGAAGGGGAACAGCAAGCCCTCAGCTTCGCCGCCCGCTATGGCTATCCACTGATGATCAAGGCCGTATCGGGCGGAGGGGGACGCGGCATCCGGCAGGTCTTTGACGAAAAAGGACTGCTGGCCGGACTCAAACAATCCCGCGCCGAGGCGATGCTTTCTTTCGGCAATGATGAAATTTATCTTGAAAAGTGTATTTCCTGCCCACGCCACGTGGAGGTGCAGATCCTGGCCGACACCCACGGCAACGTGGTACATTTAGGGACGCGGAACTGCTCCATTCAGCGCCGCCATCAGAAGCTGCTGGAGATTGCTCCCGCCGGGCTGGAGCCGGAAGTAAACTCGGCGATCTGTCAGACCGCAGTGCGCCTGGCAAGAGAAGCCGGATATCTCAACGCCGGGACGGTGGAATTTCTGGTGGGGCCGGAGGGGGAGTTCTACTTCCTGGAAGTAAACACCCGCATCCAGGTTGAGCACACGGTGACGGAAGTAGTCACCGGCCTCGATCTCGTGCGGGAGCAATTGTGCATTGCCCAGGGAAAACCCATCAGTTTCTCCCAAAACCAGGTCGTGGAAAGGGGGTATGCCATCCAGGTGCGCATCAATGCCGAGGACCCCAAGAACAACTTCTTGGGGAGTCCGGGCGTGGTGCAGGTTTATCGCTCTTCCGGCGGACCCGGGGTCAGGCTGGACGGGGCCATCTACCAAGGGTATGAGGTTTCCCGACACTATGATTCCCTGCTGGTGAAGTTGACGGTTTACGGCTTCACCTGGGAGGAAACCGTCCAACGTCTGGGCCGGGCACTCAAGGGATTCCTGATTATCGGGGTGAAGACCACGATCCCTTACTTCCAGCAGATAGTCAACGATCCCGACTTTAAGCAGATGAACTTTGACACCTCCTACATTGATACGCACCCGCAACTCTTGGACTATCGCGAAGAGGAACGGGAGGTGGACAAAATTGCGCGGCTCATTGCCGAAATCAATGCCCATGGCCGCAACCCTTATGCCTGAGGGCGGAGAGAGGAGGCCAGCTGCATGACCGAACGAATCACCAGGGACATGACCCCGTCGGAAATCCTGGCCAAGCTACGCGAAGCCTCCGGCTATTATCTGTGCAACAATGAGCGCGATGTCTCCCAGTCGGACTTCAAGAGCCGTCTGATGCCCTTGACGACGGTGCGGGTTGCTCCTTACCGGGAAGCCGTGGGCTTCTTTTCCGTGGAGGTCAGTGGAGGGGCTACAGTTCATGTCGATCTACTGCGCAAACAGGTTAATCCTTTTGACAGACTACGCATCGCCCGGAAAGCCATGCCCAAAACCTTGCTCCAAACCGTCTGCCGGGGAGCCAGTCTCTTCGGCTACCGCCACTACCCGGAAAACGTCATCCGCCTGACGGTGCGCCAGTTCGCCAAATACGTCGATGTCTGGCGGGTTTATGACTTTCTCAATCACATCCCCAACATGATCCCGGTCTTTGAGGAGGTGCAGAAGGCCGGCAAGTTATTGATGCCCAGTATCTGCTTTGCCACCGGAGAGGAGCATACCGACGCTTATTATGTGCGTAAGGTCAAGGAAATCCTGGCCGTCACCGGCCCCGAGGTCATCATCTCCATCAAGAATTATGCCGGCTTGGGCACCCCCAAACGCCTGAGTCGCCTGGTCAAGGCCATCCGCAGCGCCTGTCCCGACGTCATCCTCCATTATCACGGCTGCAACACTGACGGCAACGATATCGGTCGCATGACTGCGGCGGTGCTGACCGGGGTGAAAATCTGCGATGTGGCCGATCATGGCTATGGCGCAGTCTATGGTCAGGCCCCAGCCCTGACCCTCATCCAAACCCTGGAAGATTATGGCCGGCAAGCGGTGGGGCTGGACATGGACGCATTGATCCAGAGTTCCAACCTCCTGCGTCAGGAGTTAAAAATCTACGAGCCTTTCGAAAGTCCGTTCCGGGGCCATGATCCCACCGTGGCCCAGTACAAACTGACCGGCGGGGCCGTGGGCAGCGCCTTTGAACAGGCGGATCAGGGCGGCTTCCTGGAACGGATGCCGGAAATATTACAAGAAATGGCCAAGGTTTTGGTGGAATTGGGCAACTGGTGGTCGGTGACCCCAGGCTCCCAAATCATCTGGACCACCGCCGTAAATAATATTCTCTATGGGCGTTATGAGAGGCCGTCCCTAGATCTGAAAAACCTCCTGTTGGGCCGCTACGGGCCTTTACCCTTTTACGAGCCGGAAAACTGGATCTTCGAAAAAGTGTTGGAATACCAGCGAACCGACGGCAAAAAATGGCATCGCATCCTCTATGACGAAGGGGGCCTAATAAAGCCGGCGGACGCCCATCTGAACCAGGAACGCCAACGCTTACAGGCCCAACTGGACCGACCAATATCCGATGAGGACCTCGTGCTCTATCTGCTGTTCCCTTTTGATGCCTTGGCCTTCTTCAAGTTTGTAGCCCGCTATGGCAAGACGTGGCTCCTGCCGCCGGAAATCTGGTTCCGCCGGGGCGGCTTTAAGACCGGGGAGCGCCTCTCCTTTGCCGATGAACGAGGTGTACCCCACTCCATTGAGATCATCTCCACCCGTCGGGAGGGCGCGAGCCACTTGACCACCCTGTTGGTGGACCAATATTACCAGACTATCAACGTCAAGGTCTGAACAGTACTTCATGGGCCTTCGCCCCACCCAAAGATCATCTCAAAGACGCTGCGGCGGGCCTCTGTGCCCGCCAAGTCCATGAGAAGCTTAGGGGTCACTGCCCCACCATTTTTGTCTTTGAACCTTATACCTTGAACTTTGAACTTTCCAAGCCAGTCAATTATAATAACCTGAAACCACATACCTGGAACACCAAAATGCCTGACAAACTCTGGCTCGGCCGCTTCGCCGCCCCCACCGACAAGCTGGTGGAGGACTTCACCAGTTCTCTTGATTTCGACCGGCGCCTGTATCGCCAGGACATCGCCGGCTCTCAAGCTCATGCCCGCATGTTGGCCAAGCAGGGCATTCTCAACCCTGAGGAGGCCGCCGCCATCGTCCAGGGTCTGGAAGAAATCCGGCAGGAAATCGAAGCGGACGAGTTCATCTTTGACTCGTCCCTGGAAGACATCCACATGGCCATCGAGGCCCGCCTCATTGAAAAGATCGGCGACACCGGCCGCAAGCTGCACACCGCCCGCAGCCGCAACGACCAGGTGGCCCTGGACGTCCGTCTGTTTCTGGTGGCAGAAGTGGAGGGCCTGATCCAGGATCTGACCGAGTTGCGCCGGGCCGGAGCCAGATTGGCCCGCCGACACCTGAACGTCATCATGCCCGGCTACACACACCTGCAGCGGGCTCAGCCGGTGCTCCTGGCACACCACCTGTTGGCTTACGATGAAATGTGGCGTCGGGACCAAGCCCGACTGGCCGACAGCCTGCCCCGGCTCATGGTGTCTCCCCTCGGGGCCGCCGCCCTGGCCGGCACCACTTTCCCCATCGACCCCGAATTCACTGCGGCGCAGCTGGGCTTCCCCACCGTTTTCCGGAACAGTCTGGACGCCGTCAGCGACCGCGACTTCATCCTGGAATTCTTAGCCCACGCCGCCCTGATCATGGTGCACCTGAGCCGCCTTTCCGAAGAACTGATCCTCTGGTCCACTTCGGAGTTTGCATTTGTGGAACTCCCTGACGCTTACGCCACCGGCTCTTCTATCATGCCACAGAAGAAAAACCCTGACGTCCCTGAGCTTATCCGGGGCAAGTGCGGCCGGGTCACCGGCCATCTCATGAGCCTGCTGATGACTGTCAAGGGCCTGCCCTTAGCCTATAATCGAGACCTGCAGGAAGATAAAGAACCTCTTTTCGACACCGTCGATACCGTGCGGGCCTCCGTCAAGCTAATGGCCGGCTTGCTCGGGGCGCTGACCATCCGACCGGCGCGCCTCACTGCCGCCGTGCACGGAGGCTACCTCTCCGCCACCGACATGGCCGATTACCTGGTGCGAAAGTCTGTTCCCTTTCGCACCGCCCATGAACAGGTGGGGCGTACCGTGCGCTACGCCGAGTTCCAGGGCAAGGAACTGTGGGAGCTATCCCTCCCGGAAATCCAACGCTTCGCCCCTCAGGCCGGACCGGATCTGTACGATTGGCTCCGACCTGAAAACGTCGTGGCCCGACGTACTTCTCCCGGGGGCACTGCCCCCACCAGGGTGGCGGAAGCCTTGCGCCTGGTGGAACAAGAACTGATTCTGACCGAAGAAGATTAAGGAGATGATGATGGGCAACTCCCCCGACACACCACTTCCCCGCAAACGCATCGTCGTTCGCTTGCTTTACACCATCCTATTTGCCATCATCCTGGATGTGGCCAAAATGATCATCCAACTTATCACCCTCTTCCAATTCATCTATCTGTTGATTGCCAAACAATACAGCGAACCGGCGAGAAAGTTCGCCAACCGCCTGTCTGCCTATACTTACCGGGTGATGCGCTACATGACCTTGAACGATAATCTTCGTCCCTTTCCTTTTCAGGAATTCCCCCCGGAGATGGAACCGCCGGTGGAGAAAGCGAGCTTTGAGTGAAGCTGGTCAAACTCTTAACTCTGGCGCTGTTTCTTATCTCCTGCGGTAAGAAGATGGCTCCTGTCTCGCCGGACGCGGTGCTGCCGGCGGCGGTGCGCCAATTTCAGGTCGCCCAGGAAGGCCCCGCCCTGATGGTGAGCTGGCTCTTGCCGCAAGAAAACCTTTTAGGCCAGCCCCTTTCTCAGATTAGCGGTTGCCTTCTATATCGAGCCGAAGTCCCGGGTGTGGTTGCTCAAAAAGGTTGCCTCCCGGAATTTCATCTGTTGGCCGACATCGATCTGGCCTATCCCCGGCAAGGGAAAGTCGAGGGGGAAAAGGTAAGTTACCGCGACAGCAATCTCTTGCCAACGCACCGCTATTTTTATCGGGTGGCGGCGTACTACGATCCTGCCTATCCGGGTGCTTGGTCGCCAGTCCAAAGCCATGCCTGGGCTTCTCTGCCCCAAGCCCCTGGGGCCCTCGACGGCCAAGCCGGCGACAAAGCGGCTTATTTGTCCTGGCCCATCGTTTCCCTCCTCCAAAATGGCCAACCGGCCCGAGACATCGCCGGTTACCACCTGTACCGCCGCAGTCCACAGGAAGATTGGCGCCTCCTCACCCCTGAGCCCATAAGGAACCCCCCCTATGAGGATCTGGCGCTGACCAATGACGTCCCCTATACCTATCGGGTGCGGGCCGTGCGGCGCCTGGGGCCGGACCTGCTGGCAAGCCTTGATTCCCCCCCCTGCACTGTCGCCCCGGTGGACCTCACCCCGCCGCCTCCGCCTCTTAACCTGGTGGCCGTGCCCACCGTCAAAGGCGTGGAACTGCGCTGGGAACCCAACCCGGCCCCCGACCTGGCTGGTTACTTGGTCTATCGACGACCCACGGGCGCTCCCCAATTTGCTCTGCTAACCCCGGAACTTTTAAAGAATCCTTACTTTGTAGATTCCCAAGTTGCCAAAGGACAAAGTTACCATTATTATGTCACCGCGGTGGACAACGCCAAACGCCCCAATGAAAGCCCCCCCTCGGAGGAGATTGAAGTAACTTTTTAGTAAAGATTGAGGTTGGCTATGAATATGAAGGAACGAAGCCCGTTCTGTCCAGGTAGTCCTGTCCCTGTTGAACTTTTTGTAGGAAGAGAAAATAAAATTGAAGATATTATGAACTATATCAATAATACTATACAAGGAAAACAAGAAAATATTTTTTTAATAGGAAGCCGAGGCATTGGCAAGAGCTCCTTGGCCTCCTTCTTGCGTTATTATGTAAGCTCAGAAATGAATATGGTCGGGATTCATGTCTTCTTGGGAAGGGTTTTCAACCTAGAAGAGATGGTTAGACATATCTTTGAAAAATTCTTAAAAGAAACTAAAGGTCAGACCTGGTTCAACAATATTAAGTCATTTTTTGGAAAATATATTAAACAACTAGGGTTGTTTGGCGTTAGCCTTACCTTTGCTCCCCCCTCTGAAGACTTAAAAGAGTTAGTACGAAAATTTCCAGAAGTCCTTAATAATTTATTAATGGAAATAAAAAAAGAAAAAAAAGGCTTGTTTATCGCTCTGGATGACATTAATAGTTTAGCAGGCAAGAGCGAATTTGCCGACTGGTATAAGAGTTTTGTGGACGAAGTGGCTACACACTACGATAATTTTCCTGTTTTTATTATGTTAATAGGAATACCAGAAAAAAGGGACGTTCTTTCCGAGCTGCAACCTTCGCTTATGCGTATCTTCAGGCCTGTGGAAATCGATAGACTTTCTGATGAAGAAGTAGAACAATTTATTATTAAAGCATTTGAAAGTGTAGATATAGAAGTAAGTCCTGAGGGAAAAGATATAATGGTGAGATACTCAAGTGGTCTGCCTTTGCTGATGCATGAAATTGGAGATGCAGTTTTTTGGATCGACACCGACGGCATTATTGATGTTTATGACGCTATGGCCGGAGTATTTAATGCGGCTGAGAATGTGGGAGAGAAATATCTCGACCCCAAAGTTTATCGGGCTATCAGGAGCGATCGTTACATTTCCATACTAAGAAAATTGGGAGAGGATCATATACCACAAAACTTTAAAAAGAAAGATATGGAGGTTCGGCTTACAGAAAATGAAAAGAGGGTATTTCATAATTTCTTGCGAAGAATGAGAGAATTAGGAGTAATAGAAACAACATCAAAGAGAGGGTCTTATCGCTTTGTTAATGAAATATACCCAGTTTATATTTTTCTTGAAAGCGGCAGTTCAAAGAAAAAGTAGGGATCAGGTAAAATGCATCATTTCTATTACATAAATCGCGAACTTTACTGCGAAAACGTCCCTCTAGCTCGTATTGCCGCCCAAGTGGGCACGCCTTTTTACCTGTACAGCCATGCCACCCTGAGCCGTCATTTCCGCACGTTTACCGCGGCTTTTGAGGGCTTCTCACACCTCGTCTGTTTCGCCGTCAAAGCCAACGGCAATTTGGCCATCCTCCGCCTCTTTGCCCAGTTGGGCGGCGGGGCGGATATCGTCTCCGGCGGCGAATTATACCGGGCCCTCAAGGCCGGCGTAGAACCAAAAAAAGTGGTGTACTCTGGCGTGGGTAAAAAACCGGCCGAAATCCGCTTCGCCCTTAAGACCGGCATCCTCATGTTCAATATCGAGTCCTCCCAGGAGCTGGCGGCCATCTCCCGGATCGCCGGACGGCTGAAAACCAAGGCCCCCATTGCCTTGCGCATCAACCCGAACATCGACCCCAAGACCCACCCTTATATTTCCACCGGCCTGAAGAAAAACAAGTTCGGCATCAATATCGACCAGGCCCTCCAGGATTATCGCCGCGCCGTCACCCTGCCCCATCTGGAAGTTGTGGGCGTGGCCTGTCATATCGGTTCCCAAATTACCGAGTTGGCACCATTTCTGGAGGCTGTGGCGCGCCTCAAGGACCTCATCCGCCAACTGGAACGGGAAGGCATCCACATCCGTTACCTGGACCTGGGAGGTGGGCTGGGCATCACCTATGATCAGGAAAGACCGCCTCATCCCCAGGAATACGGGGCGGCTCTCCGCAAGGCACTGGAAGGCCTGAAGATCACCCTGATCCTGGAGCCCGGCCGGGTGTTGGCCGGAAATGCCGGCATCCTGGTGACCCGGGTACTCTATACCAAAGACACTGAGGATAAGCACTTCATCATAGTGGACGCCGGCATGAACGATCTGGCCCGCCCCAGTCTTTACGGTTCTTATCACGGCATCTGGCCGGTGGTCAAAAAAGACTGTCCCACCATTACGGCCTCTCTGGTGGGACCGATATGTGAATCCGGCGATTTCCTGGCTAAAAACCGCAAAATGCCGGCGTTTCAACCCCAAGACCTAGTGGCGGTGATGAGCTCCGGGGCCTACGGCTTTTCTATGAGCTCCAATTATAATGCCCGACCCCGGGTGGCAGAAATTCTAGTGAAAGACAATGATTTTTATGTTATCAGAAAGCGCGAGACTTACCGCCACTTAATCCGGGGGGAGTCGATACCTGACTTTTTGCGGAATTCACCCTGATGGCCAATACCATCGAAAAACGTCGTCTGCCCTTTTATAAGATGCACGGTGGCGGAAACGATTTTGTCCTGATCGACCATCGCCGACGCTGCATCCCGGAGGCCGAACAGCCTCGGTTTGCTCGACGGGTATGCGCAGCCAAGGTGGGGGTAGGCGCGGATGGTCTGATTTTGTTGGAAGACTCCGACCAGGCTGACATCCGCTGGCGCTTCTATAATGCCGACGGCTCAGAACCCGAAATGTGCGGCAACGGGGCGCGCTGTGCCGCCCGCTTCGCAGTACTGCACCACCTGACGGGCGCCTCGCTGACCCTGGAAACCCTGGCGGGCCTTATCAAGGCCGAAGTTCAAGACCGCCAGGTGAGGGTCTCCATGACCGGTGTAGGCCAGATAAACCTTCATCTGGAGATTCCTCTAAGTGATCAGACACTACATGGGCATTTCCTGAAGGTGGGGGTGCCGCATGTCGCAGTGCCGGTGGAGCAACTGGAAAACGTGCCGGTGGTTCGCTGGGGGCGCGAAGTGCGGTTTCACCCCTTGTTCCAACCAGCCGGCACCAATGTCAATTTCATCCGGGCCATAAGCGACCATGCCCTGGAAATTCGCACTTATGAGCGCGGGGTGGAAGATGAAACCTTGGCCTGCGGCACCGGCGCGGTGGCTTCGGCGCTCATCGCCGCTTCGCTGGGGAAAGCCTCCTCCCCAGTGCTGGTTCATACCCGAGGAGGCGAAATCCTTACCGTGTCCTTTCAAGGTCACGGCGACGCTCTGCGCGATGTTTACTTGGAAGGCGAAGCCCTGGTGGTTTATGAGGGCGAATTATGGCTGGATGAGTTGAAATAGTGTTTGCTTCTGATACAGCAGATGCGACCCTAAGAGAAACCCGATGACCAAGCAAAGGTCCTTCAACAATTCACGGCTCACCATTTTCTTAGTAAGGAGGGAGTCCCATGTTACAAGGAGCAATCACGGCCATTGTTACTCCCTTTCGGAATGGCCAACTTGATGAGGAAGCCTACCGGCAGCTCATCGAGTTCCAGGTTCAGGGAGGCATTCATGGCATCGTGCCCTGCGGCACCACCGGCGAATCCGCCACCCTCTCCCATGCGGAGCACAAAAGGGTGGTGGAAATCTGCCTTGACCAAGTGAAAAAACGGGTCCCGGTGGTGGCCGGCACAGGATCCAACAACACCGCCGAGGCCCTGGAACTGACCCAACATGCCGAAGCGGCCGGGGCCGATTACGCCCTGATGATCACTCCTTACTACAACAAACCCACGCAGGAGGGCCTTTACCAGCATTTTAAGACCATTGCCCAAAAGACCCGCATCCCCATTGTGGTTTATAACGTCCCCAGCCGCACCAGCGTCAATCTGCTGCCTGAGACGGTGGCCCGCCTTATGGAGTTCCCCAACATCGTGGGCATCAAGGAGGCCACCGGAGATTTAAAGCAGTGCGCCAAGATCGTGGCCCTCTGTGGCGACCGCATCGTCATGCTGTCCGGCGATGACTTCACCGTGTTGCCTCTCTTGGCCATCGGCGGCAAAGGGGTGATTTCCGTCGTCTCCAATGTGGTGCCGGGCGACATGGCCGGTCTGTGCAACGCCTTTTTCAAAGGGGATTTGAACACGGCGCGGAAACTTCACTATCAGATGTGGCCCTTGATGGAAGCCATGTTCTATGAAACCAACCCGACCCCGGCCAAAACCGCCCTCAAAATCATGGGGAAAATCAGCGGGGAGGTGCGGCAGCCACTCTGCCCCCTGTCCGCCGCCAATGAAGAAAAACTGCGCCAGGTCTTACACAAGTATGGCTTAATTTGAGGGGCCTGATCAACCTGATTACTTTCCACTGATGACTGATCACCGGCCTCTGGCATAAGGGGGTTTTTATGGTCAAGGCAATCGTCTCCGGCGCCGCCGGGCGTATGGGGGGCCGCATCATCCATATGATGGCGGCGGCTGAGGGCATCAGACTGGCCGGGGCCCTGGAGCGCCCGGATCATCCAACGGTGGGTAAAGATGTCGGCGAGGTGGTGGGCCTGCCCCTCATGGGTCTTAAAGTGAGCGGCTCCTTGGCCGAAGTCCTGCCTCAGGGGGAGGTCCTTATTGAGTTCACTCACCCCGAACCCACCATGGCTCACCTCAAGGAAGCCGCTGCCGCCGGCAAGGCCGTGGTCATCGGTACCACGGGCCTGTCTGCCACCCAAGTGGCCGACCTTACCAAACTGGCGGCAAAAACCCGGGTGGTCTTCGCCCCCAACATGAGCGTCGGGGTCAACCTGATGTTCAAGGTGGTGACAGACATCGCCAAGGTGCTCTCGGAAGGCTATGATATCGAAATTGTCGAAGCCCATCACCGCTTGAAAAAGGATGCCCCCAGCGGCACCGCCCTCAAACTGGCCCAGGTCATCGCCCAGGGCTTGGGCCGCGACCTGGAAAAAGTCGGGGTCTATGCCCGCCGTGGCCTCATCGGCGAGCGCAGCAAAGAAGAAATCGGCCTCCAGACCATACGGGCCGGCGATATCGTCGGGGAGCACACGGTAATCTTCGGCGGCATCGGCGAGCGATTGGAGATCATCCATCGGGCCCACAGCCGCGACAATTTCGCCAAGGGGGCGGTGCGGGCTGCCCAATGGGTGGTCAGCCAACCCCCTGGACTCTATGACATGCAGGATGTCCTGGGACTGAAGTAGTTTCTGGCTGTGGTCTTAGACTCCGTCTCGAAAACTATCATTTAACCTGAAATCCTATCGCTCGTTGCCGCTAAATCATGCGCATCGTCCGCTTTTCCAAAGATGGTTTGGCAAACTATGGGATACTTGCCGAAGAGATGGTGTTCCCCCTCCGTGCCTTGCCTTTCGAGAAGATCATTAAAGATGAACCGGCCCTGGCCCTGTCCACCGTGAAGCTCCTGGCCCCCTGCGAACCCACCAAGATCGTCGCTCTGGGGCTCAATTACCGGGATCATGCCCTGGAATTCGGCCGGCCGGTGCCGGATGAGCCTCTGATCTTTCTGAAGCCCGCCAGCGCGGTGATCGGGCCGGAGGCGGAGATCGTTTATCCCCGCATGTCACGCCGGGTGGATTATGAAGCCGAACTGGCCGTGGTCATCGGCCGGCCGGCGAAAAATGTCCGCGCCGCCGACGCCAAACACTATATCCTGGGTTATACCGCCACCAACGACGTCACCGCCCGGGACTTACAAAAAAAAGACGGCCAGTTCACCCGCGCCAAGGGCTTCGATACGTTCGCCCCTCTGGGCCCTTGGATTGAGACCGAAATCGCCGATCCGGATAACCTGGATCTCCAGTGCTTAGTAAACGGCGAGATGCGCCAAAATTCCAATACCAGAAACCAGGTCTTCGGCGTCTTTGACCTGGTGGCGTTTATTTCCCAAATCATGACCCTGCTGCCGGGGGATGTCATCGCCACCGGCACCCCAAGCGGCATCGGTCCACTGCGCCCCGGTGATGTGGTCGAAGTGCGCCTGGAAGGTATCGGCCGGTTGCGCAACCGGGTGGTGGCGGAGCAATAGATTGATAAGCCGAATGGCCACTGGCCTGTCTTGCTCAACTTGGTGATGATTTGGCCTACTGGCTGCTTGGCGGTTTTTCCTGACATGTGATAGGGGAGTGCCTCATGAAGTTCTTTGAACCCGCGGAACGCCTCAAGTTGATTCCCCCGTATCTCTTCAAAGACATTGATGACAAGAAAGAACAGGTGCGCTCATCAGGGGTGGATATCATCGACCTCGGAGTGGGGGACCCGGATCTGCCTACGCCGCCCTTCATCGTGGAAAGGATGAAAGAGGCTGTGGCCGATCCCCGAACCCATCGCTACCCCCTTTACTCCGGGCTGACCCTTTTCCGGGAGGCGGTGGCCCGGTGGTATAAAAGACGCTTCGAAGTGGAGTTGGACCCGGATACCGAAGTCCTTACCCTCATCGGCTGTAAAGAAGGCTTGGCCCACCTGCCCTTGGCGGTGAACAACTGGGAAGATGTCAATCTTGTCCCCACCCCGGCCTATCCGGTGTATCGTATGGGCACCATCTTTGCCGGCGGCAACCCTTATATGGTGCCGCTACTTAAGGAAAACGGCTTTTTCCCCAACTTTCGGGAGATCCCGCCCATTGAAGCCCGGGACGCCAAGCTCTTCTTTTTCAACTACCCCAACAACCCCACTGCCACAGTGGCAGACCTGGAATTTTTTCAGCAGATGCTTGATTTCTGCCGGGAATATCATATTACACCGGTCCACGACGCCTCTTACACCGAACTGGCCTTTGACGGCTATCGACCGCCCAGTTTTCTCCAACTCCCAGGCGCTAAGGACATCGGAGTGGAGTTCCACTCCCTCTCCAAGACCTACAGCATGACCGGCTGGCGGCTGGGCATGGCGGTTGGCAACCGGGAGGTGCTGGCGGCATTGGGGAAGATCAAAAGCAATATCGATTCCGGGGCCTTCGATGCCATCCAGTTGGCTGGTATCGCCGCCCTGGACTCCGACCAGAGTTGCGTCGCCCAGTATTGTCGCATCTACCAGGAGCGCCGGGATATCCTGGTGTCCGGGCTTAAAAAGCAAGGCTACGAGGTCGAACCTCCCCAAGCCACCTTTTATGTTTGGCTGCCGGTGCCCCAAAGGTTCACTTCTATGCAGTTCACCACCCACCTCCTGGAAAACGCCGGCATCGTCACCGTACCCGGGGTGGGTTTCGGCGAACCCGGTGAGGGCTTCGTGCGGCTGGCCCTCACCGTCCCTAAAGAGCGCTTAGAAGAAGCCCTGGCCCGGCTGGCCAAAATAGGGTAAGGTCAACTATTGGGCCCCAATCTTATGGCAAATCTCACTCTTAATCCTCTGACCCGTCTTACGGCTTGCGGCTCACGGACAAATAATGCCCCTAGGACCTGCCGCTATTACTGAAAGGTATCCGGTGATTGCCTTCATCGGCTTGGGGGCCAACCTGGGCGATCCCCGGCGCCAATTGGAGAAGGCACTGGCCCGCCTGGCCGAGGCGGAGGAAGTGGAAGTCCAGAAGGTTTCCACCTTTTACCGCTCTCCCCCCCTGGGCCCGCCCAACCAACCCGACTACGTCAATGCCGTGGCTCAGGTGCGGACCAGGTTAAGCCCTGAGGAACTGGTTCGCTTGTTGCTTCAGATTGAAAGGGAATTGGGGCGCACCCGGGGAGAGCGCTGGGGGCCGAGACTCATTGATCTGGACCTGTTGCTTTACGGGGAGGAAGAGATGACTACCTCGACACTAACCCTGCCTCATCCGGAGATGGCCAAACGCGCCTTTGTCTTGGTGCCTTTGGCGGAGGTCGCCCCTGAGGCCTGGCACCCAAGCCTGCGGAAAAACGCCGCCCAACTGCTGGCAGAACTGAAGCCGGCTGCCCGCGCCGCCTGCATCCCGCTTAATGGCCCCGATCACCCAAAGGCCGCGCTGCGTTTGACACCACAAAACCAAAACTGACCCCCAACGTATTATGTTCTGGCGACTATTATTAGGCTTGGCTCTGGGTTATCTGGCGTACCGTATCTTTGTCAAAGTTAAGCACAGCCTCGGGTTGGAGGGTCGCAAACCCCCCGGCGGCCATATCCCTGAACCCGAGGAACTGGTTCAGGACCCCGTCTGCGGGACCTTCATTCCCAGGAAAAACGCCCTGAAAGCGACCCGGAACGGCAAAGACTATTTCTTCTGCTCCGAAGGCTGCCTGAAAGGCTTCATGCAGAACGCTGACAAATATCTCCAGAAATAGGGCGGGCCTTACTATAACTTGAGAATGTTAAGCTAAGACCTGAAACCGGTAACCCAAGACTTTGGCTTTAAACTTTAAACCTCATGCATAGGAGCCCTTATGAAATTTTTCATCGATACGGCTAATCTGGCGGAAATCCGGGAGGCCCACAGCCTGGGTCTGGTGGACGGGGTGACTACCAATCCTTCTTTGTGCTCTAAGGTGGGGGTCTGTGACCCAGAGGGGTTTCGCCGTCTGATCTGCGAAATCTGCGAGTTGGTGCAGGGGCCGGTAAGCGCCGAGGTCATCGCCACCGAAGCGGAGGCCATGGCGCAGGAGGCCCGTAACCTGGCCGCCATCCACCGCCATGTGGTCATCAAGATCCCTATGACCGCCGCCGGTCTTAAGGCCACCCGCCTCTTGGCTGCCGAAGGCATCAAGGTCAACGTTACCCTGATCTTCCAGCCCGTCCAGGCCCTTTTGGCCGCCAAGGCCGGGGCCGCCTATGTCAGCCCCTTCATCGGCCGGTTGGACGACATCAACCAACGGGGTATGGAGTTGGTGGAGCAAATATTGACTATCTACGACAACTATGGCTTTGACACCGAAGTCATCGTGGCCTCCATCAGACATCCCCTCCACGTCCTGGAGGCGGCCATGGCCGGGGCGGATGTCGCCACCATCCCCTACGCGGTGCTCATGCGGCTCATCAACCACCCCCTGACGGATATCGGTTTGGCCAAATTTTTGGCCGACTGGCAAAAAAACCGCCCCTCACCTTAATATTCATGTTCCGTACCTCCCAAAGGGATATAATCCAACCAGTATGGCACAATCCCTGTCGTATGGAGCTGGGTTTGGGGTTTTGGGTTCTGGGAAAGGACTTATTGTTATTGAATCTTTGGTTCCAAGGGTGGGATGATCCCGCCACAGTGAATTTAGATCCCGCAAAGAAAAAATTTGTTTGTTGTCCCCGAATAACCAAGCTTTTTGGTGGGCAAAACATGGGTAAAAAATACCGGTTGCTATTTTAAATCTCAGCGATATAAGCTATTTTATGGCGCTCAGACAGATAGTTGTTTATCCTCTGCCACTAAGACAAAGTGCTACCTACATCACCAATCCCCTCTCCCCCTCGTGGCCACAGGGCTACAACCTGCGGGAGAGGGCCAGGGTGAGGAGGAAAAGCCGGAACCCAAAACCTATATATGAACCAGGCCCATAACTCCTATCGTAATCTGCCCAACCTGCTGACCGGCTTACGTGTCCTGGCGATTCCGTTGGTCATGGTGCTGCTGGCCTTCCCAAGCAAACTTTCCAGCGTTCTGGCGGCTCTTTTCTTTGCTCTGGCCGGGGCTACAGACGTCCTGGACGGCTTCATCGCCCGGCGCCAGCGCCTGGTCAGCCGCTTCGGCAAATTCATGGACCCATTGGCCGACAAGCTCCTGGTGTCGGCCGCCCTCATCATGCTCATCCCCCTGGGCCGGGTGCCGGCCTGGATGGCCTTTGTCATTATCGGCCGGGAATTGGCAGTCACCGGCCTCAGGGCCTTGGCCTCCTCTGAGGGCATCATCCTGGCCCCCGACCGCTGGGGGAAAACCAAGACTTTCCTTCAGATCGCGGCCTTGACCGGGGTGATCCTCCACTACCCCTTCTTTACGCTGGACTTCCAGAAGATCGGCATGGGCCTCTTATGGCTGGCCCTGTTGGTTACCGTCACCTCGGGATGCGGCTATTTTTACGGCTTTTTCACCCGCATACCCAAGGACTGAGCCAGCCATTGCTCGCCTTCCTGCCTAATCAACCTCAAGATGTCATCCCTGCTCCGACGGTAAGACTCCAGGCCGAACCCGTAAGGATCCCGCACCGGTCGCTGAATGACCCGTAAAGCAGGCGGCAACATCCTCGGCAAGGAATAATCTGTCAGGTTAACCATGATATGAAGATCTTTTAGGTCCAACTCCGCCAAACCCTTGGAGTACAGTCCGGCCGTGGGCACCCCCATTTCGGCCAAGACCTCTAGGGTCTCGGCGGCCACATAGCCCAAGGGATTTAGGCCCGCCGAGACAGCTGATGCTCTCTCACCCCAAAAATGCCGCGCCAAAGCTTCGGCCATGATGCTGCGACAGGAATTCCCCAAACAAATAAAAGCCACCCGTATTTTGCTATTCATTGCTTCAGGGGAAATTAGCTCAGCCCACCTTTCACCGCCGCCCGGCTGGCGGCCAAGGCTTGCGCCAACCCTGCCAACAACTCCCGGTTCTCCAACTTCTCCTGCCAAGCGACAGGGATGGCCGACACCCCCAGATAAGCCCCGGAGACGGCCCCGGCCATGGCTCCCAGGGTATCCCGATCTCCGCCCTGGAGTATTGCTGCAAACAGGCAGTCAACATAGGAGTTGGGATGGGCTAAAAAACTGAACAGGGCAAAGGGCAGGGATTCCTGCATCTTCACCGACCGGCCCAGAGCCTCCGCCGCCCTCTCGTCTGAGACCCCTTCGGCCAGCAGGGCGCCCACCAACTGCAATTTCTTCTGGAGATCTGCCGTCCTGCTGAAACTCAGGAGTCTTTCCAAGAAAGACTCCCGGTTCAGGGGAGCCGCCGGGGACAAGTCTACGGCCAAGGCCACAGCCAGGGCTTGCACCGCCGCCCCGTCCTGAGCCAAAGGATGGGCGTGAGTCACGGCCGCCGACTGCGCCGCCTGGTCGTACAGGTTCGGAGCCATCCCCAGAAACAAGCCCAGGGGTGCCACCCGCATGGCCGCCCCGTTGCCCAACGACCCCTGGCCCCCAAACAGGCTCCTGGCAGCCTCCGCGTAGGACATTCCGTAATTTTCCACCAGATAAAAAACGGAGGGCGGCCCCGACGCATACCCCCGCCACGGCTCCGCCAGATAATGGCGGTGAAAAGTGCGCCCCAAGTGCTCCTGATCCACTCCTGCCTTGGCCAACAGCGATTCCGCCAGCCCGATGGCCATGGCCGTGTCGTCGGTGTAGCGCAGCAATATTTGTTCCTGCAGAAAGTCTCTGAGCCTCTCCTCTTCCGGCACCCGAAAGGCCATTTCGCCGATGGCGTCCCCCAGAGCGCTGCCCAGCAGACAACCCAGGAATTTGTCCTCTAAACGGCCGCCTTCCCGTTCCATAATTATTATTTTAACCCACAATGCCCACGAATCATATTGGTCTCTTGCCTAACCATCTTAGGCCGCCGTTAATTTATGATAATCTTCTGAGAACTCGCTGCTGGAATCAGAAATAGATTGAATTTCCCCAGGAAGTGTGCCAATCTCAGCATTACCCAACAACTGACGGATTGCGGATATTCATAAGAGGCACCTGCAGCCACCTTTGACTTACCCACCACCGTCACTGGCTAAAGGGAGGGAGCCATGAAGAGCTCACAAACAACGTGTTGGCTATAGCGCCAAGCGGGCCTGCTGGCTGTGTGGTTCGTGGTGGGGATATTCTCCCCGGCGTCCTGGGCCCAGGTGGACTATTACTGGCTCGGCGCCCCGGGGGTGCAGGATTGGGGCACGGCCGCCAACTGGAATCCCAATGCCGTCCCCGGGGCCGGTGACACCGCCTATCTCGAACCCAACGACGCCAACGATCGCGTCGCCTCTTTCCGTAATATCCACCCCGCCGGCACCACTCTGAACGTCATCAGCGTCAATGCCCTGGGCGCCGGTAACATGACTCTGGAGTTGGGAGTGGCGGCGCCGGCGGGCGACCTGCGGGCGAATACCCTGTATCTGGGTGCCACTACCGGTCGGGGTCTGATGAACCAAAGCAACGGCACCGTCAACATCGGGGATTACCTCTACCTGGGGGCTCAAGCCGGTAGCCAGGGTGCTTATGAAATAACCGCCGGCGACCTCACCGCCAACAATTTGGTGGTGGGCGAATTCGGCGCCGGCGCCTTTTCGCAATCGGAGAACACCGCCACTCCCACCACAGTCACGGTCACCAATGACCTGGGGCTGGGGACGAACGCCGGCAGCCAGGGGGCTTACAACCTCCAGGGCGGCAGCTTACTCACCAACTATACCTTCGTAGGACATAGCGGGGAAGGTGAGTTCACCCACTCGGGCGGCTGGCACATAATAACCAACGAACTTCTGGTTGGACATGCCAACGGCGGCCAGGGCGCCTACAACCTGTCAGACACCGGTATGTTAGTCACTAACAATACCATTGTGGGCAACGATGGCGGCAGCGCCGGGGCCTTCAACCAGTCCGGCGGTGGACACCTGGTGGCCGGCACCTTGACCTTGGGCATGTCGGCCGACAGCCAGGGGACCTATAATCTCAGCGGCGACGGGGTCCTTAACACCGGGGCGGATCTTTTCGTGGGGGACGGCGGCACCGGCAACTTTTCCCAAACCGGTGGCACGGTTACCATCACCGACCATCTGGGTGTGGGGCGAGAGGCCGGCAGCACCGGCTCCTACCTGCTGCAGGGCGGCAGCTTTTCCACCACGGACCTCTACGTCGGCCACGCCGGCCAAGGCGAGTTCATTCAGCAAGGGGGCACCTTGACCATAACCGATAACATCTACCTGGCCAATGAAAACACAGGCCAAGCCAGAATGGAACTACAAGGCGGGACGTTAGTATTTGGCCATCCCACTACCGCTAATATAGACGTGGGTGCCGATGGCATTGCCGAGTTCATTCAGCACACAGGCGTTAATTTGGTGCTTAATACGATTTTCGTCAGCAGCCAGGCCGGGACCAGCACCTTTACCCAGCGGGGTGATATCACCCTGAATGACCATTTAGGGGTGGGCAGAAACGTGGGCAGCCGGGGGGCATATACCCTCTGGTCCGGCACCCTCAACACCGGTCAGCTTTTCCTGGGCTTTAACGGTACCGGCGCCTTCACCCAGCAGGGCGGCACCGTCAACATAGCCAATGACATCCGTATGGGAGATGCCGGCACCGGCACTTACAACCTGGTGGCCGGTAACCTGTTAACCACTGACACCCTGGTGGGCATCGGCGGCACCGGCAGCATTTTCAATCAAAGCGGGGGCAGCCATGGCATCACCAATCTTTTAAGTATAGCCGTCAATCCAGGCAGCTCCGGGACCTACAACCTTAGCGGCGGGACCCTCACCGCCCCGGCGGTTACCGTGGGCACCGGCGGCATTTTTAATCTCCTGGGGGGCCAGGTGACCACCGGGGATCTGCAAAACCAGGGATTGGTGCGGGGTTTTGGGCCCCTCTTCGGCCACCTCACAAATAATGGCCAGGTCAATCCCGGCAATTCCGCCGGCACCCTGACCGTGGTAGGCTCTTACACCCAGTCGGCCGCCGGCACCTATATGGTGGAGATCGCCTCGGCCACCAACTATGACCGCATCAACGTCTCCGGCGCCCCCGGCAACGCGACGCTCGGCGGTACCCTGGCCCCGGTTCTCCTGGGGGGGTATAAACCAGCCAAAAACCAAGTCTTCAGCAATATCATTACCGCCACCGGGGGCGTCACCGGCACCTTCGCTAATATTGTCTCCCCCTTTCCCTGGAATGTCCTCTACCACACCAACAGTGTGGATCTAGTGTCACTGTTCAGCGTCTACCGCAACTTCACCGATCCCGCCCTGCACCTCACCGGCAATCAGCAAAACGTCGGCCGGATGCTGAATGCCTTGGCCGACACCGCCAGCGGCGACCTGGCCGAGGTGTTGGCAACATTAAGCGAACTGCCCGACAGTCAGGTGGGGCAGGCCTTACAGCAGCTCTCCCCGGATAAGGGCAGCGCCCTGCCTACCTTGAGCTTTGCCTCCTCCCTCATGCAGGGACGCAGCCTGATAAACCGCATGAACTTTCTGCGGCGGCCCGGAGGCGGCGCTTTGGCCGGCGGCTCCCTGAGCGGCCGCCTGGGCATGTCTTACTCCCGTCTCTCCGGCCTGATGCTGGCCTATAACGGCGCCAGCCTGGGGAGCCTCTTCCGGGGTCGCCCCCAGACCGACGGCCGGCTCCCTTGGGGCCTGTTCACCAACTTCGTCGGCGTCCTGGGAACCCAGGACACCACGGCCAACCAGACAGGCTACTCTTACCACACCTTCGGCTTCAACAGCGGCCTGGATTATCGCTTCCGGGATGACCTGGTCCTGGGGGTCGGTTCCGGCTATTACCATACGGCCGCCTACTTTAAGTCTTCCGGCGGCGATGCCGAGATGAACAGCATCCCCTTCTATGCCTATGGCGTTTACCATCCGGGCGCCTTTTACCTCATGGGCTCCCTGGGCTATACCGTGAATATTTATGAGCTGGCACGACGCTTGGCTTTTGGGACCGTCAACCGCCGAGCCAAAAGCTCCTTCACCGGCAGCCAGTTCAACCTGAATGCGGAAACCGGCTATGACTTCACAATGAAACGCCTGATCGTCACCCCGGCCGTCAATCTGAACTACTCCAAGGCCTGGGTGCCGGGCTACACCGAATACGGCGCCGACTCCCTGAACCTCAGGGTGGCCGCCCAAGACGCCGATTCCGTGCAGACCGGCGTGGGAGCCAGACTCACTTTACCCTTCAAAGCGGGCGACGCCCAGGTCATACCAGAGGTCTCGGCTTTCTATCAGCATGAATTCTCAAATCACAGCCGGGGCCTCGACGCCCGCCTGAACCAGGCCGGCAGCACCTTCACCTTTAAGACCGATGCCCCGGCCCGGGACTTTGCCGTCCTCGGAGCCGGCGTCAACGTGGGGGTGAAAAAGAACCTGTTTCTTCAAGCCAACTACAACGCCGAAGTGGGCCGCCGACGCTCCACCGCCCACTACCTCAACGCCGGCCTGCGCTGGGAATTTTAATTGCTGGCCACAGATTACACAGATATTATGGATTATCATTAAACAACTTCTGTGTAATCTGTGGCTTTTTTTTAATGCCCAAACCTACCCCGGTCATCATCTATACTGACGGCGCTTGTCTCGGCAATCCCGGCCCCGGGGGCTATGGGGTCGTCCTGTTAGCCGGCAAACACCGCAAGGAACTAAGCGGCGGTTTTGCGCTGACCACCAACAACCGCATGGAACTGCTGGCCGCCATCGTCGGCCTGCAAGCCCTCACCCGCCGCTGCCGGGTCTTGTTGTACACTGATTCGCAATACCTCCGAGATGGCATTGAAAAAGGCTGGGCCAAACGTTGGCGGGCCCACGGCTGGCACCGAAATAAAAAAGAAATGGCCAAAAACGCCGACCTCTGGCAGCGCCTCCTCGATCTTTGTGAGAAACATGAGGTCAGCTTACGTTGGGTGCCCGGCCACTCCGGTGTCCCTGAAAACGAACGCTGCGATGCCCTGGCTATGGACGCCGCCCAAGCACCCAACCTCCCCCCCGACCCCGGTTATCCTATAAAGTCTTGAGCCACAGATTACGCAGAGTTTCCTAAATTTTAATTTTTCTGTGTAATCTGTGTAATCTATGGCTATAATTATTAATCAGAGTTAAAAATTTATTAATCCTCATCTCCCTTCAATTCCCTCTCCCTGGAGGGAAAGGGCGAAGAGGCAAGTTAATCCAATTCACGCTCCAAGTAATTATATAGCAACCACCAGCTTCTTTATGCAGGCTGTACTTCACTACTACACCCAACACCTGCGGGCCCGCACCGGCCTGAAAGGACCAGCCCTGGAGGTCCTGACTAAGGATCTGGGGGATTTTGCCGCCTTTGTCCAGGAACACGGTTGGTCTTCTTGGGAGGCCGTGTCGATTGCAGATTTTCAGAACTATTTCCAGACTGCCCAGAAGCAGGGCGTTTCCCTGTCGGCTCTGGAACGCCGCCTGGCGGTCTTGCAGCAGTTCTGCCAGTTTCTCCTGGACCAGGGTCTGATTACCGCCAATCCCCTGGGCGAGTTGGATCTCCTGGCGTTTGCCGGGCCCCCTCCTGACCAGGAGCCCGAGGCGCCGGCCGCCCTGGAACCGAGCGAAGAAGCCCTGGAAGCCTTTTATCAACATCTGGCCGCCGAACGCGGTCTGGCTCCCCTGACCCTGTCCTCCTATGCCCAGGACCTCCAGGATTTCCGAGCCTTTCTGCGAGCCTTGGGGGTTTGCGCCTGGGGTGAGGTCTCCCAGGCCGATGTCCAGGATTATCTCAGCACCCTGGAAGCCCGTGGCCTGTCGGCCAGGAGCCGGGCCCGGCGGCTGTCGGCCCTGCGTCAGTTCTTCCGCTTTCTGGAGCGCGAGGAGAGCATCTCCACCAACCCGGCGGATCTCCTGGATTCCCCCCGATTGCCCCAGAAACTGCCGAATGTTCTTACCGAACAGGAGGTGGAGGAGCTGTTGGCCGCCCCAGAGCCTAACACCCCGGCTGGCCAGCGGGACGCCGCTATGCTGGAGGTTCTCTACGCCACGGGCTTGCGGGTCTCCGAACTGGTGGGGCTCACCACCAGGCAGGTGGACCTTCGCCGCGGCGTGCTCCGCCCCCTGGGCAAAGGCCGCAAAGAACGCTTGCTGCCCCTGGCCCACAAGGCCGTGCAGGCCCTCGAGCTTTATCTCTCCCAGGGTCGGCGGGAACTCCTGAAGGGCCGGGACTCCCCCCATGTCTTTGTCAACCGCCAGGGGGGCAAACTATCCCGACAGGGCTTCTGGAAGATCCTGCGCGGCTATGCCCAAAAAAGCGGCCTCCGTCCTTTAAGCCCCCATACCTTGCGCCATTCCTTCGCCACTCACCTCCTGGCCCGGGGCGCCAACTTACGCGTCCTCCAGCTCCTCCTGGGACACGCCGACCTGGCCACCACACAAATTTACACCCATCTGGACACCGCCCGTCTCCGGCTCGCTCACCAAAAGGCGCACCCCCGGCCATGAACAAGACCACATCCACCCCCCGGCGCACCCTGGAGGTCATCACCACCCACCTCAACGCCGACTTTGACGCCCTCGCCTCCATGGTGGCCGCCAGAAAGCTCTATCCCAACGCCCTCCTGGTCTTTCCCGGCGCCCAGGAGAGCAGCCTCCGAGACTTCTTTGTCCGCTCCAGCTTCTATTTCCTGGAATTCACCCGGGCAAAACACATCTCCCCGGATGAAATCAAGCGCCTTATCCTCGTGGACACCCGCCAGGCTTCACGCCTCGGCAAGTTTGCCGAAGCCGCCGCTTCCCCGGAAGTGGACATCCATATCTATGACCATCACCCCGACTCCCCGGACGACGTCCACGGCAGCCTGGAGGTGATTAAACCACTGGGCTCCACCACCGCCATCCTTACCCAAATCCTTAAGGAGCAGGGGCTGGCTCCCACCCCTCAAGAAGCCACCATCATGGCCCTCGGCCTTTTTGAAGACACCGGTTCTTTTACCTTCTCCTCCACCACCCCGGAAGACTTTGAGGCGGCCGCCTATCTCCTGCGCCAAGGCGCCGACCTCAACGTCATCGCCGGTCTGGTTACCCGGGAACTCACCTCCGAGCAGGTGGCCCTCCTCCATGATCTCATCGCCAGCGCCCGGCACTTTCGGGTGGACAGCATCGAAGTCACCATCGCCAGCGTCACCTCCCCCCATTATGTGGCTGACTTCGCCGTCCTGGCCCATAAATTCATGGATATGGAAAATCTGCAGGTGCTCTTCGCCTTGGCCCAAATGGATGACCGGGTTTATGTGGTGGGGCGCAGCCGCCTGCCCGAAGTCAATGTCGCCGAAATCCTGGCGGACTTCGGCGGCGGTGGTCACGAGTTTGCCGCCGCCGCCGCCGTCAAGGACGAGCCACTCCCCCAGGTGGAGGAAAAACTCCGGCATATCTTGCAAACACGGGTGCACCCCCTGCGCCGGGCCCGGGATATCATGTCCTTCCCGGTGAAATGGGTGTCCCCCGACCTGCCGTTGGAAGACGCCGAACTACTTCTGAACCGCTACAACATCAACGCCCTGCCGGTCATTCACGAGGGCCAGCTGCTGGGTCTGATCACCCGCCAGACCGTGGAAAAAGGCATTTATCACGGCCTCAAAAGACTTCCTGTGCTGGAATATATGACCACCCCGGTGGCCACCGTGGGGCCTGACGCCACCCTCCCCGAAATCCGAGAGCGCCTGGTCATCAACAAACAGCGCCTCTTGCCGGTGGTCCAGCATGACCAGGTCATCGGGGTCATCAGCCGCACCGATCTCTTGCACCTCCTTATCGACCTCCAAGAGGAAACCCTTCTGTCCCAGCCCCTCAGGAAAAAAAATATCATCAGTCTCATGCGGGAGCGGCTCCCCCATAAAATCCTCACCATCCTGGAGCAGATCGGCCAAGTCGCCCAGGAGTTGGGCTTCCAGGCCTACGTGGTGGGAGGCTTCGTCCGGGACCTGTTCCTCAACCAGGAAAACCTGGATATTGATATCGTCATCGAAGGCGATGGCCTGATCTTCGCCCGCCGTTTTGCCACCCGCTTCGGCATCCGCACCCGGGAATTTCACAAATTCAAGACCGCCGTCCTTATCTTTCCCGATGACTTCAAAATCGATGTGGCCACCGCCCGCACCGAATATTACGAGGCCCCCGGCGCCCTGCCGGTGGTGGAATACAGCTCCATCAAAATGGACCTCTACCGCCGAGACTTCACCATCAATACGCTGGCCATCAAACTCAACCCCGAGGACTTCGGCACCCTCCTGGACTTTTTCGGCGCTCATCGCGACCTGAAAGAGCGGGCCTTCAGCGTCCTGCACAACCTGAGTTTCGTGGAAGACCCCACCCGGGTCTTCCGCGCCATCCGCTTCGAGCAACGCTTCAAGTTTCGCATCCGCAAGCTCACCATCAACCTCATCAACAACGCCGTCAAAAACAACTTTTTTGACCGCCTCTCCGGGCCCCGCCTCTTCACCGAACTGCGCCTCATCCTCCAGGAGGAAAACCCCCTCCCTGCCATCGCCCGGTTGGCCGAACTTGACCTCCTGAAGGCCATCCACCCCCGCCTGTGGTATGACGAGGGCACCCAACAGATGCTGGAGCGGGTGCAGGCTGTCCTCGCCTGGTACAACCTCTCCTATCTACAGGAAAAATTTGCCCGCTGGCTGGTTTACTTCCTGGGTTTGGTCGAGCCCCTGGCCCCGGACGAACTCAAGGAAATGATGAACCGCTTTAAACCCTCCCCCCGGCTGGCCGCCGCCTTGACCCAAGGCAAGGAAGCCGCCGACCAGGCCCTGCTCGCACTCTTCCGCCTGCCGGAACCCGACCGCAGCGAGATCTATCGCCTGCTCTCCCCCCTGAACACGGAGTTCCTGCTTTATATGATGGCCAAATCCCGCCAGGAAAGCTCCCGCCGCGCCATTTCACTATACTTCACTCACCTGAAGCACCTCAAACCCGAACTCCGGGGACGGGACCTGGTGGCTATGGGCTATCCCGCCGGCCCCCTCCTCAAAGAAATGCTTAACCTTCTCCACCAAGCCCGCCTCAACGAAGAAGTCAAGACCCGGGCCGAAGAGGAAAACCTTATTCGCCGGGCCTTCGGCCGCCCCGAGCAAAACCGCAGGGTGCCTTTAACCCCTTAAAGATGTCGATAACAATTTCCTCCCTTTTCTCTGCCATGGGAAAAAATATGATAAGATAGGGGCCATGGGGATTTGGCGATGGAGTCGTGGGAAAAAGGGTAAGGGTCGGCGGCCATTCGCCCCCCATAACCAACTAGCGTTATCATGGACCGTGAGGACATCCGCTGCCGCCTACTGGCGCACCTGCAATATCTGAGCGTCACCCTGGGAGAACGCTGCATCTACCGCCCGGCCAATCTCAAGGCAGCCGAAAAATATGTCTATCAAAACCTTGCGGAAATGGGTTATGCTCCCTGTCGCCAGACCATCATCTATCAGCGCCAAGAAGTCAACAACGTCATCGCCGGCGACCAGCAACCGGCCGGCTACTATATCCTGGGCGCCCATTTCGATACCGTGGCCGGCACCCCAGGCGCCGACGACAATGCCAGCGGCGTGGCCGTGCTCCTGGAGGTGGCCCGATTGAGCCGGAATGTGTCCACCCCCCGCCCCTGGACCTTCATCGGCTTCACCATCGAAGAACCACCGGCTTTTTTCACCCCCTACATGGGCAGCCGAGTCTATGCCACCACCGCCAAAAAACAGGGGCACAAGATCCTGGGCATGCTCTGCCTGGAAATGGTGGGCTATTACCGCCAGGAACCCCACAGCCAGTCATTGCCTTTTCCCCTGGGTCTGATGGGCTATCCCACCACCGGCAACTTTATCGGCCTCGTCTCCGACCGCCGCTCTCGCCCTCTCATGACATGCCTGGAAAGAGCCATCAAGCAAGCCGCCAAATTGCCCGTCGTCACCCTGGCGGTGCCCTTGGGGGGCTATCTCCTGCCGGAAGTGCGCTTGAGCGACCATGCCAACTTCTGGGATCAGGCCTATCCGGCCGTGATGATCACCGACACCGCTTTCCTGCGCAACCCCAACTACCATGCCGCCACCGATACCCTCGACACCCTGGACGTCGAAGCCATGGTAGAATTGGTTCTGGGGCTGATGCAGTTTGTCTCCATAGCCACGTGAACCAGTGACCCGTGAGCAGTAAGAAGGGAGAGCCTTTCCCCCAAAACCCAAAACCGAGAACCTAAAACCCCGCCATGTCGCATCCCATTTTGGAACGCCATCTGGAAAGCCGCTCTCTCAAGCCCCTCTACCTGTTCTATGGGGAGGAAGAGTTCCTCATGGACCGGGCGGTGAAAAGACTGGAGACTTTTCTGGCCGGGGATTTGGGGGAAGCTCCTCTCCGAATTGTTCAGGAGTCACAGGAAATCGACTTGGAGGACTTCCTGGCCCAAGCCCGGATGCCTCCCCTGTGGGGGTCGGGACAACTTCTGGTGCTGCGCCGGGTGGAAGCCTATCCCGCTAAGGCTCTGCAGGCCCTCCTGCCCTACCTGGCACACCCCGCCCGCCGCTCTTGGCTGGTCCTCACCGCTCCTTCCCTGAAGGCCAAGGAGGTGGAGAAACACCCGATTTTCAGCCGGCTGCTGAAGGAGCACGCCGCCCTGGCCTTCTGGCGCCGGCGGGAAGAGGAACTCTACCCCTGGCTGATGCAGGAAGCCAAGAGGCTCGGCAAATCCCTGACCCCGGCTGCCGCCCGGCGACTGGTTGAAGTGGTGGGAGATAATCTGGCCGAACTGAGCCAGGAATTGGAAAAGGTGGCGCTCTTAGCCGGAGAAGAAAACACCCTGGCGCCCCACCTGGTGGAACAACTGGCCAGCCACAGCCGCTCTTACAACATCTTTGCCTTGGTGGACGCCCTGGGTGAAGCACAACCCCACAAACGCCTGACGGCGCTGGCACATCTCTTGGAAATGGGCGAGCCGCCCCCGCTGATCCTCAGTATGCTTGCCCGGCAGGTGCGCCTCCTCATTCATCTCAAAGAAGCCACCCCCGGGTCACCCCCCGAAACCCTGACCGGCAAACTCAAACTCCCCGGCGGGGTCCTGAAACGCCTGGCGCAACAGGCAAGGGCCTTCAGGCTTTCGGCCTTACGCGCCCATCTACTCCTCTTGCAGCGGGTGGATTACCAATTGAAAACCAGCGCCGCCAACCCGCGGCTCTGGCTGGAGTGGGCTCTCCTGCAAATGGGACCAGGATGACCGGCCCTGAAGTTGAGAATCGGGAGTTAGGGATTGGGGCTGGGGACTGAGGGTGGAAATTTTGCCGCCGCCGGCTCCCGGACCCCGGCCTTGCTCCATCACCTTCGGGGTAATCAGAAAGGGGAAGTAAATCAGGAGCACCGCAATGACCAAAAAGGCTATCGCCAAACGGCTCCGAGCCTTGGCACCCGCGATAAGTTTGCCGTATAGCCCGACAATTTGCGACCAATGGAGGATAATGTGCAACAGGAGCAGAGCCAACAGCAGAAAGGCCAGGTACAGGTGAATCTCGCCCCAGTCGTGGCGGTCCAACCCCAACCAGGACAAATCCACATTGCGGCCGTACTTGACCCACCGCTCGCGGCCCGGGGGCATGACATACTTCATGAGAAAACCCAGACCGGCAATGGCCATCAGGCACAAAAACATCAAGGCCTCAATGATATAATTTAACTTCCACCTCTCCATCTGTCTCTTCCCCTGTCTGCCTACTCGGCGAAATTTTTGGCTTGTTATATAAAAACCCCGGGGGGAGCAAAACCGGCGCGCTGAAGAAGGCGGTTTTTCCTGTTTATTTGTTATACCTGTCAGCCCCGGTGACATGATACACTCTCATCAGAACTCTCTCCCAGGGAAACCACAACTAAAAACAGCAGACCATAATTATTAGGGGGACGCCATGCAGGAAGCCAGGCTGTATGAGAAATTGGCAGACCACAAGGTGCACTGCCACCTGTGCGCTCATGAATGTCAGATCGACCCCGGCAAAAGGGGTATCTGCCAGGTGCGGGAAAACCGGGACGGCACCCTGTTCACCCTGGTGTACGGCCGCCTCATCGCCGAAAACATCGATCCCATCGAAAAAAAACCCTTGTTTCATTTCCTGCCCGGCTCCCGTTCCTACTCCATCGCTACCATAGGCTGCAACTTCCAGTGCCTGCACTGCCAAAACTATGACATTTCCCAATACCCCCGCTTCCACCAAGGAAAGATCACCGGCGAACCTCGGACCCCCCAAGACATCGTTCGGGGCGCCCTCCATAACCGGGCCGCCACCATCTCCTACACCTACACCGAACCTACCATCTTTTTTGAGTTCGCCGAGGACACCGCCCGCCTGGCCAAAGAACAAGGCATCCGTAACGTCTTTGTCAGCAACGGCTTCATGACCAAAACCTCCGCCACTTCTTTGGCCTCCTTCATCGACGCCGACAATATCGACCTGAAAAGTTTCCGCGACGCTCACTACCGCAAAATCTGCAAGGCCAAACTGCAACCCGTGCTGGACACCATCGCCCTCCTCAAAAAGGCCGGCGTCTGGGTGGAGGTCACCACCCTGATCATCCCTGGCCTCAACGACTCAGACGAAGAACTGCGGGACATCGCCCGCTTCCTGCTCAGTGTCCATCCCGGCATCCCCTGGCATGTGTCCGCCTTTTATCCCACCTACCAAATGCTGGACCGCCCCCGCACTCCGGCCAGCACGCTGCTTAGGGCCAGAGACATCGGCCTCCAAGAGGGTCTGCGCTACGTTTATACCGGCAACATCCCCGGCCAGGGCGGCGAAGACACCCACTGCTACGCTTGCGGCGCCCTCCTCATCGAAAGAATCGGCTACACTATCCGCCGCCATAACCTCCTGGAGGGCAAATGCCCCCAATGCCAGGCAGTGATTGACGGCGTGTGGCAGTAGTTGGCCGGGACGGGAGCCAAGGACCCCAGACCAGTCTCACCACTCCCAGCGTCCAAGCGGCGAACACGCACTTGCACCAGGAAAAATAAATTGCCGGCAAGCGGTCCAGGAGGGTGGAGCCCTGAAAGTTGACGTCCGCCGCCCTCACTCCATAACGCTTAGCTAAGGGCTCACGGCTCCTCTGAGCTTGTTGGCCAGGTCCGTATAGCGCCTGATGGGCCGGTCGTTTTTGATGGCCAGCCACAGGGCCTTCTTGCTGCCCAAAAGCACCACCAGGCGCCGACCCCGGGTAAGGGCGGTATAGAGCAGGTTGCGCTGCAGCAGCATGTAGTGTTGGGTGGTCAGAACCAAAAGCACCGCCGGGAACTCGCTCCCCTGGGCCTTGTGCACCGTGGTGGCGTAGGCTAACGTCAGTTCTTCTCGCTCCCCGGGGTCATAGGTGAGGAGGCGGCCGTCAAAGTTCACCTGCAGCTGGTCGGTATCCTTGAGAAAGCCCCATACCAAGCCGATGTCGCCGTTGAAAACCTCCTTCTGATAGTTGTTCTTGAGCTGCATAACCTTGTCCAGGCGCCGAAAGTGACGGTCGCCCCAGAGCCAGGGAGAATTGTCAGGGTTAAGACTCTGTTGCAGCTCCCGGTTCAGGGCCGCCACCCCTAAGCCCCCTTTGTGCATCGGGGTGATAACCTGTAAGTCTTTCACCGGGTGGAAGCCGTAACGTTTCGGGAGATACTCCGTCACCAGTTCCAGAAGGCGCTGGTGCAGCGCCGCGGGCTCCTCAAACTCCTGGAAGACGAAGTCGGCGCGTCCGAATTTCTGAGGCAGGACGGGAAACTCGCCCTGGTTGACGCGGTGGGCGTTCACTACAATCAGGCTCTCCCGGGCTTGGCGGTAGATCTGGGTGAGGCGGAAAACCTTTAGCACCCCGGAGTCGATGAGGTCCTTCAGGATGTTGCCCGGCCCCACCGAGGGGAGCTGGTAAGCATCCCCCACCAAAATAAGGCGGGTGGTGGGCTTCAACGCCCGCAGCAGGTGATACATCAGATAGGTGTCCACCATGGAGACCTCATCCACCACCACTACCTCCGCGGAGAGGGGTTCGGCAGCGTTGCGGCGAAAGCTCCCCTCCTGGGGGGAAAACTCCAAGGCCCGGTGAATGGTGGCGGCCTCCCCGCCGGTGGCCTCCGCCAGACGCTTGGCGGCCCTGCCGGTGGGGGCCATAAGCATCACCTTAGCCCCCAATTGCCGGTAAAGCTCCAGGATACACCGGACAATGGTGGTCTTGCCGGTGCCGGGGCCGCCGGTGATAATGACCACTTTCTCCTTGCAGGCCCCGGTCACCGCCTGGACCTGCTCCGCCCCCAAGGTGAGGTTCTGCCGCTGCTGCACCTGCTCCAGAAGCTCCGAGAGATGTAAGGGGGCAGGAAAGGCCGGCGCCTGCCGCAAACCAGCCAAGGCCCGCGCCACCCCCATCTCCGCCAGATAAGCCGGGCGCTTATACACGGCGCGGCCTTCGGCTAGCTCCTGGCATACTACCCGCCCTTCCTCGGCCAGCGACCTTAACATCTTCTGCAGAGGCGGCGCCTCCACCTTGAGCAACTCCCGGCTCTGGTTCAGGAGCAGTTCTTCCGGCACATAGACGTGTCCATTAGAGCTCTGGGTATCCAGGATGTGGATAAGGCCGGCAGCCAGACGGGCCGGGGCCAGGGGATCCAGGTTCAACCGGGCGGCCAAGCGGTCGGCGGTGAGAAAACCGATGCCGCTGATGTCCAAGGCCAGCTGATATGGATTGGTAGTTGCTACTTCCAAGGCCTCCGCCCCATAATGCTGATAGATGCGGTTGGCCAGTCCCATGCTCAGACCCAGCCCCTGCAGGGCTACCAGAAATTCCCGCACCTCCTTGTGCTCCTGCCAGTTTTTCAGGATCATCGCCAGGCGTTTTTCCCCCATACGCGGGACTTCCAGCAGCCGGCCGGGCTCCTTGTCGATCACCTTCAACGTCTCGGCCCCAAACCGCTCCACCAGGCGTTTGGCTGTCTCTTCGCCTATGCCCTTGATCACGCCAGAGGCCAAGTATTTGCGGATGCCGTCCACGGTGGCAGGCAAAACGGCGTACCACCAGACCGCCTGAAACTGCTCGCCGTAGCGGGGGTGCACCACGTAGCGCCCTTTGAGGCGCAGGAGTTCCCCTTCCTTGGCACTGGCCAACGGCCCCACAATGGTGGTGAGCCGCCGCCTCCCTTTAACCTTGAGCTGCAAGACGGCATACTGGGTTTCGGGGTTCGCAAAGGTGACCCGCTCGACGGTGCCCTCCAGGGCAGCCAGGGTCTGGTCTGGGTTTGCGGTTCCGAGGTCCGGGTACCGGGAGCTCATCTTATGAGAAGGCTTTTGGATTTTGGGTTCCGGGTTCTGGGATTCTGGAACTTGTAATTTTTATTAGGTCGGACAATTTTGCGCCCCTTGACCTTAAACCATATGAAGTGTCAGCCCGGCCTCAGCTTCCTCCCGGATGACCCGGGCGGGCTTGCCGGTCACCAGCTTTTCCTCCCAAAGCCCGTCCAGCACCGCTTCTTTAAGGGGAAACCGAGCCGAGGCCAGCACCGCTTCCACCTGGGCCACCAGGACCTCAGTCCCCTGGGAGATAGAGAGGCCCAAAATGGCTTCATCAATGCCATGCAATAGCGTCAGGCCTGGCTTCTGAGCCTTGATGGCTTGAGCCAGGGCGTCAGCCTGGCGCACCGCCGCCAAACTGTAGCGCGAGCTGTCCACCGGCCAGTCGCACGATTTCCTCGTCCACCTTGCCGTCCGCCACTCGTACTTCCATGGGGACAGTGACCCCCAGCTCCTGCAAGGTTTCTTTGGCTTCAGCCAGCATAGGCAGGATGTCCTCGTCCAGGTAGCGCTGGCGGACTTTTTGCCATTCTTTTTCCTGCTCCAGGCGGGTTACCCTCAAATCCACATTGTGTAGATGACAGGCCAAAAACCCCCGCCCAAGACCCTAAGCAGCGTCAGTTGCTGCACGGCAACCCCACCCGCCACCAGGGGTGCCGCCAGACCCGGAGCGTTTTGGCCCCCGCGCTGCCGTCAGAAGGGAGCAAAATCTTCGTCAGCGGATAAAGCACGGTCATCTTAATCAGTTTCCGTTTTTCGGTTCTACTTGTCGTTGTTAACGCCGTGAAAAACCTCAGGGCAAAATTGGGGGCCGCCTCTACATATCTCCATAACATAATTAGAGACGTCTTTAGAGTCGAAATCCCGGGCTGCCAATTCCTGGCTTGTTCTTATCGTATTTTTAGAAAATATTCATTGCAGAAAATTATCAGCTCGTTTATTTCTTCAGCAAGTGTAATGGCTAATTTGCCAAAGGAAGGATTAACGGCCTCTGTTATCCAAAAGTTCCTTATGTTATTATCTACTCCAAACCCAGAACCCAAAACCGAAACCCCTGTATGCGTCCATCCTGGGATGAATATTTCATGCTCATCGCCAAGCTGGTGAGCACCCGCTCCACCTGCAACAGCCGCCCCACCGGCGCCGTGTTGGTGAAAGACCGGCAGATCCTGGCCACCGGCTACAACGGCTCCATGCCCGGCGCCCCTCATTGCACTGACCAGACCATGCCCGACGGTAGCCCCTACTGCCACCGCCGGGCCATGAAGATCGCCGATGTAGATAAATACAATTTCTGTCGGGCTTCCCATGCCGAGGCCAACGCCATCGCCCAAGCCGCCCGCCACGGCGTGGCCATCAAGGGGGCCACCCTCTATGTGACTCTGGAGCCCTGCTATGTCTGCCTCAAGCTCTTGGCCACCGCGCAGATCAAGCGGGTCTTTTACGAGCTGCCGTACGAGTCCCGGGATGAAATTCGGGACGACTATTGGAAACAGGCGGTGGCGGAAGCGGGTTTCCTGGAATACCGCCAGCTCACCATCTCGCCGGAGGCCTTGGCCTTCGTCCTGCCGTGCCTGTCGCAGCTCACTTCCAGCCGGCGCCTGCCGGCTACCCGCCCCCATGAGGAAGAACAACCGGGAGCAGTGGTTCCACATGGCAGATAAGAACAGCCGAAATGGTGGTTCTACAATTTTTTGGTTTCCGGTATAATGCCATCCAGATACTAAAAGGGGCGCTTCCGGCTTGAGGGGTCACCAAGCCGGGTATCCTGCTTGAGTCTTAGCCATGTCTCGCAAAGCTGCTGCAAAAAAACCGGGAGACTTCAGCCGCTCGGGGAAGAACGACTGGCACCACGGGCGTCCTCTGCCCGACCTCGAAACACCTGCCTGGAGCCGACGCTTGGGCCAGGAAATGACGGCCGTCCTCCTCCTGGGATTGGCGGTTTTTAGCTTTCTTTCCTTGGCCAGCCATACCTTCCGCGACCCGCAGGGATTTCTGGCGGTGTGGTCGGCACCCGTCTTGGCCAACTGGGGGGGCCGGGTCGGGGCCTGGTTGGCCGCCGGCAGTTTCTGGCTCCTGGGGGTGGCCGCCTTCTGGCTGCCGCCCATGCTTGTCGGCCTCGCCTGGCAGTGCCACCGGGAAGGGCTGGCGGCCTTTACCTGGCCCCAGGCGCTGGCCGGCCTCGGCATCCTCATTGCCAGCAGCAGCTTCCTTGCCTGGCTCCGACCACGCCTCTCCTGGGGGGGTGACTGGCTGCACAGCGGCGGGGCGCTGGGGGACTTGTTAGTCAAGCACCTGCTGCCCTTGCTCAACCCTCTCGGCCTGGCGCTGTTTATGATGCTGCTCTTCCTGGTGAGCTTCATGGGCGCCACCCGCCTGTCTTATGCCGGACTGCTCCGCCTGCTGGGGCAGGCTCTTAAAGCTCTCTGGCATCTCTTATGGCACCACCGCCGGGAAGACCTGCCCCCACTGCCATCTCGCAGACGCCGCCCCGAAGACCGCCAGTCCCTCATCACCCATCCCAGCGCCGACTTGGAAGGGCCGCTCCTGGTGACTCCACCGCCGGCGGCACCGCTGGAAACCACAACGGCTGCCCCTCGCAGTCGGCGGGCTGCCGCGCCCAAGTTCATGCTGCCCCCCCTGGACCTGTTGGACCCCCCGCGACCCTGGGACCAGCACCATCACGAGGGCCTGATGGTGGCCCAGGCTCAGAAACTGGAAGACACCCTGCGCCATTTCGGAGTAGAAGGAAAGGTCACGGCCATCATCCCCGGCCCGGTGGTAAGCCGCTTTGAGCTGGAACCCGCCCCCGGCGTCAAGATCAGCAAGGTCACCGGCCTGGCCGACGACCTGGCCCTGGCTTTGAAGGCTTTGTCCATCCGCATCGTCGCCCCGGTGCCCGGCAAGGCCGTCATCGGCATCGAAATCCCCAACCCCCGGCGCCAGGTGGTGGCCTTGCGGGAAATCCTGGCGGATAGCGCCTATCAGAAATCCGCCTCCCGTCTCACCATCGCCCTGGGCAAAGACATCATGGGCACCCCGGTGGTCAATGACCTGGGGAAAATGCCCCACCTCCTCATCGCCGGCGCCACCGGCTCCGGCAAGAGCGTGGGCCTCAACGCCATGATCCTGTCCATCCTGTTCAAGGCCACCCCGGAAGAGGTGCGCTTTCTGCTCATCGACCCCAAGCGCATCGAGCTCTCCACCTATGAGGGCGTCCCCCACCTCCTCCATCCTGTAGTGGTGAACCCCAAGGAAGCCACCACCGCCCTGCACTGGGTCGTGGCGGAAATGGAGCGCCGCTACGCCCTGCTCTCGGAACTCAACGTCAGAAACATCGAAGGCTACAACCAAAAGGCCAAAACCCTCAAGCCAAAGCCTGCCGAAGAAAAAGACCCCCTGCCCGGCTCCCTGCCATACATTGTGGTGGTCATCGACGAGCTGGCAGACCTCATGCTGGTCTCCTCCCGGGACACAGAAGAATATCTCATCCGCCTGGCCCAAAAGGCCCGGGCCTCCGGCATCCACCTCCTGGTTGCCACCCAGCGGCCCTCCGTGGACGTTATCACCGGTCTCATCAAGGCCAACTTCCCTACCAGATTGTCCTTCCAGGTCTCGGCCAAGATGGACTCCCGGGTCATCCTGGATACCATTGGGGCCGAGCGCCTCCTGGGCAACGGCGACATGCTCTTTCTACCCCCCGGCACTTCGCGCCTCAAACGCATTCATGGGGCCTACGTCTCCGAGAACGAGGTGAGCCGGGTGGTGCAGTTCTGGCAGTCCCAGGCGGAACCGGAGTATGAAACCGGCATCCTGGAGATGCAGGAGAAAGAGAAGGAGGAGGAAGAGTCCGGCGACCGGGACGAGAAATGGGACGACGCCCTGGCCCTGGTGGCCGAAACCCGCAATGCCTCCATCTCCATGCTGCAGCGGCGCCTGCGGATCGGCTATAACCGCGCCGCCCGCATCATCGAGACCATGGAGAAAGAAGGCCTTGTCGGCCCCTCCGACGGCCTCAAGCCCCGGGAAGTCTATCTCCCCCGCCGCTGACACAGCACCCCCCCGATTAACCACGTGAGGACCCATCCAGAAAGCTTGCCTTCCCCCATAAGAATGCGATCGTTGTTAGGGTAATACCTTGCAATCCCTCCAAGAGGGTACTATAATAGTATAAATAAGTCATAAAAATGATATTTTAGTTTATTTGAACTATATTCTATTCTAAAAGCCCTTAGCCCATCGGGGTTATCAGGGAACCCCAAAATAATGCTGTCTGGGCAAGGCCTGCCTCGCCCCGACGATGGACATTAATAATACAAAAATGCTACAGCCGCTCTTGGGGTCCGTAAATTGTGAGAGGGTGTTGCTTTTCCTGCTAGCCCGGAAAGAAGGGTATCCCCGGGAAATCGCCGGATTTTACCAGACCGCCCTGGACCCGGTGAACAAGCAGTTGAAAAAGCTGGAGGCGGGGGGGGTCTTGTATAGCCGGGCGGTGGGCCGGACCCGTCTCTTTGCCTTTAATCCAAGATATCCCTTCCTGCCGGAACTCAAGAGACTCCTGGCCAAAGCGTTGGCTTTTTACCCCCGGGAGGTGCAAGAGGCGCTGACCATGGTTCGGAAACGCCCCCGCAGAGCCGGGAAACCTCTATGAAGCCACTTCGGGACATGTCAGTGGGCGAGTTGGCGGCGTTTATCAGCAATCATCTCCGGCGCCGCGGCATTGAGGTAGTGTTGACCGGCGGCAGTTGTGTAACTATTTACAGCCACAACGCCTATGTCTCGGCAGATTTGGATTTCATCGACAACAGCTTCACCAGAAGGAAGAAACTTAAGGAGGCCATGGCTGAGATTGGCTTTGTGGAAGAGCGCCGCTATTTCCGGCATCCTGAGGTGGAGCTCCTGGTGGAGTTTCCCGCCGGGCCGTTGTCAGTGGGGAGAGAGCCGGTCAAAGAGATTGTGGTCTTGGAGTATGACACCGGGAATCTGGCGATAATTTCTCCCACCGACTGCGTGAAAGACAGGTTGGCGGCCTATTATCATTGGGGTGACCGCCAGAGTCTAAAACAGGCGGTTCTGGTAATGAAGTGCAAGGAAGTTGATTTAGGTGAAATAGCAAGATGGTCCCGCAGCGAAGGTAAAATAAGAGATTTCAGGAAGATAGAAAGACTTCTGCTGAGCCCACCCCCTTGAGATAGGGGTCACGCTTGCCGGAAAAACCGCGGGTTAGCGTAATCGGGGCGGGGTTCGAACCCGCCCCGCCAGTTCCTCAGATCAGTTGCGCTCCAAGAACCTCCTGCCGCCCACCAGACCCGCCGCTCCGGTCAGCAGCAGCCACACCGTCCCCGGCAGCGGCACCACCACCGCGGGGGCCAGCACCCCGCCGTCCAGGAAGGCAAAGGTCAGGCCCTGGAGATAGGCATTATCCGGAGCCAGCGGGTCATAGTAGATGTTCAACCCATGCCCGGTGATATTGGTAATGAGCCGGCCCTGCCAGTCGAGGCTTAGCCCCAGAATTTCGCCGACGTACAGGGCCCCTCCAAAGGTGTCGTTGCCGTCCAGGAGGTTCAGGAACTGGTTGGCCTCCAGCGTCAGGCTGCCCCAGGCAAAGTTGTTCACAAACCCAGCCTTTCTTTGGTGGCCCGCAGGTAACCCGTGCCGCTCAGTTCATAGCTACCGGTGCCATTGACGCCCAGATAGAGGACATCGGAGATGGCATGGGTGCCGCCGCTCTCTTTGA
>DYLF01000001.1:103691-110048 GCA_020722205.1 Desulfobacca acetoxidans
TTGACGCCCAGATAGAGGACATCGGAGATGGCATGGGTGCCGCCGCTCTCTTTGAAGAGCCCCGTCCCCTTGAGGCCCACCTGGGTGTACTTTGCCTGGAGAAAGCCATTATTCGCGAGCTCATACTTGCCATAGCTATAAGACGCCAAGAATCCCAAAATGAGGTCAGAGGTGACGACATGGGTGCCCCCACTTTGCTTGCAAGTGCCCGAGCCGATTTCGCCCAAAGCGCTGGTGGGGGCGGTGACCAGGCCGCCGCTCATCTCATAGAAGCCATGACAGACATAGAGGGCATTGCTGACTCTATTGGTGCCCCCGGTCTGCTGAAAGGTGCTGGTGGATTGGACCCCGACAGTTTCTTTGGGAGCGCTAAGGGTGCCGCCTTTGAGGAATATTGTGCCATTGCTCATGCTCAAATTGAGCCATGCAGACCTTTGTCCATCTACTACCTGGTATAAAGGCCAGCTAGCCCTCACAAGGCAGGACGGAGGTAGGCGGGTTGCAGGAGGTGAGGAACAATGGTGAGGCCGCGCTGGAGGCGGAGACGGCCCAAGCGAGCCAGGGTTGCAGCCTGAGGATAGCGCAATTCTGAAGGGGCCCAGGATAGGCCCGGCGGCAGTATCTCCCTGAGTAACAGTTCCTCAACTTCCAGCGCCGGGCCGGTGAGGACCGCGGACCCGGGCAGACGCCGAGGTAATTGGGTGACCGGCAGACGCTCGACCGCCGCCAGGACTTCCACCTCGCTTTCCCGGCGGCGAAAGAGACCTAAATAGACCTCCTGACGTTTGGCGTCCACGAGCACTGCAATGGGGTCTGGCTGGCAGGGTATTTGGGCCGCCAGGATTTCCAGAGTGGACACAGCCGTCAGGGGGCAGCCCAGGGCCCAGGCCAAGCCTTGGGCGGTGGCCAAGCCGAGGCGCAGACCGGTGAAATTGCCGGGACCCTGGCTCACCGCCATGGCGGTCACCTCCTCCAAACGGCGGCCGGCAGCCGCGAGCAAGGATTCAACCCCCGGCAGGAGGTGTTGCAGATAGGCGCCCGGTGCGTCCAGGGCCAGCTCCGCCAGTACACGGTCGTCCTGCATGAGGGCCAGACTGCCTTTGGCAGTGGAGGTGTCAAGGGCCAGGAGCACGAGGTCAGCTCAGAGGACAAGGGTCAGGAGTTTTGCCCCCTAGCCCCTTGCCGATCGCCTGGTTCTAAGGCTGATAAGGGGTGAAAACCCGCAGTAGGTCATGGTAGAAGACCAGCACCATGAGGGCCAGGAGCAGCATCATCCCCAAGGCCTGGGCCATTTCCCGGTGCTGGAGGGCCACCGGTTTGCCGCGCACGGCCTCCCAGAGGATGAAAACCAAATGCCCGCCATCCAGGATGGGGATGGGCAAAAGGTTCAGGAGGGCCAAATTGACACTCAACATGGCCATAAAATGCACCAGATAGCTGACCCCCTGTTCGGCCTGTTTGCCCGCCACCTGGGCGATGAGAATGGGACCGCCCAGGGTATTAATGGGAATGTCCCGCACCAAAAGCTTGTAGATGCTTTGGATAGTCAGCCCAGCGATGCGGATGGTATAGGCCGCCCCCTGCGTCAGAGCCTGGGCGGGCGCCACTTTGTCAACAGCCATGTGCTCCCCGGCGCTGACGCCAATGAGGTAGGCAAAGACCTTCTCCCCGAAAATATTGGTGGCCTCCATCCGCCGGGGGACAAGTTCCACCTGAAACTCCTCCGCGCCCCGTTTTACTACTAGAACCAAGGTCTGCTCGCCCCTGGCGCGAATGCCGGCGGCCAGCTCCTCCCAGCGCTGCACGGGCTGGCCATCAATGCTGATGATGCGGTCGCCCTGCCGCAGGCCGGCCTCGGCAGCAGGCGAATCAGGCTTGACGCCACCGATCTCGGTGGTGAGATAGGGAATGCCGGAGAGGTTGAAGATCAAAAAGAGCGCCAGCATGGCAAAAAGCATATTAAAGCCTGGCCCGGCCAGGACGATGAGGCCCCGCTGCCAGAGTGGATGATGATGAAAGGAATAAGGCTGCAATTCCGGGGGCACCTCATCTTTGGGATTCTCCCCCAGTAACTTGACGTACCCTCCCAGGGGAATAACCGACAAGCGGTAATCGGTCTCACCCACCTTTTTGCTGATCAATTTGGGTGGAAAACCCAGAGAAAAGACTTCCACCCGGACACCCAACAGTTTGGCCATTAAAAAGTGGCCGAACTCATGCACAAAGATAAGTACGCCAAGCACCACCACTGTGGCCAGAATCGTCGTCATGTTTCAATCCTCGCACGGTTTAAGAACCGGGCGCTAATTTGCACCTTCGGCAGCTAGCCCCTGGCTCCCAGCACCATCCCCCCATCACCTGTCCGCTCCCCTCTAGTATAGCCTAAAATCTAATTTTTTCATGGTGTTTTAATACGCAAATTTTTCCCCGTATTCTGGATGCTGATGACCCGGCCTCGATAGAAATTGACCCGGGAATCGCCGTAGGCCCAAGCATGCGGGAGGATGCTGGTGGGAGTCCCCTGCACCGCCAAAACTTCTTCCTGAGTGGAGCCGATGTCAAAAAAGGGCGGCGGAGAACTGGCCAGCGCCGGCGGGGGCAGCAGGCGCACTCTGAGGTTGCGGGAGAGATTGGAATAACGAATCACCCGCCGTTGGTGGTCAAATATGATGGTGGACAAGCCATACCTCCAGGTGTCACCCTCTATAGCCGTAGGCAAACCCTGCACCGCCAGAACCTCTTCCGGGGTCGAGCCTAAAGTGAAAAAACCCGACTCGGAATTAGCAGTTGGAATGGGCTTCAGGAGAAGATTTCCACCGCTATTGTCATAACCGCTCACCCGCCCGTCTGTAAAGGTGATGGCAGACAGGTCATACATCCAGGTGTTGCCATGGATGCTGGTGGGCCGACCCTGGATGGCCCAAACTTCCTCCTTGGTGGAACCGAGAGTGATGCCAGCTGCCGGAGGCCGGGTGGGGGGTGCTGGGAGCTGGGCCTTGGGGGGCAACGGCTCCTTTCCTGGTCTGGCGTACAAAAAGAAAAACAGCCCCAGCAAGACCAGGACGCCGGCGCCGGCCAGCCACAGGATCAAATGACGACGCAACTTTCTCTGAGTCGAGTCCCGGGAGCGTGGCGCAACCGCCGAGGTTATTTTGGCCAAAATCTGCCCGTACCGGGGGACACAGGCTTGGCGGTGAGTTAGGCAGGCCTGAAGTTTGGCATAGGCCTCGTTAATGATCTTTAGTCTTTCTGCTGCCATGGCCTGCATGCCCGGATCGTCCGGAAACATGTCAGGATGCCAGACCCTGACCAACTCATGGTAAACGTGCTTCACCTCCTCCAGGGAAGCCCCGGACTTCAGGCCGAAAACTTCGTAGTAGCGGTCAATCTCAACTGACATGGTTTAAGAAAATGTCTATGGTGAATAGTCAGCCGTGCAAATTACGGTGGTTGGTTATCTTAAAGTGCCGTCGGCCTGGGGGTAAGATCGGCGACGCCAGGATCATGAGAGCTGGCCGCCGTTTACCAGCTCCTGGGCATAGGCCCGGGCCCAGGCGTTCACTGCCAGAATCTGCTCCAGGTTGGTGACGGGCTCGGCCTGATGGGCCGTCATGGTTTTCTCCACTACCTGCGGGATACCCAGGAAGGACAGTTGGCCGTTCAGAAAAGCGGCCACCACCACTTCATTGGCGGCGTTGAGCACTGCCGGCAGGGTGCCGCCGCCGGCGGCCGCCTCATAGCCCAGCCTGAGACAGGGAAAGCGCTCCAGGTCCGGGCGCTCGAACGTAAGTTGGGCTACCTCCCCCAGGTCCAAAGCCGCACCCTTAAGGGGGAGTCGCCGCGGATAGGCCAGGGCATAAGCAATGGGCAGGCGCATGTCCGGCACCCCCAATTGGGCCAGCACTGACCCGTCCACGAATTCCACTAGAGAATGGATGATGCTTTGCGGGTGGATATAGACCTCAATCTGAGCCACCGGCACCCCGAAGAGGACGTGCGCTTCGATGACTTCCAGGGCTTTATTCATCATGGTGGCGGAGTCGATGGTGATCTTGGCCCCCATATTCCAAGTGGGGTGTTTCAGGGCCTGGGCCGGAGTGACCTGGGCCAGGCGGGCCAAAGGCCAAGTGCGGAACGGCCCGCCCGAGGCAGTTAGCCAGAGACGGCGGATTCCCTCCCGCTGCTGACCTTGGGCAGCCTGAAAAATGGCGCTGTGTTCACTGTCCACCGGGATGAGGGGAACGCCGTGGGAGGCCGCCGCAGCCATCACCAGAGGGCCGGCGGCCACCAGGGTTTCTTTGTTGGCCAAAGCCACCGCCTTGTGGGCCTCGATGGCGGCCAAAGTAGGCTCCAAACCCACCGCGCCCACCATGGCGGACAACACCATGTCCACCTCAGGATGAGTGGCCACGGCCACGGCCCCGGCCGGCCCGGCGAGAATTTCCGGCTTGGGCCCGGAAGGTAGCATCTCTTTGAATCTGGCCGCCAGTTCCTCATCTCGGACGGAGACCAACAGAGGGCGAAACTTCTCGACCTGTTTCGCCAAGACCTCCAGGTTCCGCCCGGCCGCCAGGCTGACGATGGCAAACTCTTGCGGGTGCTCGGCCACCACCGCCAGGGCATTCCGCCCGATGGAACCGGTAGAGCCCAAAATGGCTAATCTTCTCATGAGTAGCTATCTTATCCGATTCGAGGGGAAGATGCAAAAGAATCGGCCCCGGGTAAGATCATCCACCACCCTGCCCCTGCCGCCCCGACCGAAGAAATTCAGCCCTTTTTACCCAGATTTACCACCAGGCCGTCTTCGGCCCGAATAATCTCCCCAGGAAACTCGGCAGCCGCCAAGGCCGTCACGTCCACCGTATCACAGGGAGGGTAGAAGTGGGTCAGGAGCAGACGGGAAGCGCCGGCTCTGACTGCCAACCGCCCGGCTTCGATAGGAGTCAAATGCCCGGCTACCTTAAATGGGTTGGCACACTCCAGAATCAAGAGATCCACGCCCTGGGCCAAATCCACCAGGGAATCGCTTACGTCCGTGTCGCCCGAATAAACCAAGGAAACACCGTCGGCTTCCAGCCGATACGCCAGGCTGCCGGATATGTGGCGGGTGGGAGCGCTCTTCACCATCAGCTCTCCAAAGTCCGCTTGGTCCAAACCATCCGGGTTCAACTCCTGAACCCGCAGGAGTCCGGAGGGCGCCTCCACCCATTGTCCAAAAGCCCCCTGCAAACGACGGTAAAAATCATGAAAACCTCGCGCCGCCAGTATGTAAAAGGGTTCCTGGCGGGTGTAGCCCAAGGAGTAACGGGTGGCAAACAGAAAAGGCACCAGATCCCCCAGGTGATCCGGGTGCAGGTGGGTCAAAGCGATGAGGTCCACCTGGTTGAAATCCAGGTCATGTTTAAGCAACGCCCGACAGGCGCCGCTGCCCAGGTCCAGAAGCGCCAAGCGTCCACCGGCTTTCACCGCCAAGGCCGGGGAACCCCGTCTCAAATAAGGCACCCCCGTGCCGGAACCTAAGATAATCACTTCCATTAATTCACTAACCACCAACCTGACTATGTTAATTATGAAGCTAACTTCCTTATCTTCCCTCCTTTTTTAAAGACCGGTGGAAGGGGATTCTGCTATCCTGCCAAAAAGGTTATCTAATCTTTATCATTGTCAAACCACCCACTGACTACCCCCTCAGGCCCCATCCACATGGGACTTCTGGGTAACGTAAAACCAGTCAGCCGGATCGGTAAGATAATTGTGCATATCCAAAAGAGACATATAATGACCCCGCTCTTCGTGCGCCAGGCTCATAAAAAAGCGCCGCCCCAAGGGGTGGGTGGTCTCTTTGGCCAACTTGGTGTAGTAATCAATAGAACACTCTTCCATCTTAAGGCCGGTCTTTAAAGCCTCCAGGTCATCAGCGCCGCCTACTCCCTGTTCCTCCTTGGCCATCGCCAGGACGCAGACATATGGTTCAGCCTTGGGGGGCTGAAACGCCGCCAGAGTTTCACTCCAGACCGGGTCCTGCTTGAGGCTTTGATAGACTTCGTTGAACTTCTGAATATGATACTTTTCAGACTCCGCCAGATACTCCAGAATCTCGCGGACGCCCTGGCTTTTTACCTTTTTCGCGGCCTCCAGATAAAACTGCCGACCCTCCACCTCCATCTGAATGGCGTCTTTCAACGCCTGGAGCAAATATTCCTGTGTCGTTGCCATAAATTTTCCCTCCATTAGGGGCTATAAGCTAGGGGCCATAAGTTAGCCAATGGTCCTGGTCTCAGGTCAGCTGTTGAGACCTAAAATAAGTTCCTCTTTGCTGGGGCTGTGGACTCATTTCTGCACCTAGATTGCTTGTCA
>DYLF01000177.1 GCA_020722205.1 Desulfobacca acetoxidans
AAAGGACAAAGCGGTTCGCGCCAGGCGGACCCGGAGCCGGGAACCGGTGGCGCGTGCTTCATCGGATCCCCGGACCGGTGACCCGAGCGGGTGGCCGGCCGGGGGAAGAACCAAAAGCCAAGGGGTAGCGCGGGCCGGGACGGAACCCCGCCCCGGGGAGCCGCCCGGCCCACGCACAAGAATCGGATGGCTGGGTGGCTTCGGCGACCGCCCGCCGGCTGCGAGTGAGGGTCAGCAGGACGGCGGGGCGAACGGGGCGCAAGGCCCGCGCCAAGTGGGCCCCTTCCCGACCTTCCCACTTGTCACGGGCCTTGCGAGCGCCCCTTGCCGCCCAATGCCGCATTGGGTGGACATCGCCCCGCCGGAGAAGCTGACCCTCACCCTTGCCCCTGCGGGGTCCGCTCACCTTCGGTCGAGCGGAACCGGCGGGCTGGGGCCGTGGTATGCGAGAGCTGGGCGGCCTGGCAGTGGAATAACAATTGGATCCGTAGAGTAACGAACACACAGCGACTTCCCTTGCCTCTCCTATCCTGGTTTTTTCTTCATTGTTTCAATGAATTCCTTGCCATCCCAATCAGGACAGGCGGAGTTAACCAAGTCGAATTTTTCAATCGCCTTTCTAATGATGGGGTCACTATGGAAGGCTCTTCTAAATTCTTCGTTCGAATGGTAAAGGTTCGAAATCAGCTCCGAATCTGGCAAATCACCTAACCCAATTTCACCGGAATAGAATCTCCGAATCAGGGAAAGGATCTTTTCAGGGTCAATTTCAGAGTCCACGTAGAACCTACTTTAAAGCATCGGGTGAAAGATCATTTGTGAATGGGGGGACGGGGGGAACGAACCCCGAAATCGCCAATACTTGGCTTACCCAACCTGCGCAGTTCCGGCCCCTAACATTATGCACATCGAATTGCCAATTCGGACTCACGCTTGAACTCATAGCACCAAACAGAACTTCCAAACTCTCTGGGCAAGCGCGATAACTTCTTCCCCATTCCGTCAGATTCCCATTTAGATACCGGCTGAAATCCTTGATCTTACCGGGAACCACACCAGG
>DYLF01000098.1 GCA_020722205.1 Desulfobacca acetoxidans
GTTTTTTGAGATCGGCCGCTTCCTGTTCCAGGGGGCGCACCCGGAGGGCCAGGTCTTGGTGACCCTCCCGGCGCACGATGACCTCATAGAGATGGGCAATCGCGTGGACGGCTATATTCGGTTTTATCTGGACGACGTATATATGGGGCAGTCCACCCGCAACGACTATATCGACCTTGGCTCAGCTATTTTAGGCGTCTTTTTTGATGCCCCTTTAAGCGACTGGGCCACCATGCCTTACGCAATCTTTGACGATTATGAGGTGGGCTCAACGGTCCCCCTCCCAGGCGCCCTGTGGCTCCTGGGCTCCGGCCTGGCGGGCTTGGCTCTGAAGGGTCGGGGGGGTCTGAGGCGATAAGTTCGAGGTTTAGGGTGATCTTTGGTCAGCGGCTTGGGCCAACCCAAGCCGCTTTTAGCTTTGGCGGTGGCTGCTGACCCTTGACCTCGGCGGGGCTGTTGGCTGGTCGGCGCCGGTCTTGGTGGTCAGGTTCAGGGGAAGCAAAAAAAGATGGCATTCTTTGTTGACCGCAGAGGAATGGTTATAATTTCTTAAAATATTTGCCTCAGCCTTAAAGAGCCGGTATAATAATCATTAGCTTTTTGAGATTTTCCAGGCGCAGAATCCAGGGGCGAACAGCAGTGCTCACCATTGAACAGACCAAAGCGGTGGAAGAGGCCTTGGGGGCTGAAAAGGCGGCGCCCTTGCTTGCTATTTTCCAGGGTATCTATTCCAGGATAGAAGAACAGAAGGCAGCGCTCAAAGCCGATCTTCTCCTGGAACTGGCCACCAAGGCCGACATTGCTCGCCTGGAAGGCAAAATCGACAGCGAAATTGCTCGCCTGGAGGGCAAAATCGACAGCGGCTTGGCCCACCTGGAAGGCAAGATCGACAGCGGCTTGGCCCACCTGGAAGGCAAGATCGACAGCGGCTTGGCCCACCTGGAAGGACGATTGGATTTCCATATTGCCAGATTTGAAGGCGAGCTGAAAAGCATCCGGCTATGGATGAAGCTTTTGGTAGCAGTGGGCGTCATTGGCATGGCCCTTTTCAGTCCCACCACAATTAAGCTTTTGGAATTTCTTAAGTAATGTCAGCGGCCGGAAAGAGCGGCGGCCAGGGGAGGATGGCCGCAGACTACCCTTTCCCGCCGGGACTTTCGATTTCAGCTAGTTCTTTGGTCATCCGAACACTGCCCCTCACCCTGCCCCCTCTTTTTGGGGTGGCAAGCATCCCTCTATAAAATGCCAATATACAAGAACATATGGAAATTTGGGGGAGAGCTGTTCTCTCTGCGCACCATCACAGGGGGGCAAGAGAGGAAGATTTTGCTCAGCAGACCCCATGATCGGCAAAGCTGGTTTGTAACCCACCCAGTCGAAAAGATAATCGTTGCTGGGCTGCCCTCCGATAACAACTGTTGAAGCCAGGTAAAAGGAGCCAGCAGGTGACGACCATCATCCTGGTGTATGTGGGGGCAGGAGTGCTGGCCGGGATGCTGGCCGGCCTTTTGGGGGTGGGCGGGGGAGCGGTCATCGTCCCCATGGTAGTCTTTGCCCTGGGCTGGCAAGGAGCGCCGCCGGAGCACACCATGCACCTGGCCCTGGGAACCTCCCTGGCCAGCATCGTGTTTACTTCGGTCTCCAGTTTCATGGCCCACCACCGCCGCGGCGCGGTGGCCTGGCAGGTGGTGCGCCGCATCGTAGTGGGTATCCTTTTGGGCACCTTCCTGGGGGCCACCTTGGCTGCCCGCCTGTCCACTCACGTTTTGCAGGCGATCTTTGTCATTTTCCTGTACTATATGGCCTGGCAATTGATCAGCCATCGCCAGCCCAAGGCCAGCCGGAGGCTTCCCGGCCCCTGGGGGATGTTCACGGTGGGGAACCTGATTGGGGTGGTCTCCAGCTTCGTGGGCATCGGAGGCGGCTCGTTGTCGGTGCCTTTCATGATCTGGTGCCATGTGCCGGTACACACCGCCATCGGCACCTCAGCGGCCATCGGCTTCCCCATTGCCATGGGCGGGGCCTTGGGCTACTTGCTCAACGGCTGGGCCGCCAATCCCTTGCCGCCCTATTCTGTGGGTTATATTTATCTTCCGGCCTTGCTGGGCATCGTTGGCGCAAGTGTGCTCACCGCCCCGCTGGGGGCGCGCTTGGCCCATCGCCTACCGGTGGCCCGGCTGAGGCAGATCTTTGCCCTTTTGCTTTTGGTGATCGGCACCAAGATGTTGACCGGTTTGTGGAGGTGATGGGGACAGGGAACTTAGGGGCAAAGGAAAAAAGAGCAGGAAGGTTGTCCACCCCCCATAATCAGCCCTCAGCGCTTTGCCAGTAATTGTCGCACCAGTTTCAGGGCCTCCTCCCGGCTGGCGACGCGGCCTTCCCATTGGGCTTCCTCCACCGCGGTAAGAAGCTGACGGAAGCGGGGACCGGGGGCAAGACCCAGAACCTTTATCAGGTCATGTCCAGTCAGGAGGCGAGGGCGGTCGGTCTGAGGCTCCAGGCGCTCTTTCAGGAAACGGTAGGCGGTGTCAGCCAGTTCGGCCAGCAACTTTTCGGAGTCCGGTGGTTTGTTGGCGCCCTGACCGGCCAGGCTGTCAGCCATAGCCAAGGCAAAAAAACCGGGGAATTCGGACCGCACGGCCCGTACCAGCCTGCCCAAAGCCCGGGTGGTGAGCCGGTCCTGCCGGAAGGCCGGCAGCAGCAAAAAGGGGCGCATGTGCTCTTTGATGAGCAGGCTCACCACCTTGACTTCGGCCTGGCTGAAGCGCAGGCGTTCGGCGATGCCGGCAAAGATCTCCAGGCCGACGCGCTCATGATGGTAAAAGGTGTATCGGGGCACCGGGAGCTGACGATGCTCCCGCACCTGGGGTTTGCCCACATCATGGAACAGGGCCGCCACTTTGAGGAGCGCCGCTTTGGGGTGGCGGGCGGCGTAAGAGGAGATTTCGGGGGCCAGACCCTCAAAATAGTCGCCGGGGGCGGCCAACACCTTCTCCAATTGGACCACGGTTTCCAGGGAATGATGAAGGACGTCCAGGTGGTGATAGCCGTTTTGCACCACTTTGGCCATATCCATAATTTCCGGGAAAATCCGGGCGAGCAGGCCCACCTCATGCATATCCATAAGGAGGGGGGCCGCTTGGGGGGAAGAAAGAAGGTGGAACAGCTCCTGGTGCACGCGTTCCCCGGCCACCCGGGAGAAACCGTCCACCTGGCTTTTGATGGCTGTGATGGTTTCCGGAGTGATTTTCAGGTCATGGGTGGCGGCGAACCGATAGGCCCGCAGGAGGCGCAAGGGGTCATCCCGGAAGTTGGCTGCGGACACCATGCGCAGAAGTCCCTGGGAAAGATCACTCAGTCCGCCCAAGGGATCGATGAGCTCCCAGGGGCACCGTCCCAGGGCGGCCCTGAGGTCCAGGGCCAAGGCGTTGAGGGTGAAATCCCGCCCCTCAAGGTCGTTTGCCAGGGTCGGCCCCCGAAACCGGGTGAGATCGATGGTAGCCCCCCGGCAGACCACCCGGGCGGCCCCCTGCTCCTCATCCAGCAGCACAAAAGCTCCTTTGAGAGCGGCGGCCAGGTCGCGGGCCAACTCAATGGCCTGAGCCGACACGGCCAGGTCCAGGTCCGGGGCCACTCTCCCCAGGGCCAGGTCCCGCAAGGTTCCTCCGACAAGATAGAGGCGCACACCACGAACCTCAGCCAACTTCTGCAACACCTGCAAGGAAGGTCGGGCCGCCAACGCGGCGACGCCGGTTCTAAGATTGGTCAGCAGGACCGACAGGTTCGGCATCTTTGGGAAATAAACTATTTTTTCTAGGTTACAGATTATAAATCAGAGGTTAATAGCCGTTTGATCGGAATCGCTTAAAATATACTATAATCTTGAAGTTTTTCATGGTTTAATACACAGAGCCTGATTTCCTGCGGGCTGACATGCACAATCAAGAGTAAAAGGACATGAAGGGGTCCAGCGGCAAGACCGTCTTTGTCTGTCAGGCATGCGGCCACCAGGTGGGCAAATGGCTGGGGCGGTGTCCGCAGTGCGGCGCTTGGAATACTCTGGCGGAGGAATGGCTTCCCAGCCCGGCGGCGGCGGGGCTCGAGGTATCTTTGCCGCCCCGGCGCAGCCAAGCCAAGCCGTTAAGCGACTTGTGTGTGACCCCGGAAACCCGGCGGCCCTCCGGAATAGTCGAATTTGACCGGGCCTTGGGCGGCAGTCTGGTGCAGGGGTCCGTGGTGCTGCTGGGAGGGGAGCCCGGCATCGGCAAGTCCACCCTGATCTTACAGGTCCTGGATTGTCTGTGCCAGGGTGGCCTTAAGGGTCTGTATATTTCGGGGGAGGAGTCTGAAGCCCAGATCAAGCTCAGGTCTGAGCGCCTGGGTTTGACCTCGCCGCAACTGCTGGTGGCTACGGAGACCTGCCTGGAAAACCTCCTGAAAATAGTGGAAGAGACGCGGCCCAATTTTTTGGCTCTGGACTCCGTGCAGACCATATATACCGCCACCCTGCCGGCGGCGCCGGGTTCCTTGCCCCAAGTGCGGGAAACGGCCTTCCGTCTGGCGCAGCAGGCCAAGTTGGCCGAGATGGCCACCTTCCTGATCGGCCATGTCACCAAAGAAGGGATGCTGGCCGGGCCCAAAGTGCTGGAGCACCTGGTGGACACGGTGTTGTATCTGGAGGGTGACAAGAGTCACGCCTTTCGCTTGTTGCGCACCGTGAAAAACCGCTTCGGCCCCACCCAGGAACTGGGGGTCTTTGAGATGCAGGAGAAGGGGCTGGTGGAAGTGGCCAACCCTTCGGCCCTGTTCATGGCGGAACGCTCGTTGATGGTGCCGGGGTCGGCGGTGGTCCCGAGCCTGGAGGGAAGTCGTCCCATTCTGGTGGAGGTGCAGGCCCTGGTGTCGCCCTCTTCCCTGGCCCTGCCGCGGCGCCAGGCCATGGGGGTGGACCCGGGGCGGGTGTCGCTGCTGGTGGCCATCCTGGAAAAGCGGGTGGGTTTGGGGCTGGGGGGGCAGGACCTGTTCGTCAACGTGGCTGGGGGGGTGCGGTTGACGGAGCCGGCCGCGGACCTGGGCGTGGCCCTGGCAGTGGCCTCGTCATATCTTGACAAGCCAGTGCCGCCGGATACCTTGATCTTCGGCGAGGTGGGCCTGACGGGAGAGGTGCGGGCCGTCAGCGCCCCGGAAATGCGCCTTAAGGAGGGACGGAAGCTGGGGTTTCAACGGGCGTTCCTGGCCCGAAGACAAAAGGAGCACCTGGGAAATCTTCCCGGCTTAAGTCTTATCGGTGTGGAGACTGTCGCGCAGGCCATCAGGGGAGCTTTGGGCGAACAGGCAAATTAGCACAAAGATCTGTTGAACGTTTTCTTCCCTGGATTTTCATTATCCTTTGGACCCCAGGCGCAGGCCGCCGTGAATGAAAAAGGTTTCGCCGGCGATGGCTTCGTTGCGGTAAAGTTCACCGATAAGAGAGGCCACCTCGGCCGGCTCGATGAGGCGGCCGATGGGCACCTGTGCCAGGATCTTGCCCAGGGCCTTCTGGTCCATGCCCTTTACCATGGGGGTGCCCACATAACCCGGAGCAATGGCCACGCAGCGGATTTTGTCGGCTAGGCCGCGACGGAAAAACTCAGCGGTGATCACTTTCGGCATCACGCTCATGGCCGCCTTGGTGGCAGAATAGTTTATCTGTCCGGCTGTGCCTAAGGAACCGGTGGAGGAAAACAGGCAGATCAGCCCCCGGCAACCATGATTGATCATGCGCTCGGTGCACTCCCGCACCGTGAGAAAGACGCCGGTGAGGTTGATGTCGATCACAGCCTGAAAATCGGCCAGAGACATCTTTTTCATGACTTTGCCGGTTTCCCGGTCCGGAGCCAGCAACAGGCCGTCCCTAATGATGCCGGCGGCCGGAGCCACCAAGTTGATGGCGCCAAATTTTTCCATCGCCAGGTTCGCCAAGCGGCTGCAATCTTCCTCTTGGGTGGTGTCACAGACCAGGGTCGCCACTTGGCCGTCCAGGCCAATGAGGTCGGATTCCACCCGGTTTAATCTTGCCGCGGTTCTACCACCCAGCACCACCTTGCCGCCCTGTCGGACCCAATATCTGGCCAGCTCTTCGCCGATGCCCCCTGCCCCTCCGGTGATGACGGCTACCGCGTCTTTGATCTCCAGCATGTTGTTGTTCCCTTTCGTTTTCAATCCTCGCCCGGGTTAAGAACCGGGCGCTACGCTTTTAGTTGTTGCGGCTTCACCCAGACCTTGGATGAACCTCTGGAATTGCTCTCCCTGTTTTTTAATGAGTTTTTGAAATTCCAGGGTGGTGGCCGCCAACCCTAGGCCCTTTTCTTCCGCCAACATTTTTAGCTGTTGGATGGTCTCTTCTTGTTCCGTCACCTTGGCTTTCAATTCTTCACATTGCCGGGCCAGCGCAAGATATTCTTCCCGGGGCACCACGCCTAAAAGG
>DYLF01000020.1 GCA_020722205.1 Desulfobacca acetoxidans
CACACAGCACGGAACACAAGATATAGTAGCTACTGGAGTGAACTGAATACCCCTAAATCTTTTTTGTCACCCGGCAGAAGCGCAATGCCCGCTACCGGGTGCTGGAGCGGCGCCCCGTCAACACCGCCCTGGGACTGGTGTCCGATGAGACCATCCAGCTTACCGGCGCCAAGGCCCGGGAATGCACCAATCGCTTGCGCCGCATCGTTTACCGGGACCCCAAAACCGGCAAGGTTTACGTGTTCCTCACCAACCACTTCCGGCTGGCGGCCAAGACCATCGCCGATATCTAGAAAGAGCGCTGGCAGATCGAAATATTTTTCCGCTTCAGCAAGCAGAACCTAAAGATCAAGGCCTTCATCGGTAACTCCGAAAACGCTGTGCTGAGCCAAATCTATGCGGCCCTCATCGTCTATCTGTTGCTTTGCTACACCAAGTTCCTCTGTAACTTGAGCGTTACTTTGCAGAACTTGATGCGGGTCTTGCAGCTTAACCTGTTTCGCACTTGCTCCTTGCAGGAACTTTTTGAGCCGCCAGGCCCGGTGCCGGATAATATGAATGCTAATAACCAGTTAACCCTGGCTTGGGCCTAGCCGGACAGAAATGGATCACGAAGAATTTTTGCCATTTAACCTCACGCCTGGGCTTTCATTTCTCCACGGTGGAAGCCTTGGCTGGTGAAGAGCCCCTTGAGAACTACCTCCACTTGACCCTCAAAGGAGGGGCCGCGAATGCCGCCGGCAAGGGCCTGCGGGGCCGGTTGATCGGCGAGCTCTTGGAACGCCACCATTTCAAAGTGGACATCAACAATGAGGCGCTGTTTGCCCATCTGGAAGGTGAAGCCAAGGACTACCTACTCTCCCGCCTCCGTATACTAGGTTACCTCACCATTCATACCCGTCAACTGGACGTGATCATGCACGACGAGGCCAGAAAACAGGCCCACTTTGAGAAACTGAGGCGGGATGTCGACGGCCTCGTCCTGGCTTGAAGCCCCGCCAGCGGGTGACTGCCTGAGGATTCCTTCCCCCTTCGTCATTTCAGCCGGTTTTTGATCCTTCCTGAAATAATTTTAGTCGCCGTCGATATAGATTAGCTGTTCCTCTTGTGGTAACCTGGAGTGAGAGTTTTGCCTCAGTTGTGGGAGGAAGAGGGACCCCGCAGCACTGGCGGCGGGAGCCGATAAGGACAGGCTGCTTGGGTAATCGTTTCCCTGCGGGCTGTCCCGGTTTTCCCAATTTATTCGGCCGCGCGGCGCTAGAAAGGAGGAAGTGAGGATGGACTTCAGGTTGACGGAAAGGGAGGAGTTGCTCCGGAAATCGACCAGAGAGTTTGCCGAGAGTGAGATTGCTCCCAGAATTGGGGCCATGGAAGAGACCGGGGACTATCCCGTGGACCTTTTGCAGCCCATGGCCAAATTGGGGATCACCGGGATCATTGCCCCCCCAGATTTGGAGGGCGTCGGTCTAGGCTATCTGGCCAGGACCATTGTGCTGGAGGAGTTGGCCCGGGTGTGCGCTGCGGTGCCCATGGGCATTCAGGTGCATCACATGGCCATTGCGGCGCTTAATGATTTCGGCACTGAGGAGCAAAAAAAGAAGTACATACCCCTGCTGGCCAAGGGGGAGACTATGGGCTGCGTGGCGGTGACCGAGCCCAGCGGCGGCTCGGACGTCTTGGGAATGCAGACTTCGGCGGTGCTCAAAGGCGACACGTGGGTCCTAAATGGGAGAAAGTGCTTCATCACCAATTCTCATACTTCCGATTTTTGGGTGGTAATTGCCCGCACCGGAGAAGGCCCCAAGGGGCTGTCGGCTTTTATCGTGGACAAAGATGCCCCTGGCGCCAAGACGGGACGGGTAGAGCACAAAGTCGGTCTCAGGGGGTCCAACACCGGGGAGTTGGTGTTTGATAACTGCGAAATACCGCGAGGCAATCTCTTGGGTCAAGAAGGCGGCGGTTTGGGAGTGGCGTTGAAGACAGTAAGTGAGAGCGGCCGCACCGGGATGGCCGCGGTGGCCTTGGGTATCCTCCAGGCCTGTTATGAGGAAGCCGCCAAATTCGCCAGTGAACGGGTGCTTTACGGCAAGCCGATTGCCGCCTTGCAGGCCATCAATTTCTACGTGGCCGAAATTTATACGGACCTGGATATCTGCCGGCTGCTCTGTTACCGAGCCTCCTGGATGAAAGACCAAAATCTGAGGTTCGATACGGAAAGCGCCATGGCCAAATCATATACCTGCGAGGCCGCGGTGCGCAGCGCCAAAAAGGCCATCGAAATCCACGGCGGCTACGGCATCCTGCAAGAATACAAGGTGCAGCGGCTGTGGCGCGATGCCATGGTGACTATCTCCGCCGGCGGTACCGGGGAAATCGGCAAGGTGGTGGTGGGCCGGGCCGCCTTGGCGCCCTTCCAAAAAAGGGGCTAAGGGCCAGGGCCCATGGAGAGAGTAATTGTCTGCCTTAAGCCGGTGCCGGACCCTCAAGCCTGGCACCGGCTGCGGCTGGATCCCCGGACCAAGACGCTGCTCCGGGAAGGAATCCCCAGCATTATCAATCCGCTGGATAAACACGCGCTGGAGGCCGCCTTGGCCATCAAAGATGTCTACGGCGCAGAGGTGGTGTTACTGTCCATGACTCCAGAGTCTGCCGAGCCGGTGTTGCGTCAAGCTCTGGCCATGGGGGCCGACCGGGCCGTGCTATTGTCGGACAAGGCTTTTGCCGGCTCGGATACCCTGGCGACCGCGCGGATTTTGGCCGCCGGCGTATGCCGTCTGGGCTCCTTTGACCTGATCTGCTGTGGGAACTTTACCCTGGACGGCTCCACCGCTCAGGTTCCTTCCCAACTCGCCGAGTTCCTGGGGATTCCCAATATCATGCATGTGACCGGGTTGGAGATCCCGGATTGGGGGCGGTGGGTGATTACCCAGAAGATTGAACAGGGATATGTAAAACTGACCGCCGAGCCGCCCCTGCTGCTTTCTTTCACCAAAGAGGCCAACCGGCCGCGCTACACCAGTTTCCTGGAAATCCTGGCGGCGGAAAAAAGGGAGATCGTGGTATGGACTAACGCCGACCTGAAGCTGGACGAAGGACAGATCGGCCTGAAGGGCTCCCCCACGCAAATGGCTGATTTCATCATTCGAAAGAAGACCCGCCAGGGTCTGCGGCTTAAGGGCAGTCCAGAAGAGATTGCCCAACGCTTGGCGGAAATCATCCACCAACTGGGGGTGATCTGAACCGGGCGTCCTGAATTTACGGCGCTGAGGGAGAGGAAATTTAAGGAAGAGCCGGATTAATAAAATTTTAGCTCTGCATAATAAAAGTTGCCGGGTTGGCCGTGTAGTTTGAAACGTTCGGTATAATGGTAAGGTGATGGCTTACCATAAGACGGTAAATATCCCTTTAGGAGTATGTCATGCCAAAAGTCATTCTCCTTATTTTGGACGGTCTGGGAGATCGTCCTGTGGCTGAGCTGAGCGGCCTGACTCCTCTGGAGGCGGCCGCCACCCCTAACCTGGATAAGCTGGCTACGCAGGGCATCTGCGGGCTGCAAAACGCCTTGGGGGTGGGGCAGCGGCCGGGCAGCGACACCAGTCATCTGGCCATCCTGGGTTACGACCCGCACCTCTATTACACCGGTCGCGGCACCATCGAAGTGGCAGGTCTGGGCATGAGACTGGAGGCAGGGGATGTGGCCCTGCGAGGCAACTTGGGTACCGTGACCGACGACTTGCTGGTGGTTGACCGGCGGGCCGGGCGGATCAGCGACACCGGCCCTTTTGTCAAGGACCTGGACGGACTGAGCTTCGAGGGCGTTACCCTGCACATCAAGCCCGGCACTGGTCATCGTGCCGGGATCATCCTGCGGGGGCCATCCCTGAGCAGCCATATCAGTGACAATGACCCCCATGAAGTGGGGGTGCGGATTCACGAAGTCAAACCCCTAGACGACAGTGCGGAAGCTGCTTTCACCGCCCGGGTGGCCAATCACTTGTTCACCGAAGCCCACCGCATCCTCAAACACCACCCCTTGAACCAGGAAAGGGTGGCCCAGGGCAAACCGCCGGCCAACTATCTCTTGGCTCGTGGGGCCGGATTCTATAAAAAAGTGGAGACCTTCCAGGAACGCTACCGCCTGAAGGCCTGTGCCATCGCCGGTGGGGGCCTTTATAAAGGCCTCGGCGCCTTCACCGGCATGGACGTCCTTAAGGTGCCTGGGGCCACAGGCTTGGCCAACACCGACATCAGCGCCAAGTTCCAGGCCGCCCTGGAAGCGTTGGGCGGGGCTTATGATTTTGCATTTGTCCATGTCAAGGCTACCGACGCTTTCGGCGAAGACGGAGACTTTCTGGGGAAAAAGAGTTTTATTGAACGATTGGACCAATCTGCCCAAATACTTCTCAATCGTCCCGACCTGCTGGTGGTGGTCACCGGCGACCACTCCACTCCCTGCGCCCTGAAGCGCCATTCCGGTGATCCGGTACCCATAATGATGGTGGGGGAAGGGGTGCGCACCGATCAGGTCACCGCTTTCGGGGAACGCAGTTGCACCCAAGGGGGGTTGGGTCGCCTTACCGGCCTCATGATTATGCCGGAGATTATCAATCTCCTGGGTCTGTCGCCCCTGATTGGCAATTGAGAAGGGGTGGGAGGGGTTGAAGGATAGGGTCAGGGGCGATGGACTTTGTTACTTTGGTCCAACAGCTCATCAATGGACTCTCCCTGGGGAGTCTTTATGCTCTGATTGCCATCGGCTACACCATGGTCTATGGTATTCTGCGCCTCATCAACTTTGCCCACGGCGACCTGATCATGGTGTCGGCTTATGTGGCGGTCATGGGTATCGGTCTCTGGAGTTGGCCTTGGCCCTGGGCCTTCGCCTTAGCCCTGGGGCTCACCGGGCTGTTGGGGGTGCTTCTGGAGCGGGGCGCTTATCGTCCCTTAAGGCGCGCCCCCCGCATTTCTCTGTTGATTTCGGCCATTGCCGCCTCCTTTTTGTTGGAGAACCTAGCCTTGGTGGTGGCCGGGGGTCGCCCCAAACCCTTCCCCACCCCGACTTGGTTCACCGGGGTCATCTGTGAGGGCGGCCTCTTTATCCCCCGCCTGTCTCTGGTAATCCCGACACTTACCCTCCTTCTCCTGTTGATGCTCTTTATCCTGGTCTACCGCACCCAGGTGGGCCGGGCCATGCGGGCCATTGCATATAATCTCGAAACCACCAGTCTCATGGGGATCGATGTCAACCGCGTCATTGCCGTGACCTTTCTGCTGGGCTCGCTGCTGGCCGGAGCCGGCGGCCTACTCTGGGCCATGAAATACCCCCAGGTCAACCCCTTCATGGGCATCCTCCCCGGACTCAAGGCATTCATTGCCGCGGTGCTGGGAGGGATCGGCAACCTGTTGGGCGCCGTTCTGGGCGGCTTGTTGCTCGGCCTCCTGGAAATCCTGCTGGTGGCCTTCTTCCCTGCCGCCGCCGGTTACCGGGACGCGCTGGCCTTTGTGCTCCTCATCCTTATCCTGCTAGCGCGCCCTACAGGTTTGTTGGGGGAGAGACTGGGGGAGGAAAAGCTATAAAATGTTCAGTGATCAGTATGGTAACCGGTAATTAGTGGCAAGATAGTGCCGCCTAGCCTTTCAGGGCCGACAGACCATCAGCAGATCAGAAAAAGACCCTGCTTCCTTACTTGAAACCAGGACCTCGAAAACTTGAGACCTTGAATTTAAAAGTCAGATTATTATTAACTTTGGGCGCGCTGCTTATCCTGGCCTTGGGGCTGTGGGGGGCGGGGCGCTTCGCCAGCGAGTATCAGGTGCGGCTGCTCAACAACATGGCCGTGTTCATCACCTTGGCAGTAAGTTACAACCTTATTAACGGGGTCTGTGGTCAATTGCACCTGGGCCCCAATGCCTTCATTGCGGTGGGGGCCTATACGGCGGCCCTCCTGACCCTGAGTCCTGAGGGCAAGCAGGCCATTTTCCTCATTGATCCCCTTATCTGGCCCTTGAGTAAGCTTACTCTCCCCTTCCCGGTAGCACTTCTGGCCGGCGGCTTGACGGCGGCATTCGCCGGGCTGGTCACCGGATTCCCGGTCTTCCGCTTCCGTGGCGATTATCTGGCCATCGTCACCCTGGGTTTCGGCGAGGTGGTGCGGGTGCTGGCCAATACCCTGCAGGGAGTGACTAACGGCCCTTTAGGGCTGAAGGGCCTGCAACCCTATACCACCCTCACCTGGTCCTGGGGGGTGGCGGTGTTTACTGTGGCCGTCGTCATGTCCCTGGCCAAGTCCGGTTACGGTTGCGCCCTTAAGGCCATCCGGGAGGATGAAACCGCAGCCCGGGCCATGGGGGTGGACACCTTTCGCCATCTGATGCTGGCCTACGTGTTGAGCGCCTTCTTTATGGGCGTGGGTGGGGGGCTTTTGGCCCACCTGATTACTACCATCTCCCCCAGTCTGTTCACCTTTTTTTTGACCTTCAATCTGTTGATTATCATTGTGGTAGGGGGGTTGGGCTCCACCACCGGCGCCGTGGTTTCGGCCATCGTGTTCACTCTGGCGGGAGAATGGTTGCGGGTGATAGAGGAGCCGCATCAGATCCTGGGCCTCACTTTTCCCGGTATCCCAGGTCTGCGTATGGTCATATTTTCGGCTCTCCTCCTATTCACCATCCTCTTTTTCCGGCGGGGCCTTCTGGACCGGTCGGAATTCTCCTGGGAAGCAGTGGGAAATCTTTGCCGGCGGTGGCACAACTCAAAGAAGAACCAGCAAAATTCGCTCTAATAGGCTGCCCCAAACTCTTCTGTTTTCCTTCGGGTGAGAGAATAAACCACTTTTTTTTACCCTCTGGCGCAGCTAATATCCCAAGTTGGGGTGGGGGAGGGAATAACCCAGGAATCATGCCATGAAGCCAACAGACGGAAATCGACCCATGGACCGGCCACCCTCGGCTCTCCCACCAGGGGGAAAGGGGATGAAAAAGTAGTCGCTCTCCCGCCAGGGAGAGGGAATTAAAGGAAGTCCCCAGAGTTAATCAATTTTTCGCCCCGAGTAATAATAAATGTGTTGATTATTGGAGAGAAGCCAACTAATTCCATGTGGAAAGGAAAATTTAGCTTTAAGGGTCTGTTTTCCCCCGCCCGGATGCCCCAGGTTCTCCTGGTGGGCGGATTTGCCGGGGCAATCTTGGCCGGAGCGCTTCTGCTTATGCTGCCCTGGTGTCAGCGCCAGGGCCAGATAGGCTTTGTGGATGCTTTGTTCACCGCCACTTCGGCGGTGTGCGTCACCGGCCTCATCGTGGTGGACACCCCCACGGCCTTTACCGTCCTGGGACAAGCCGTTATTTTAATCTTGATCCAAATCGGCGGCTTGGGCATCATGGCCTTTGCCGCCTTGGCCTTTCTCATTTTGGGCCGCCGCCTGTCCCTGGCCTCCCAGGCGGCCTTGCATGATTCTTTCTTCCAACAGGACTTAGGTGTAGAATTTAAAAAAAGATTTATTCAAATAATCCTCATGACCGCCACCCTTGAATCACTGGGAGCCCTGTTGATCTTTCTGGCCCTATTAGGTTGTCAGCATATGCCCCTCAGGGCACTTTTTTCTTCAATCTTCCACGCCGTGTCCGCTTTTTGCAATGCCGGCTTTTCGGTGTACACCGAAAATCTTATGGGCCTCAGAGACAGCCCGGTGATCATGGCAGTAATCATGCTGCTCATCATCATGGGAGGGCTGGGACACATGGTTTTACAAGAAATCTGGCAGCGGCTGAAAAACTGGAGAAGGTCGGCTGGCCTTGGCGACCCAGCTCCGCGGCTTTCGGTTCATTCCCGAGTGGTGTTGCTGGTCAGCGGCGCCTTGCTGGTCTGCGGCTGGTTGGGACTTCTCATTTTTGGACTCACTAAGGACGAAACCACCTGGGGACTGAAACTTTCCAGCGCCCTGTTTCAGTCAATCACAGCCCGCACAGCCGGCTTTAATACCGTGGACATCGGACGGTTGCCCTTGGGTTCCCTCTTGTTGTTGATGGTCTTGATGTTCGTAGGCGGTTCGCCGGGCTCCTGCGCCGGAGGGGTCAAAACCACAACCCTGGCTATTTCCATGGCCGAAGCCCGGGCGCAACTACAGGGCGACGACCAAGTCAGACTGTTTTCCCGCCGGGTATCGGCCGACACCCTGCGGCGCACCAGGCTCCTCATCCGGCTGGCCTTGCTCTGGAACCTCGTCGGCTTCCTGGTTTTACTGTTCACCGAGGGCGGCCAGCAGGGTATCGGCATGCATGATGTGGTCTTTGAACAGCTCTCCGCCTTCGGCACCGTGGGTCTGTCCACCGGCTTGACTTTCAAACTTTCCACCATGGGTAAACTTTGGATTACCATCACCATGTTTCTGGGCCGGCTGGGACCTCTCACCCTGGCCCTGTGGATTTTGCCCACCAAACATGTCCATATCGGCTATCCAGAAACCAGGATTATGATCGGATGAAAAACAAGAAACAAATTTGCGTCATCGGCTTAGGCGAATTCGGTGGGGAGCTGGCAAGAAAATTGGCCCAAGATTGCGAAGTCCTGGCCATCGACCAAAAAGAAACCCCGGTAGCCGCCATCAGCGATAAGGTGCAGCGGGCCCTTATCCTGGATGTGCGCGATTTTGCCAGCTTCAGTGCAGTGGTGACGAGCGAATTCGACGAAGCCGTGGTCAGTATGGGGGAGAGTCTGGAGTCCAGCATTATGGCGACCCTGCATCTGAAAAAAATCGGGGTCAAACGAATCTGGGCCAAGGCTACCTCCGAAGACCATGCCGCCATTCTAAAGGCGGTGGGCGCCCATGAAATCATCTTTCCGGAACGGGAAACGGCCAGGCGCCTGGCGGCCCAGATAGTCAACCCCAATCTGTTGGACTTCATTCCTCTGGAAGAAGACTATCAGGTCATGGACCTTGCTCCTCCGGACGCCTTTTACGGCCGCAGTCTGGAAGAGCTGGATTTGCGCAAAAAATACAGCGTCTTTGTCCTGGCTATCAAAGAGCTGGTTCCCATGCGTTTTGTCTTTCTCCCCAGCCCCAAGTTCATCATCAAACCCAGCGACATCCTGGTGATGATCGGCCGGGAGAAGGATCTGTTGAAGATTCGGGAACTGCAACCAGGCATTGTATAAGTGGACCGTGGGCTGTAAGCCGTGAGCCGTATGGACTGATTTGAGAGAAGTGAGAGGTGAGCAAACGAATTAATGAAGAATCAGTTGGGAATTATTGACTATTGGCTAATTGTCTTATAATATTAAGTTATTACAAAAGCTCTCATGCCTCTGCTCCACATTTCCCACCTGGGCATGCGTTTTGGCGGGCTTCTGGCCTTGGAGGAATTCAATCTACTTGTTCCCCAGGGTGCCCTGTACGGCCTCATCGGCCCCAACGGTGCCGGCAAAACCACGGTGTTTAATATTATCAGCGGATTTCTCAAACCCGGCAGCGGAGCCATCGTTTTCGCCCGCCAGCAAATCCAAGGCTGGCCCCCCCATCGTTTGACGGCCCTCGGCATTGCCCGCACTTTTCAAAACATCCGCCTCTTTAAGGACTTATCGGTCATGGACAACGTCTTGGTGGGCTGCCACTGCCGCCGCCGGGCCGCCTGGTGGGAAGCAGTGTTGCGCCTGCCTCGATACCTCAAAGAAGAACGGCGAGATGTCCGGCAGGCCCACGCCCTGTTGGAAGAGCTGGAATTGTCTGAGCTAGCCCATGAGAAAGCCGGTCAACTCTCTTACGGTCACCAACGGCGATTGGAAATCGCCCGCGCCTTGGCCACTCGACCTCAACTCTTGCTCCTGGACGAACCCGCCGCCGGCCTCAACCCCCAGGAAACCCAGGAACTGATAGACTTCTTAAAAAATCTGCAGGCCCGCCACCGCTTGACTCTCCTGGTCATCGAACATAATATGCGGCTTGTAGCCAACCTTTGCCAGCACCTCACCGTACTCAACCACGGTCTCACCATCGCCGCCGGTCCCCCTTCTCAAGTCCTCAATAATCCAGAAGTCATCCACGCCTACCTGGGGTCATAAGGAGAATAAACGCCAGCAAGTGCCGCCTATCTTACCATTGACCCTTCGCAGCTTTGAGAAGCCACAAAATAATACATAAATGTAATATCTGCTTGATGGCAACGACATTTTTGTAAACTACATGACAATTGGGGGAGGGATTAAGTTCTTTGGGTAGTCTGTCGGCTGGGGGCTAAGTTATTAATCGTTATTTATAACTAGGTAGGATAAAAATATAATTCATAATCACCAATTTCCCCTCCAATTGTTTCATTGCCACCGACCAGAGAATGGCATATATGTTGCTCATAAGTTTATCGATAAACGCCGGCATAGGAGACCGCCATGAATTGTCAGAACATTGATGATGTTTTTAAGGCAGTGAAAGACTTGAATGTCAGTTTTATCCAACTGTGGTTCACCGACGTCTTGGGAATGTTGAAGAGCTTCTCCATTCGGCCGTCGGAGCTGGAAGAAGCTATGACGGAAGGCATGGGTTTTGACGGCTCCTCTATCGAGGGCTTTGCCCGCATCGAGGAGAGCGACATGATAGCCAAGCCCGATCCATCCTCTTTCCAGCTGTTGCCCTGGCGCCCGGAAGAACAGCCGGTGGCCCGCATGTTTTGCGATATCTTGCAGCCGGACGGCTCTCCTTATCTCGGGGATCCGCGCTATATCCTGAAGCGCATATTGGCCAAGGCGGCGGAAAAGGGCTTCACTTATTATCTGGGTCCTGAGCTGGAGTTCTTTTATTTTGCCAACAACAAGACTCCCGAAGTCCTTGATAAGGGAGGGTATTTCGACGCCCCGCCGCTGGATGTGGGCAACGAACTGCGCCGCCAGACTATCTTTGCTTTGGAAAAGCAGGGCATTCGCATCGAATACAGCCACCACGAAGTGGCCGACTCCCAGCATGAAATAGATATGCGTTATGACGAGGGCTTGAAGATGGCCGACAAGTGCATGACCATGCGGGTGACGGTGAAGGTGGTGGCCATGATGAACGGCGTTTATGCCACCTTCATGCCCAAGCCCATCTTCGGCATCAACGGCAGTGGCATGCACACCCACCAGTCCCTGTTTAAAGACGGCAAGAACGCTTTTTATGACCCCAAAGACAGCTATCACCTCTCCGCCACCGGCAAGAGCTACATTGCCGGTCTCCTGCGGCACGCCCGGGAAATCACTGCCATTTGCAGCCAGTGGGTCAACTCTTACAAGCGGTTGGTGCCCGGCTATGAGGCGCCGGTCTATATCTCCTGGGCTCGGCGCAACCGCTCCGCCTTGGTGCGGGTGCCCATGTATAAGCCCGGCAAAGAGGTGGCGACCCGTTGCGAATACCGGGCCCCTGACCCGGCCTGCAACCCCTATCTGGCCTTTGCGGTCATGCTGGCGGCCGGCCTCAAAGGTGTGGAAAACAATTACCCCCTCCCGGAGCCGGTGGAGGAAGATATCTATCATATGTCCGAATCTGAGCGGGCGCGTCTGGGCATCCACTCCCTGCCCGGCAGTCTGCATGAGGCCGTCGAGGAGACCGCCAAGAGTAGCGTGGTGCGGGAAACCCTGGGAGAACACATTTTTACCAAATTCATTGACAACAAGCGCATCGAGTGGGACCGTTACCGCATGCAGGTCAGCAATTACGAGATCGAGCGCTATCTGCCGATCCTTTAAAGGATATTGCCCACGGAAGTCCGGGTTCTTCGGAGGAGGCCCGGACGTTTATTCAGGCTCAGGTTGACGTTTTTTTTGCTCTCCCAGCCAATTGACAATGGCAAAGGGGGAGCTTTCGCTATGGTATGGCCTAGACAATTAAATAGAAAGATCAGCCTTCCAGGACGTTATGACGCAATGTAGTTTTCCTGTCAAAGGAAGACCGAAATTACAAATTGACCATTAAAACCTTATGGAGACGTTAATCAAAGTGGTGTTGTTGGCTTGTGAGCAGGCCTGTCCGCGGCCGCAGTTATGGATAAAGCCGTTGGCCGAAGCGGGCCTGAAGGTTCGGATGGTGCAGGAGCCATGCAGCAGTAAGGTGGAAGTATTCCAGCTTCTGCGCCTGCTGGCGAGAAGCGCTGACTTGGTCTGGGTAGTGGCCTGCCCGGAGGAGCTTTGCCGCCTTTGCGAGGGGAGCATCCGTATGGAGCGGCGGCTGGCCCATGCCCAGGATTATCTGGAAGAGATCGGCCTGGAGCGGGAGCGGTTGGGTTTGTCTCTCCTGGCCGCCGAAGATGAAGCGGGACGGGGGAAGGTGATCGACACCATCCGGGCTCAAGCCCAGTCTTTGGGCATCAATCCTGGCTGCCGCCAACCTTCGGCGGGGAAGGAGTAACTGTGATTGTTGGCACTAGAAAACCCTTAGTTGAAATCCTGGAGATGGTGAAACCTTACCACCGTCTGCTGTTGGTGGGCTGTGATACCTGTGTGGCTGAGTCGGCAAGCGGCGGCCGCCGGGAAACTTCGGAGTTGGCTGCCGCCCTAGAGATGGCCTTTCGCGTGGCCGGGACGGACAAAGACATCCGCGAAACCTGCGTGGACCGACAGTGTATTCACGAATTCTTGCTGGCAGTGGTGGAAGCTGCGGCAGAAGCGGATGCCGTCCTGTCTCTGGCCTGCGGGGCCGGAGTGCAAGCTTTGGCCGCCCGTTTGCCTAAGACTCCGGTGTTTCCGGCCCTCAACACCCAATTCATCGGGGAGACCGCCGAACGTGGTCTGTGGTTGGAAAACTGCCGGGGATGCGGCAATTGTCTGTTGGGTCTCACCGGTGGCATCTGCCCGATCACCAGGTGCGCCAAAGGCCTTCTTAACGGCCCCTGTGGCGGAGCTCGCGACGGCTGGTGTGAAATCAACCTGGCCAGGGAGATTACCCCACCGGTAACCTGTGCCTGGTTGGAGATTTACGACCGCCTCCATTCCCTGGGGCAGTTGAATCGGCTCCTGGAGCCGCTGCCTCCCAAGGACTGGTCCCAAGGGGACGCAGGTGGGCCGAGGCGGGTATTGCGCCCTGACCAACGACCCTGATTTTCGGTTTCAGGTCTTTAGTTTCAATTCTGATGGTGACGGGAAAAGTCCCAAAACCCTCACCCTGCCTTTTCGCCCCACAGAGGGGAAGGTATAACGAGCTTAAATGATTAACGATATTCTATTAGATTCATATTAAATCTTCTTAGCGCCAGGAGATTGCCTTTTAAGAGGCAATCAGATTGAGACAGGAAGTAACCGAAAACTGAACACTGGTTTTATTATGCCGGCAAAATATCACATTCATGTCAAGCCGGTGCCGCCGCGGTTTACGACCCCAGGCAAGAGCACCATACTGGATTGGGGGGAGGGGTGTCTTCGCTGCACCACTTGCGTGAAGCAGAGCTGCCCTTATTTGGCCTTTAAACAGCGTTCTTTTGATGACATAAGCCTTACCGACACCATTGATGCTTTTTGCAAGAACTGCTACCGTTGCGTTCAGGGCTGTCCGCGGGAACTGGTGGTGAAAACCGCCAATCCTCAGTATGCTCATTTAGGCGACCAATACTGGACTCCGGAGGTCATTCAGGTCACCTGGTATCAAGCCGAAACAGGCAAGATTCCAGTATCCGGGGCCGGCTATGGCGGAGCCTTTGCCGGTAAAGGCTTTGACGGCATCTGGACCGACATGTCGGAGATCGTCCGCCCCACGCGGGACGGCATCCATGGCCGGGAATACATCAGCACCGTCATCGATTTAGGACGCAAGCCCTTATTTCTCCTCTTTGATGAAAACCGGAACCTGGTCTTTACTCCTCCACACCGGTTGGAGATTCCACTGCCGATAATTCTGGCGGAGCCCTCCCTAGGTGCGGGACCGAGGCCGGTGCGCCAGGCAGTGGTATCTGCGGCCCAACGCCTTGGCACTCTGGCCCTTCTTCCCCGGCCTCATATCAGCGCCGACCTGAAGAAGTTTGCGCCGGTGATGGTCCCGTCCTATACCGCTGACACTTTGACCTTGGAAGACCCTCTGCTCCCCAGAGTGCGCTTACTGGAGCTGCTGGATCACCCCAAAGTCCTGGAGCAGGTGGAGGAGGTGAAAAAACGTTACCCCCGAATAATCATCTCCGTCAAGGTCCCGGCTAACGGGAAAGTGGTGAATCGGGTTAAAGAGCTCACCGAGGCTGGGGCTGAGGTCATTCACCTGGCTGCCTCAGATGAGGCCCAGGGTCTGGCGGACGCCGCCCACCTCCATCTCAAAGACCTCTTGCGGCAGTGCCACCAACGTCTGGTGGAGTTTCACCTAAGGGACACCGTCACTCTGCTGGTGAGCGGTGGCATCGCCTTAGCGGAGCATATCCCCAAGGCCATTATATGCGGTGCCGATGGGGTTATTGTTGACCTACCTCTGCTCATTGCCCTGGAATGCCGTCTCTGCCGCAATTGTGTGTATGGAGAGTCCTGCCCGGTAGAGATGGAGCACCTCAACGTCAAGCGGGGGAGCCAACGGCTGGTTAATCTTTTGGGGGCCTGGAACAACCAGCTCCTGGAGGTATTAGGTGCAATGGGCTTGCGGGAGGTCCGCCGTCTGCGAGGGGAAGTGGGTCGGGCCATGTTCGTCGAAGATCTGGAACGGGAAATTTTTGCCCCACTGTTTGCCCGCCCTGAAGGCGAGGCTTTGAAACGTGAACCAACCTGAGATTTGAAACTGTAAACTAGAAGATATGAAACATCTTAGAAATCTTGCAGAAAAGGCCGAAGAAGCCCTTGGGCTGGGCTGGACCCCGGTGCGCACGCCTTGTCGCTTTCGCAATCCATTGTCCAAGTACCGAGTGTGGCGCAACGAAGCCAAATGCATCCAGTGTGGCAAGTGCGTGGAGGTGTGCCCCTATGGGGTGCATAGCAAAGTGGGCAAGTTCATCAAGCGCCCCAAGAGCTATTTATGTCTGGGGCCAGCCTGCGAAAAGAATTCCTTTTATTGTGTAGCGAACTGCCCCACCGGGGCTTTGCGCCTCCGTCTCAACCCGGTTTATCATACTCTGGGGGACAGCCGCTGGACCGCCGATCTCCTCTTAGCCACTTGGTGGATGGCGGAGTTCGGCACCTTGCCTTACATGGATTTAGAATACCGCATCGGTGCCTCCGGGGGTGGATTTGACAAGCTGCGCTTTATTTTTCCGCCCCAGATCCCGGACTCCAAACTCAGCCATGAAGACATTTCTCTTGAGCTCTCCCTCAACCAGAGAAACGACGGCCGCCCGCAGCTTACCTTGTCCGTCCCCTGGTACAGCGCCGGTATGTCATTCGGCTCCATCAGCCTGAACGCGATGCTTTCCCGGCTAAAATCGGCGGTCACTTATAACACTCTGATGAGTACTGGTGAGGGAGGCTATCCGGAGATTCTTTACCCTTATGACCACTATGTAGTCACCCAGGTGGCCACCGGCCTTTTCGGTGTCCGGGAGGACACCATCCAGCGGGTGCGTATGGTCGAGTTCAAGTACGCCCAAGGGGCCAAGCCAGGCTTGGGTGGCCACCTATTAGGGGACAAGGTTACCGAAGCCGTGGCCCACATGCGGGAGTCGGTGCCCGGCATGGCCCTGTTTTCCCCCTTCCCCTTCCACAGCGTCTATTCCGTGGAAGACCACAAGAAACACCTGGATTGGATCAAGGAAGTCAACCCCCGGGCTTTGGTATCGGTGAAGGTCTCCACCCCCACGGATGTGGACATGGTGGCAGTGGGGAGCTTCTACGCCGGAGCCCACGTAGTGCAACTGGATGGCAGCTACGGCGGCACCGGGGCCGCACCCGACATCGCCAAAAAGAACATTGCCATGCCCATTGAATACGCCATCCCCAAGGTACACCAGTTCCTCCTCCATGAAGGCATTCGGAGGCAGATTACCCTGATTGCTTCAGGGGGCATTCGCACAGCCTTTGATGTGGCCAAGGCCATTGCCCTGGGGGCCGACGGCGTTCAGATCGGCACCGCCGAATTGGTGGCTTTGGAGTGCCTGCGTTGCCACCAGTGCGAAAGCGGCCGGGGTTGCGTACGGGGCATCGCCACCACTGACCCTGAGCTCACTGACATGATGACCGTAGACTGGGGCGCCAATCGGGTCCGCAACATGTACCACGCCTGGGTCTGGCAGCTTAAAGAGATCCTGCGCCGTCTGGGCTTGCGCAGCATCCGGGAACTGGTGGGTCGCACCGATGTCTTGGTGCACCTGGATTATTATAAGTTGCCGGTGGATGATGACCTACGGCGGAGTGGCTAGCCACTTCTAGGGAGTTTTAAATGCAGGGCAAGAAAAAATTAGACTACCAGAACCTGCGGCTATTAAAAACCCGGCGTGATTTGCCTGCGCCGACTTATCCAGGTCTTCCTGTAAAGGCCGATGAAGAAGGCGGCTGCGGGGTCACCGGCTTTGCCGCCAGCGTGCCGGTGACCGGACGGCACATTTTTGCGCCTTCCATCCAGATGCACAACCGAGGCAACGGCAAAGGCGGCGGCATCGCCGCGGTGGGCTTGGACCCCGACACCCTGGGGGTCTCGCAAGAAATTCTGGATGAGGACTACCTCCTGCAGATCGCTTTTCTGGACGAAGAGGTGCGCCCGGCGGTGGAGGCCCAATTCATCACCCCCAATTTCCGGGTGGACCACGTCCAACGCTTGCCCCGCATGGACGACTGGCGAGAATTGCCGGGTCTGGTTGTTCAGCCTCCGGAGGTGTGGCGCTATTTTGTCCGGGTCAAGCCCGAAGTCCTGCAATACTTTATCCAAAACAACAGACTCTATGAAATAGCATGGCGCAAGGTGGAAGATGAGTTTGTGGCCCAGAACTGCTACCGGTTAAACCAGGCTTTCTACGCCTCCTTAGGTGAAAAGAAGGCCTTTGTCCTATCTTTCGGACGCAATCTGATAATCCTCAAGATAGTGGGGTATGCCGAAGAGGCCGCGCTCTATTACCAGCTTCTGGACTTCAAGGCTCACGTCTGGATCGCCCACCAACGCTATCCCACTCGGGGGCGGGTATGGCATCCCGGTGGAGCGCACCCTTTCGCCGCCATGAACGTGGCTTTGGTGCATAACGGCGACTTCGCCAATTACTATGCGGTGGCCGAGTATTTGAGCCAGCGCCACTTCTATCCCCAGTTCCTCACGGACACAGAGGTGGCAGTGCTGTTGTTCGACCTCTGGCACCGCTGCTACGGCTATCCCCTCGAATATGTCATTGAGGCCCTGGCCCCGACCACGGAACGAGATTTTGATCTCTTACCAGTGGATAAGCAAAGGATATACCGGCAGATTCAGGCCGCCAACATTCATGGCTCCCCGGACGGCCCCTGGTTCTTCATCATCGCCCGCAACGAGCCGGAGCAGCAGCGCTTTGAGCTCATCGGCATCACTGACACCAGTATGTTGCGGCCCCAGGTCTTTGCCTTGTCCGATGGCGAGGTGCAGATCGGGTTGGTATGTTCGGAGAAGCAGGCCATTGACGCCACGCTGGCCTCCCTGGCCGCTGAGGATCCCCGTTTTTGCCCGGTGGCCGACCTCTACTGGAATGCCCGGGGCGGCAGCCATACCGACGGGGGGGCTTTTATCTTTGCGTTGGAAGAACAAAATGGCCGCCGCCTTACCTGCACGGACAAGTTCGGGAGATGCAAGACCGTGCCCTGGTATCAGAAACCCTGGGAAGGAACAGTGCTGGAGTTGACCGCTGAGAGGTGGGGCGAGCTGGGGGCGATGATTAAGGGGCTTCTTCAGGATAGCACCGGGTGTAGTTTTTACGACTGGGTCGTGAAAAACCTGGTCAAGTGGCCCTATTCCCGTTTTCATGAAGCATTGCAGGTGGTGACCCGGCTATCCCGGGAGGCCGATGAACTGAAAGCCGGGGCTATTGCCGCTCTCACTTTGCTGTTGGATTGGCACTATGACCCGGTGGACAAAAAACGCAGCCATCTTATTCGCTTGATCCTGGAGGCTCTGGAGGAGATCTGCGATCAAACCCCAATCATCGGCGCCGATCATCCCAGCCGTTACCGTCTGGTGACTTGGGAGACCAGGGGAACTCTCACCGGTGCTCATCACCCGGAAGGGGTGCTGATTCTGAAGGCCACGGATTTCCCCCCGGAGGGTGAGGACTGCGATGCGCGGTTTCTCTGCCGGGCCTATGAACTGGGCTGGAAACGGTTCCTCTGTTATGGCTATCGCGGGCAACGTTTCCTGGGCTGCGGCTTCGGCCCGGCGAGCGACGGGGTCCGCATCGACGCCTATGGCAGTACTGGGGATTATCTGGCCTCCGGCCTGGACGGCCTGGAGATCTACGTCCACGGCAACGGCCAAGACCAGCTGGGCCAGATCATGAAGCGGGGGAAGCTGGTGGTTTACGGCGATGTGGGCCAGACCTTCATGTACGGCGCCAAGGGCGGGGAGGTATATATCATGGGCAACGCTGCCGGGCGCCCCCTGATCAACGCCGTGGGCTGTCCCCGGGTGGTCATCAACGGCACGGCCTTGGACTTCCTGGCGGAATCCTTCATGGCCGGCGACCCCTTAAAAGGCGGCGGCTTTGTCATCGTCAACGGATTGGAGTTCGACGAGCGGGGGCGGGTCAGACCCCAGGCCACCCCTTACCCAGGCTCTAACCTCTTCTCGCTGGCTTCCGGCGGGGCCCTCTATATTCGGGACCCCTATAACCAAGTGGTAGCTGAACAACTGAACGGCGGTGAATTGGTGCCGTTAAGCGCAGCCGACTGGCAGCTTATTCTGCCCTATCTGAAGGAAAACGAGCGTCTATTTAACATTTCGCTAGAGAAAGACCTGCTCACTGTGGACGGGGAGCGCCACCCCCCAGAGCAGGTCTATCGCAAGGTGCAGGCCGTAAAGCTGGCGGTGTTGACGAAGGTGTCCGACGATTGGGATTGAGGAGGATGGCTTTTTCGGTATTATTCCTGGTTATCAGACCAAGCTATCAGGTTCCATGACTACACCATCACCCTGAGGAAATTTCCCTGGGCCAAAGCAGGATAACCTTTCCCTTACCTGCTCCCTATTTTATGCCGGGACCCGACTAATCAGCGGACAGGTCAGTAAACAAATATATGGGGCGGGAATCTTTCAGCTTAAGACTGAACAGCTTCTAACTTGCTAACATCTCAACTAGTTTTTGTGACAAGACCTCCAGGCGGTAAGGTTTTTGAATGAATTCCGGGATGCCCTCAGCAAAGATATTTCGTCCTTCTTTGTCCAGGGTGCTGCCGCTGGAGATCAAGATCCTTACCTCTGGATTAATCTGTTTGAGTTTCTTATAAGTTTCGCTGCCGCCGATACCCGGCATGATGAGATCCAGGATAACGAGGTCTATGTCGTCCTTTTGTTCTTCATAAATAGCCAGTGCCTGCTCGCCGCTGCTGGCCGCAATGATCTTGTATCCTAATTTTCTTAGGATTTCCGCCGCCAAATCTCTGATGGTTTCTTCGTCATCCACCAGAAGCAGGGTGCCCTGCCCTTTCGCATACCGCAATTCCTTAGTTTCTGCCGGCTCAGGAGACTTGCGCGATATCGGCAGATAGATATGGAAAACGGTGCCTTTGCCGGTTTCACTATCCACCTCGATGATGCCCCGGTGTTTTCTCACAGTAGCATATGCAGATGACAGCCCCAATCCGGTACCCTCCCCCACTTCTTTGGTGGTGAAAAATGGCTCAAAAATTTTTGCCCGGATCTTCTCGTCCATACCGGGGCCGTTGTCGCTGACGGCAATCTGGACGTACCTGCCCGGCGTCAAATCATACGGCTGGCAAAATTCCTGTGACAGGAACACCTCCCGCGTGGCCACCTCGATATTTCCTTCGCCATCCAGGGCCTGCCAGGAATTGACAAGAATGTTCAAAAGCACCTGTTCCATCTGTACCTGATCTATTTCCACCGGCGGCAGTGGGGTCGTCAATCTGGTACAGATAGCGGCATCCCGCCGGGTAAGGGTGAAGAGCCTGACCGTTTGCTCAATCAAACCATTGATGTCCATGGCTCTGACCTCCACCTGTTGATCCCTGGCAAAGGAAAGCAGGTGTTTTGTCAGGTTTGCCCCCTTGTCCACTTCCTCTTCTATCTGCTTAAGGGTTTTATATGGTGCCTGGGAGGGGTCGGCGTCGCTGAGAAGCAGGCTGGTCAGGCCTGTAATGTTCATAAGGATGTTATTGAAGTTATGTGCGATGCCCCCGGCCAAGGTGCCAATGGCCTCCATCTTCTGCTGGTGGAGGATTTGCCTTTCCATTTTCTTCTTTTCACTGATATCGGTGAACATCGCAAAGGCCCCGGTAAAAATGCCGTCTTCCAAAATCGGCACCGAACTCACGATGACCGCGGTGGGACCATGGTCTCTGGTAGTCAGGTCCAATTCCCGTTGGACAACCTTGCCGCATCGATTTTGGGCGATGATCTCGGCCAAGAGGTTTTTGGGTTCCGAGCCAAACAGTTCGGAGCTGTTTTTCCCTAGCAAGACCTCGTGTCCGGTAATCTCCCTCATTCTGCGGTTGGCAAAAGTGATCACCCCTTTGTCATCAGTAATCCAAATGCCGTCATGGGCATTTTCCAGAAGCTCCCGGTACTTACGCTCGGATACTTCCAGTTTCCGATAGAGAATGGCATTTTCCAGAATGATGGCTATCTGGTTGGCAAAACTCACCACAAAATCCTTATCGGCGTCACTGATGGTGGCTCCCTCAAAGATGCGGTCCGCCATGATTACCCCAATGACGCGGCCGCGCACCGTCAAGGGCGCCAGCAGAAAGACTTTGGGTTTGAAGAGCTCCAAGAGGGGGTTGCTCTTTCGCAGTCGGCTTACCGCCACATCCGGCACCACCACCGGAATGCCATTCATCGCCACCCGGGCGATGATGTTGTCCACCTTGTTGACCGGAATCCTGTAACCCCTGACTTTTTCAAACAGATCAGATTTGACACCCGCCGCGTGGTGCAGCTCCAACACCTTTTGCTTGTCATCCAAGAGAAATATGCCCGCTCGGTCCAGCTTGGCGAAGTTAAGCAACAGACGCAGGATGACCTGCATAAGCTCCTGCGGATTGAGAATGGCCAAGGCCGCCGCGCTGGCTTCCTGTAAGCAGACGAGCTGGTCCACTTTTTTCTTTAATTGCAGATTTAAACGGTGAACTTCATCAAATTTTTTCTTTAATAATTCTTTGTCGGACTCCATTTCCTCGATGGTGGAGGATAGCAGCCGCCAAGGTAAAAAGATCCTTAAAAAACTCTCTTTCCAGGGAGACTTCCGCCATCTGAACTGATATTCACAATATTCATCGCCCCGGAAATAACATTTGGTCTCCTCCACCTGGCCAGGAGGCAGATTCCAGATCTTGGGAATGCCGGAGTAAACTCCTTTATTGAACAAGCAAAAATCTGGGGAGGCGGGAATATGCGTGAACCAATGGAGTCGAACAGTGGCAGTGTTGCGGGTTTTGCTGATGATCTCGATTACTTTATTTCTGTTGAATTTATCATTAATTTGTTGTATCTTTTTAAGGCCGCTCAGAGGATTCTGAAAGGTTATCATGAGTAACCTTTGAATATAACCGAGCTTTTTCTTCTGGGCCAGTTCAAACCCTATTTTAAACGCAACCTCCTCGTCTTGGGAGATAATCCGGGCATTCTCGAACATCTTCATGACGACTTCGCTGGAGACCCAGTTATTGGGCTCCATGAGGAAGTCTTGAGGATCGGCCAGGCCCTCGATTTCAGGGCCCAGCCCTTCATAAAGCTGGTCAACCTTGTCAGGAAAAAATTCCTGGAAATACTGAATAATGGCTCTGGTGTTGAGGCAGCTATGATGTTTTTGCATGACCATCCCTCCTTCCTTGCAGGGGAACAAAGGTCTCTTTAACCGGCCCTCACATCGTCGACCTGCCTATGCCAAGAAGATATGGAGATCATCTTGAGCATAAGTGAATTGCTGAAAAAAAGCAAGCATTTCTATCCGCGCATCACCCTCCGAGAGGTAGTAATTCCTTTCCCTGCCAATTCCGAAGAGGTGAAGGCCGCCTGGCGTTCTTGTTCCCGGCGCACTTAGTGGCGCCGGGTCTTAAAAGATGGTATGGTCGGCTTGCACGATAACTTATTAGTAAGACAGTATTTAGTACCAGTCTTGAATTCCCCCCCACATTTTTTACTAAGGAGGCGATCATGTTGGCCAGATTGTTCACCCCCCCTAAATTCCTGCCCAATCTGAGTAAGTTTTTCCAGAAAAAATTTAATGCCTGGTTGATCCGCTACCTCCCCTTCAGCGTCTCCCGAAGCTATATCATCGCTCTCGGTTGGTTATTCTACTGGTTTAAGCCCCGGGAGAAGGCTCTGATCACCAGAGCAATTGTCCAAGTGACCCAGTGCAGGGCGAACGCCAAAGAGTTGAGAAGAACGATCAGGCAGACCTTCAAAGGCATTTTTGAACACTACCACGAAAAACTTTTTGTGGCTTATACCCGACTCCCGAGGACCGTACGCTTTCTGCTGAGAAAGGTGCAGACTTCAGGGGAGGCTTACCTGCAAGAGGCCTTCCAGGCCGGCCGTGGTGTCCTTTTGGTCACCGGGCATTTTGGGGCAGTGGAATTTTTGCCTGGAGTATTGGCGCTTAAAGGATACCCGGTAACCATGATCTGCCGTTTTCAGACCAGCGGCCTGCGTGAGGTCTTGCTGGAGAAGGCCAAAGCGATTAATCTGCATCTTATTGACACCGATGCCGGCAACACCCTCTTTGGCGCCTTAAGGGCCTTGAGAAACGGCCATATTGTCATCACCGAAGCCGAAGAATTTGACGAATGGCGGCCTTGTAAGGACAAGAAAATTTCTTTCCTCGGGGCCCGGCTAGGGTATGACCGCACCCTGGATCTCTTAGCCCAGCGCTCTCAAGCTCCGGTGGTCAATGTCCTGTGCTCCCGCCATGGCAAGCAACGTTACACCTTAGAGTTCACGCCGGTGACGACGGCGACCCCCGGGAATGGCTACCTGGGACTGCAAAACCTGAAGATTATCGAACAGGCCATCATTGCCGCCCCAACCCAATGGTATCAATGGAAGAAATTCGGCCAACTGCTCGAACCGAGGTGGACGGAGACGGCGGTGACCGCTTGCCCGGCGAGGGGGTACCCGGCGGACGGCTACCTGACGCCTGTCGTAGCAGGTTAATCAGGTATTGCTGTTTGGCGTCTCCTGATTCTCCCGTTTTTGGTGGTTGATATATTATCCCTCCAGAGGAAGGGAGGAATCTTAAGAGGTTAAATTGAGGGAACGGCAGGAAAACAATCATGGTCACCAGCGGGTGTAGCCTTCCGCTTTGATAATGACCATGGTGTGAGCTAGTCGTGACGCTGACTGATATACTTCTTAAGCCGTCTCAGGCCCTCCTCAAGGTTCCCCAGAGAGTTGGCATAGGACAAGCGCAAAAAGCCCTCACCACCGGCGCCGAAGTCGATTCCAGGGGTCACACCAACCTTGGCCTTCTCGAGGATGTCAAAGGCCAAGGCAGAGGAATCCGGGGAGAGATGCCGGGCGTTGACAAAGACGTAGAAGGCTCCGGTGGGCGGCACCGGGATGTGAAAACCCAACTCGCTCAAGCCTGCCAGTAAAAAGCGGCGCCGCTCGTCATAGACAGCCCTCATCCTGGCTATCTCCGGGCCGGCCTGGGTGAGCGCCGCAATCCCGGCCCGCTGAACGAAGGGGTTGGCCGAAATGAAGAAGTTTTGCATAAGTTTCTGCAGAGGGCGGATGAAGTCCCGAGGGGAAATGACATAGCCCAACCGCCAGCCCGTCATGGCATAAAGTTTGGAAAAGCCGTTGATGACAAAAGCCCGGTCGGTGAACTCCAGGATACAGTGTTCTTTGCCTTCATAAACCAAGCCGTGGTAAATTTCGTCCGACACCACGTAAGGGCCAAGGTTCGCCAGCCCAGCTAACCGCTCGGGGCTAAGCAACGTCCCTGTTGGGTTCCCCGGCGAATTGATGATAATCGCCTTGGTCCTGGGGGTAAGATAGGCTCCCAACTCCTCGGGACGATATTGGAAGCCGTCGTCCTCGGTGACCGGCACATAGCGGGGAGTGGCGTCCACCAGACGCAAAAAATTAGGATAGCACGCATAGTGGGGGTCGGTAAGGAGCACCTCGTCCCCTGTATCCAGCAAACCTGCAAAAATCAATAGCATGGCCGGCGAGGTGCCGGAGGTGACGATGAACTGCTCAGGGGTCAGTCTGACACCGTAGTTCTTTAGATAATGAGCGCAAAGAGCTTCCCTGAGTTCCAAAAGCCCCTGGGAGTGAGTGTATTGGGTCTCCCCTGCGGCCATCGCCCGGTAAGCCGCCTCCTTGACCACCTGGGGGGTATCAAAGTCCGGCTCGCCGATCTCCAGGTGGATGATGTGCTCTCCCCGGCGTTCCAGCTCTTTGGCCCGCTCCAGAATGTCCATGACCAGAAAAGGAGTGATTTCCTGGGCCCGCTTGGAAACCGACGGGCTTGATTCTCTTGGCTCACTCATCAATTAGCTTGTGCTCCGGATATTAAGAATTTATCATAACAGGAGAAGTCCACCAGGGCAAGGGATTTTAGCTTCACCTCCTACAGAGTCGTTTCTGCATGGCAATGTCGTACCATTTCCAAGACATCTTGCTGCGGCACATAGATCTCCAAGATCATCCTTTTACGGGTTTTGTACCGGCGGAGTTCGATATCCTCAAAGCTTCACTGAGTGAGGTCGGTTTGCTGTCCCCGCCCTGGTTGCGCCGCCGAGCCGATGGGCTCTGGCAGGTAGTGGCGGGGCTTAAACGCCTCCAGGCGGCGTTGGCTCTTAACTGGCAAAAGGTGCTGGCCTTTACCCTAGCGGACAACTCCCCTGATTCCCTCTGCCTGCTCATTTCCCTGTACGACAATGCCTGCCGGCGAAGCCTTTCGCCCTTGGAACAGGCCCACTATGCCGCCCGCCTCCTGGCTCACTATGACCGGTCAACAGTAATTCAGAGATTCCTTCCCCTGCTGGGCCTGCCCGCGGCGGCGGTCTATCTGGACCGCCTGTTGGCCCTGGCAAGCTTGGAAGAGCCCCTGCAGCTCCTGGTCCAACAAGGACGACTGGCCCTGCCCGCGGCGGCACGTCTGGCCGCCTGGCAGCCCCAAGACCGGTTGGCCGCGGTGCCTTTTTTTCAGCTGCTGCCCTTGAGTCAGAGCAAACAGGAGGAGCTGCTGGCAGGTCTCGCACTCCTGGCCCGGCGGGAAGGCGGCAACCCCCGTGACTTTCTGATCAGGGAGGAATTTCAAAGACTTCTGGGAAATCCGGCCCTCAATCCCCAGGACAAAGCCCAGGCAGTGCGGCGACAATTGCGATTGTGGCTTCAGCCCCGGCTATCCGCCGCCGAGGCTTCTTTTACCTCTCTCCTCAAGCGCCTGGGGTTGAAACAACACCCTAGAAGGCGTCTTTACCCACCCCCAGCTTTTGAGGGCCCGGACTTTTACCTGGAGCTGGCCTTCCGCGACGCCGCCGAGCTGGAGCAGCATCTGACCGAGCTTCTCTGCCTCATCAAAACTCAAGCTTTTAAAGACCTCATGTCGCTATAATTCTCCTTGACACCCTCCAGCTTGGCCTTAACTTTAGAGGCAGGGTAATCCTTGGCCTCTTAACCTGGATCAGGCCCTGAGATATCATTGATCCATACAACAAATTTTTTTTGGAGCACGGAACGCCCCGCCATTTTTAAAAGGATTTCTAAATGACCATTGCCAAAACCAATCGTTTGAGGCACGAACCCAGCCCTTATCTGCAACAGCACGCCCACCAACCCGTGGAATGGTATCCTTGGGGGACTGAGGCCCTGGAGCGGGCCCGCCGGGAGGATAAACCCATCTTCCTCAGCATCGGCTACTCCACCTGCCATTGGTGCCACGTGATGGCCCACGAATCTTTTGAAAACCCCGAGATCGCCGCCCTGATGAACCAGCACTTCATCAACATTAAAGTCGACCGGGAAGAGCGCCCCGACCTGGATGAGACCTACATGAACGCCGTGCACCTCCTGGCCGGGCGGGGCGGCTGGCCCATGAGCATTTTTCTCACGCCGGACCTGAAGCCTTATTATGCCGGCACCTACTTCCCACCAGAGGACCGGGCCGGCCTGCCGGGGTTCAGGCGCCTGCTACTGATCTTAAGTCAGACCTATAGGGAAAAGCGCCTTTTCCTCGCCCATTTCACCCAAAAGATTGCCGACCGCTTGCAAATCCTGGCCGAGACGCCGGGAGAACCCCAGGAACCCACTTGGAGCGATATCAAGAACGCCGCCGCCCAACTCCTCAAAGACTTCGATAATCAGCACGGCGGTCTGGGAGGAGCTCCCAAATTCCCCCGCGCCCTGGAATTGAATTTCCTCCTCCATTATTACCATTGTCAAGGGGAGGTGGAGGTCTGGGAGGTGGTGGAAAAAAGTCTTGCGGCCATGGCTCAGGGGGGGATTTACGACCAGGTAGGGGGCGGTTTCCATCGCTACACCGTGGACGCGGCTTGGGAAGTACCACATTTTGAAAAGATGCTCTACGACAACGCCCTGCTCGTTCCCCTGTATTTAGCCCTGTATCAGCTTACCGACAGCACTCTGGGAAGCCGTATTGCCAAAGAGACACTCGATTTTACCTTAAGGGAGCTCACCGCCCCCCAGGGGGGCTTTTATGCTGCCTGGGATGCGGACAGCGAAGGTCAGGAAGGCAAATTTTATGTGTGGAGCAAGGCAGAGGTGGAAGCCGCCCTCGGCCCCAAGGATGCCCCCTTGGCCCTGACCGCCCTGGGGGTGACGGCCGGCGGCAATTTTGAGGGGAAAAATGTTCTTACCCGCCGCCTCTGCGACGCTGAGCTGGCAAGCCGCTTCTCCCTCAGCGAAGAGGAGGTGCAACACCAGCTTACCCAAGCCATCGCCAGACTTTACCAGGTGCGGGAAGATCGGCGGCGTCCCCATCGGGATGAGAAGGTTATCACTTCCTGGAACGGCCTGATGATCACAGCGATGGCGTTGGGCGCTCAGGTTTTGGGGAACCGGCGGTATTACGAGGCCGCGGCTCAGGCGGCCCGGTTTATCCTCGCCGCACTCTTCCGAGATGATCGGCTCCACCGCAGCTGGGCGGCTGGCCAAATAAGCGGGCCAGGCTTTTTGGAAGACTACGCCTTCTTCGCCAATGCCTGCCTGGACCTCTATGAGACCGATGCTGATCCCGAATGGCTGGGCGTCGCCCGACGCCTGGCGGGGCTGTTGGAGGACCTCTTTCTGGACCCTAAAGACGGCGCCTTTTTTTATGTCGCCAAAGGCCAGGAAACCCCCTTGGTCAGATCCAAGAATATCTACGATCAGGCCATCCCTTCCGGTAACTCCATGGCGGCCCGGGTTTGCCTCCGGCTCTACCGGTTTACCGGAGAGGACCATTTTCTGGCGCGGGTGCGCGCCATCTTGCGTCGCTTTCAGACCCAGGCCAGAGAGAACCCATACGGTTTTGGCCACCTCTGGACTGTGGCGGCCCTCTTCCTCACCCCGCCCCTGGACCTGACCCTGGTGGGCAACCCTGTCAACCCTGAGCTTAAAGCCATGCTGGCGACTTGCCACCGGCTTTTCCTGCCAGCGCGGCGACTGGTGGTCAAAAACCCGGCTGATTGCCGCCTACTGGAAAAGCTGGCGCCTCCCGTCCAGGTTTACGCCCCGATGGGAGAGGCGGCCGCCTATATCTGCCATGCGTTTACCTGCCAGCCGTCCATCACCGCTGCTGAGGAATTGGCGGCTCAACTCCAAAAATTCCAGCAGCGGCCATAATACTGCTACGTTAAGTTACATCAAAACCATAAAACGACACGCCTTTGGTTGCAGAGAAAAAGAATTTTTGAACTCAGGATCTTAGCCAGCCACAAAATCAAGTACGCTTTAGTCGGATGAACCTTTCGGCTCCCAGTCGCTACCACTTTCCCAGCAGGATCAAACCCCCAATAACCAAAAAAGCCAGCCCCGCCGCTTTTTTGATAAAGTCTTCCGATACATACAGGGTTAGTAGGTTCCCCCCCAGTACCCCCAACAGGGTGGCCAAGCACAGGGCCAGGCAGGCCCCGGCCAACACCGACAGCGGGGCTTTGGTATCAGCGGTCATGCTCAGGGCCGCCAGTTGCGTCTTATCCCCCATTTCCGCCAGAAACACCGTCCCCAAAGTGACCCAAAAAACTTTCCACTCCATATTTCGCCCCGGTTTGGCTATTTTCCCCTCTAAAAATCATGAGCCGCGCCCCCGTGGGCTTTTAGCTCACGGGTCACGGCCCATAGGTCACAGCCCACGGCTGAGGCCTCAGGGTACCTTAAAAGTTCCTCCCTCCCAGGCCGCTTCGATACTTATATGGTATTCCTGCTCTGCCGCCAGCCTTCTGGCTTTCTCAACAATGGCCTTGACTTCCACATCGCTGCGGCCAGGGTCATGATGGGTGAGGAGAAGGCGTTGAGCTTCGGCAGCCACGGCCAACTTCACCACCTCTTCATAGGTGGAGTGGCCCCAACCCCGGCGCTCCTTCAGCTCTGCGGGCAGATACTGGGCGTCATGCACAAGCAGGTCACAGCCTTGGCAAAATTTGACAAATTCCGGAAACCTCTGGCCCTGAGCCGCCCCCAGTTCGTTGTCCGTGATGAACACCAGCGCATGCCGCCCTTCCTGAAAACGAAATCCTAACCCTCCCTGGGGGTGATTCAAGTTGATAGCGGTGATTACGGTCTCGCCTAAAGTCAGAGGGCCGTAAGCCAAGCGGGGAACGAAATGAATCTGGGCCTTGAGTTGGTCAAAGGCCACCGGGAAAAAGCCATTGCCCAGATGGTTGTCGAAGATCCTGGTCATGGCCTGAAAGGCTCGCAGCCAGCCGTCCACTATGATCTCCGTCGCGGGGCGGTAAATCGGCTCGCAAAAGGGAATGCCCAGAAGATGGTCCCAATGCCCATGCGTGAGCAGCAGATGAAAACGCACCGGGTCCTCGACCTTGGTCAGGTCTTGCCCCCATAAGCGCATACCTGTGCCCCCATCGATGACGACCCGCTGGCCGGAGCTCAGCACCACCTCCACACAGGTGGTGTTGCCTCCGAATTCCAGCGTTAATGGCCCAGGAGCAGGAATAGACCCCCTGGTGCCCCAAAACCTTATTTCCATGGTCCATGTTCTCCCGGAGAACCATGCTTTGAAAAGGAGTATAATTTAGGTTGCTAAGTGATAGTCGGGTTCACCCGGCACACCATTAAAGGTTTCTCGAATTATTATTGCCTCGCAGGCCTTACATTTTCACTTTTTCGAAGTGGGCCACAGGCTTTTGAGACCCTGCCCCCGATTGTTACCCCATTACCACCAGCGCTTGGCTGGCAAATTAACCTTAACACAATTTTCTCTTGAAGAACCAAAACCCAAAACTGGAAACCCCTCTAAAGATCCTCTACGAGGTTTATCGACAACTGACGCACTTTAATTAAGGCCTCCGCCAGCCCAAAGGCGCCGGTGAGCATCATGTCGCCAAAGGGGGCGGCTAAAACGCTGTTCGGCCAGCCTTTGGCCAGTCGCCGCTGCGGGCCGGTGATGACAGTGAAAGAAAAGGGCCTTCCTGTCGGTGGATACCCAGGGCTGATGGCGCAGCCATGGCCCTGGTCGGCAAAAACCTCTGCATGGCTCAGTGTCCCGGCCTGAAAACGCTGGAGGTGGTCAAATAATTTGGCGGGGCTCAACAATCCGGTATGGTGTTCGTATATTCCCCAGAGGCGGTCGCCCTGCACTAATGCCGCCAAGGTATGGGCGTTTCCTACATTAACCACCATTAGGCCGACCTCCTGATGCGCTCGGCCCCGAGAGTCCAACAATGCCCCGCGCACCGCCGCCGCGCCGGTGTCCATGAGCACCACCCCAGGCAGGCTCTCGGCCACCGCCTGCAGGCGCGTCAAGTACTGGGGAGGCGTCCGATAGGCCAACTCGTCCAACCGCCCCCCGTTATTTAAAAAATTTTGCCAGTGCTGAAAACGAAAGAGGCGGTTGCTGATATGAGGACTGAACCCGTGGTCCTGCACCGCCACGGCGAAGTAAGCAGGAAAAGGGACTTCCAGCAGGATGAACAGGCGGCGCCAGAACTCCAAATCCACATCCCCCAGCACCACCTCCACCGCCTCCGGGGGCGGCGTGGAGGACAGTTTGACGCCCATCTGCTTCACTACCTGCTGGTCATCATGAAAGGTGAGTGCTGCCGCCGGGGTGGCAAAAACCGGCAACCCTGCCTGCAAGTGGCGGCGCACCGCCTGACTGACCGCACCGCCCCCCATTACCCGCCCGCTCAAAAACACCGCCTGGCCAGCGGCGGTCAGGCGGCTAATCTTACGGGCCACCATGCGGGTAGGGGCCGGGAGCACCATCTTGACGGCGTTCTCCACAGTCTGGCCCGGCTCCCAGAGAAACAGGTCCTGGGTTCCGCCCCCTATATCCAAGGCGAAAAGCGTCCCCTCAGTCATGGTTATCCTGCCATAGGCACGCCGCGTCCAAGACCACCCGAGCGGCCCGCTCCCGCCCGCGGCGAAAGGCCGAAGTATTAAAACCCGCCTGCCACTTTAAGGTAAACAGCTCGTCGGCAACTACCAGCAACCCCGCTACCGCCAAGCCCCGGAAGCGGCCCACGGACAACAGCGCCGCCGTCTCCATGTCCACTGCCAGACAGCCCTGCCGGCCATAATGTTCCACCATCTCCGGCATCTGCCGGTAGAAGGCATCTATGCTTATCACCACCCCGGAATGCCAGCTATTCACCTCCTTGGCCAGATACCCATCCAGCAGCCCGGCCAATATGGGGTCCGGACAAATCTTTGAACCTTTCCGGCAGTAATGCGGTGAAGTACCGTCCAATCCTACGGCCGCGCTAGGCCTCACCAGGGAACCGATGCGCACCTCCGAATTAAGCGAGCCACACCATCCCAGGCTCAAGAGCATGCGGCCACCCAAGACAATGAGCTTTTCCATCACCATGGCGGCATATGGTGCCCCCATGGCCGGAGCCACCAGCGTCACCTCTTTACCGCCCCACACCCCATCCCGATAAGCACAATCCCATAGATAAGCCGGACGCCCCCGGGCCTTGGTCATACGGCAGACAAGCTCATAGTCCGGCCAAGACAGCGTGAAAATAACCCGGGACCGGACCCCGGTCTCGCCTTTCCCCCGTTCCGGATTAATCAGTGCCATCTGGAAGGTCCGGGAGCCGTGACCCATAAGCCGTTTGGGAAGCCGGCTGACATGCTAGTCGGTTTCGAAAGAGCTTCGGCAGTACTCTAAATCCCCAACTCAAAAATTAGATCGGACGCTGCCCAAGCTCAAAAAAGACCTCAGGATATTAATATTGCCGCCGGCAAACAGTTCATAGCTTACCATCTAATGCTCTCGCGGCCTTTACCTTCCACACCAAATAGACCAATCCCATCGCCAAACAGGCGGCCACCAAATAATCCAGTAAGTGGGTGTACTGCTGAATCAGGCGCCAATTCTCCTTCAACCTCACCCCAAGGTAGGTCAAAAACATGTTCCACATAGTAGCCCCCACTAGGGTGTATAGAAAAAACGGCACCATGGGCATACGCGCCAAGCCGGCCGGAATGGAGATCAGATGCCGCACCACCGGGATAAAGCGGGCAATAAAGATCGTTTTCCCCCCATGGCGGTTAAAAAAGCCCTTGGTCCATCCCAGATGATGAGGGTTGAGGAGTAGATAGCGGCCATAGCGCAACACCACCGGCTCCCCTAAAACCCCCATGCCATAGGAGAAGAGCGAGCCCACTAGGGAGCCCAAACTGCTGGCCGCCAACACCCACCAGGGATCAAAGTGGCCGGTAAAGATAAGAAAGCCGGCAAAGGGCATCACCAGTTCACTGGGCACCGGTGCGACCATGCTCTCCAACGCCATAAGCACAAAAACCCCAAAATAGCTGCAGGTATGAATCAACTGTGTGTTGTAGTGGCACAAAAGCTCAGTAATTCCCATATATTACCTTTTAATTGGCCTCATCCCCACTTGTTTTATTATCCAGTATTAAGGATAAATGATCGCTGAGCAGCGAAACCCTTCCTTATCCGACTTCCCGCTGCGCACACTCCTGCGCCACCCGTGCCTGAAGTGCTTTAAGACCGGGGCTCAGCCCCACCGGATAGAGCGGCGGGTCGTTGAGGGCCTTGTACCGCTCCGGCAAGCGGTCAAATTCCGACCGAAAATACTCCCGGCTCTCTTGCAGAGTAGAAAGGGGACGAACCACCCGGCCCCCCCGCATCACCTCCTGAAGCAAAGGTCGCCCGGCAGCAGATTCGCCCCGCAGCGCAATAACATCATGCTCCATCCGTCCTTCTGCATCATAATGCCGGTGGACCTGTTTTTTGTCCACCAGGGTCACCTTGCCGGTGGAGAGCTTCATCACCGGCCGCCCGCCATATCTGACCAATTTGTAGGCAATGTCAAAGTAGGGGGCGTCGGCCGAGACCCCCATCTTGGTGCCCACCGCAAAGGAATCCACTTCGCCACCGGCGGCCAGCACCTGGGCGATCTTGAACTCGTCAAAACCGCCGCTGGCCAGAATGCCCACGGAAGCCAGATCATAATCCCGCAATACTTGGCGCACCTCCTGGCTGATGGCGGCAATGTCGCCGCTATCCAAGCGAACGCCCCGCAGGCGCTCACCCCTGGCCGCCATTTCTGCGGCCACTTGAGCGGCCTTCTTGGCCCCCGCCACATTGTCGTAAGTATCAATGAGCAAGGTGGTGGTGCGAGGAAAATTCTTGGCAAAGACCCGGAAAGCGTCAATCTCGTGCGCAAAGCTGGTGATATAGGAATGGGCCATGGTGCCGAAAATGGGAATACCGTACAGCTTCCCGGCCAAGACGTTGCTGGTGCCCATGAAGCCGGCCAGATAGCTGGCCCGAGCCACTTTCAGTCCGGCATCGCTTCCCTGGGTGCGGCGCAGGGAAAAGTCGATGACAGGCCGCCCTTGGGCCGCATGGACCGAGCGGGCCGCTTTGGTGGCGATCAGGGTCTGAAGGCTGAGAGCATTAATCAGGAAGGTCTCCACCAGTTGTGCCTCAATGACCGGGGCGCTTACTTCCAGGAGCGGCTCATCCTTGAAAAAGATGCTGCCCTCCGGCAAGGCGTACACTTCCCCGGTGAACCGCACTCCCTTCAGGAAATCCAGAAAACGCCCCTGAAAAAGACCAGTAGATTCAAGATAGGTCAGGTCATCTTCAGTAAATCCGAAGGTCTCCAGATACGACAGCGCCTCCGGCAGGCCCGCCGCCACGAAATACCCCCGGTTGGCTGGATACTTGCGGATGAACAGGCTGAAGGTGGCTTCCTCAGCCATGCCCTGGTCAAAATAGCAAGCCGCCATGGTCAGTTGATACAGGTCAGTCAGTAGGGCCAGCCTCTTGCCCAAGGGGTATTCTCTCAACATTTGCTCTCGCTTGCCTGCAAAAGTTAAATTTTAATTCTATCCCTTGCTGAAACTTAATTATATATGTTCCGCACCTCAAAAAACTTGTTTATCGAAAGAACCAGAAACAAATTTGTCTTTCTGAGGCCGAAAACAACTATTAAATAATTATTTAGATATGTTAGCCCATTCTGCAGTAACAATAAATACTTTTCCAAAACCCAGTCTTCAACCGTCCACGGTTTCTGGCTCACGCTCCTTAGTCGCGGGAAAAAACATCGGCACCCAATGCCAACCGGCGGCCAGCCCGCCAGTGCTGGAAACCCAACGCAGCCACCATGGCAGCGTTGTCGGTGCACAAAGAAGGCGGCGGCAGGAATAATTGCGTACCGTCCGCGGCCGCCTTTTCGGCCAGCACTTGGCGGAGGCGGGTATTGGCCGCCACTCCGCCGCACACCACCAGACGTCGGTAACCGGTCATCGCCATCGCCAGCCAAGCCCGGCTCACCAGGCTCTCCACCACCGCCTCCTGAAAACTGGCGGCGACATCGGCCCGACTGCCTTCCTCCTGCAAAATCTCCGGGTGTTTCTTTAAAAGATAGGCCACTGCGGTCTTGAGACCGCTGAAACTGAAAGTGAGGGGCTCCTCGGCGATTCGGGGCCGGGGCAGGGGGAAAGCCGTCCTACGGCCCTTAACCGCCAACCGCTCGATGGCCACGCCCCCCGGATAGCCCAACCCCATGATCTTGGCCACCTTGTCAAAGGCCTCGCCGGCCGCGTCATCCCGGCTCCGGGAGAGCAGAGTCATGTTCTCAAAGCCCTCCACCCGGTAGAGATTGGTGTGGCCTCCCGACACCACCAAGGCCACAAAAGGAAACTTTGGCGGCCTCTCGGTCAAAAAGATGGCGGCGATGTGCGCTTCCAAGTGGTGCACTCCCACTAAGGGCACCTTTAAGACCAACGCCAGGGACTTGGCCACCGCCATGCCGATGACCAAAGCGCCGATGAGCCCTGGCCCCTGGGTGGCCGCCAGACCGTCCAGCTCCCTGAGGGAGAGACCGGCCTGGGCCAAGGCCGCCTGGGTGACCGGCAAAATATTCTCCAGGTGACGGCGGGCCGCCAGCTCCGGCACCACTCCGCCATATTGGGCGTGCAGTTCGAACTGGGTGGCCA
>DYLF01000178.1 GCA_020722205.1 Desulfobacca acetoxidans
CTTTGGTCTTCAGCCGCCAGGAGCTGGCCGCGGCGATCCGGCGCATCTCGCTGCTGACCCCCGAGCGCTTCCGGGGTGTAGTCTTCACCCTGGGCGAAGGGACGGTCGAGCTGACCCATGAAAACACCGAGGTGGGGACAGGCCGGGAGGTGGTGGAACTGATCAAGGTGGAGGACATTTCCCGCCATTCGCAGGAGCCGGTGAAAATCAGCTTCAACGCCCGTTACCTCCTGGAGCCCCTGGCGGTCATGAAAGGGGACCTGGTGGTGCTGGAAATCAACGAACCTGGCCGGCCGGTCAGGCTCACGGACCCCGCCGACCCCCTCGCTTCCTGGCTGGTGATGCCCATGGATTTGTGAAACCACTGAATTGAGGCAACCTGAAAGGGGGAGCCGGCCTGTCCGGTCTCCCCCTCTTTTGTTGAGGAGACGCAAATGAACGAGCATTGGCTCTGGCCTTTCATTGGCGGGACCTGGAAGGAACGGCTGGTCGGCCTGATCGATGCGGTGGAAATCGCACTCCTGGCCGCCCTGCTCTATTTTCTGGCTTGGGTCCTGGCCCCGTATTTCTGAGGAGTGGCTCTATGACCACCGAAATCATCTATTTGCTGATCGGCCTGGCCGTCGGCTGGCTGGTATGCGGCCTGCTGGTGAAATGGAAAATCCGCCGGAACAGGAGAAAGTCTCAATGGCGAAGATTAAAGGAATGACCTTCCTCGGCGCTTTAATAGCGGTTCTGTGGGTTGGCGGGTGCGGCCTCCCTTGCCGGTGCGACACCCGGCCCTGCTGGTATGACGAGAGCCGGGGCGTGGGAGCGCCCTATTATGACCCCAATGCAGAGCCCGGTTTCCAATACTACTACTTGGGCCGGGACCCCGGCAATTTGAAGCGGGTGGTCCGGCTCTACGGGACTAAGGGCTATTCCCCTCCGAACCCTTACATTTACCAGCCTGGCTCCGGAGCCTGGACTAGCCTTTACCGGTGGTCCACCATCCGGCCTTATGTCCTGCCCAAATGCCCCCATA
>DYLF01000179.1 GCA_020722205.1 Desulfobacca acetoxidans
TGGCCTTCGACACTCTGGAGTTCACCAAGCGCCTGCGGGCCGCGCACTTCACGGATTTTGAGTTTTAGCATTTAAGGGCTTGCCTCAAAGAGCGGCCAGCCAAAATCGGGCCGCAAGAGGCAGGTTGGGAAAGGCACAAAGTACCAGCCCCAAGATATTGTCTCTCCTTAATAAAACTGCCGCCGCCCGTTTGTTTTTAAAATCGGCGCAAAAAAGCTTTTTGGCGGCAGAAGCCAGCCAACATAAAATAATCAGGCGAGGAAGAGGGAAGGGAAAAAGGCAGGGTGCGGGGACCCTGCCTTTTTGTTGGTGGTCAACTCAGGCTATTTTTTCCGGAGGCGGAAGCCGCCGCCCAGGAGGCCCAGGAGGCCGGAGCCCAGCAGAAGGACGGTGGAGGGCGCCGGGATGGGGGTATAGACGTCGATGATGTGGCCACCGCCCAGCCAGGCGGCTTGGTCGTCGGCCAGAGTCACAAGCTTGTCCGAACCAGGCTTGTTATTGGCGTAGAGTTTGAGATTATTGAGGTTGAGCGTCGCGTCCAGATCCAGGGTGAGGTAGCCCTGCACCAACAAGTTGTCCACATACAGGACCTCGTCAGAGGAGCGGTGGCCGTTGTCAAGCCAGTCGCTCAGGAAGACAAAGCTTTTCTCACCGGTGATGGTGAGGTTGTTGAGGTCAAAGTTGCTGCTGAAACCATCCCCGTCTTTGCCGCCGATCTCCAGGCGCTGGTGGAAGCCGCCGCCGTTTAGGGTCAGGGTGTTGATGCTGCCGGTGGTGGCGGCATACTTCCACATGGCCTCATCGGTTTGGGCGAAGATGAAGTTGCCGCTGAGGGTGATGGTCTTGCCGCTGACCACATCCAGGGTGGCCAGTTGGTCCATGATAAAGTCGCCGGTGGTGAGGTTGGCGTTGAGGTCCAGGGTGGCGTTGTTCAGGAACCTGACGGAGCCGTCGCCAGCGACCTCTTGGTTTATGCTCATGATGCCGTTGTCACCGAGGATCTTGCCCTTGTTGTTCAA
>DYLF01000180.1 GCA_020722205.1 Desulfobacca acetoxidans
GGCGGAGGGGGTGCGGCCGATGTCTGATCTCTGCGGCTATTTCAGGCGCTACGAGGCTGAGCTGGGGGCGATTATGGAGCACTACGTCAAAGAGCTGGCCAAAGGGCGCCTGTTGTCCATCATACATATCAATGAGCTGCTGCTTTACCTGCTCACCGGGAAGTGTCGGGGCGGTACGGCCTGCGGGGTGGAGGCGGCGGCCAATTTTGATCTTTTGGGCGGCAAGGTGTATGCCTGCGCCGACTTCCCGGCCGAGGCGAGCGTGGGGGAGATTGCCCCGGACGGGTTGCTGAGCCTGCGCGGTTCTGACCTGCGCCAGCTGGTGGCCTACAAGGAGGAGCTGGGCTGCCAGTGGTGCGGCATCCATGCCTACTGTGGGGGGCGCTGCCCGGTGCAGGCCTACATCGGGGGGCTGGCGCAGTTGCAGCAGTACTGCACCCTGATGCGGCTGCACGTGGGGGTGGTGCAGGAGTATCTGCCGGAGATCGTTTCCCACCTGGATAAGCACCATCTTTCTTGCCAGAGCCTCTATGACCGGTCGGCCTATTTATGTCAGTTTACGGATGTGACGCCGTAAGCCGGAAAGTGGTCAGTGATCGGTCTGGGTGGCCGGTGGGTCATGGGCTGGGGCGCGAGCGGCGCGGCCATGCCGGTTGGTGCCGGCGGGCGGCGGGGGGCCATCGGCTTCAACCTGGCGGCTAAGCGGCCGGTGGGTGGGGGGAAAGAGGGTGGCCAGGATTCGCCGCCGTTCATCCACTTGGCGCCGGCTGGCCAAAAGCTTTTCCCGATCGTCCCGCTTCAGGTCATAATCGTCCCGCTTCGCGCCGTTATTTCCCGAATCCATTTCGTTTCCCGGGGAGAAAATAAAATCCAGGTCGTGGTCATCTTCCTGGTTGTCCCGGGGCAATTCATAATCATTCGTCTGTGTGTCGTTATTTCCCGAATCCCTCCCGTTTGAGGGAAAGAGGGTAAAATCAGAATAATCGTCATCTGTCAGGCAGTTATGGTCCGGAAGGG
>DYLF01000099.1 GCA_020722205.1 Desulfobacca acetoxidans
GGTGCCGGCGGTGTAGGAGATAAACAGCACCAGGGCGGCGCCAAGTAAGGCCGCCAGAGTGCGGTGCATCCACTCGGCGGCGATGACCACATAGACCAGGAGCAGGATGGCGGTGGCAATCCAGAAGGCCGGGGTGATCTGCCGGTGCAGGGTGAAGCTCTGGGTGGCCAAAAAAAGTCGGTTGCCGTCCTTGTCCACGCCGGCGGCCGACACCTGAACTAATGTGGGTTGTAAAGGCCGCCAGCAAGGTTTATGGGCCCGAACCGAAAGCTCGGCGCCGGGCAAGGTCCCTGATGGGAGATGAAATTCCGCCAGGAAATTGCCGCCGCTGCCGGTGGCAATCTCCTCGTCCTTCCCCAGGGGTTTCACGGCTTGGCCGTTCACCAGCACCTCGACGGACACTTCCTTGACACCCTTGCCCTGGGGGTTTTTCAGCCTTCCCGAGACCGTCAGACGGTCTCCAGCAGGATGCTCCGCCGCAGTAGCCCAAGAAGCAAGCAGCAAGCTGAACCCCACCATTAAGAGTATGCTTATCAGTACAAGCGATGAACCTTTCTTCTGCTTGGCTCTTGGGTAAACCGACCCCCCGCCAAAGAGCGATGAGCCTTCCTTCATGGTCTAGATCCTTTTATCCGCATAGTCGAATTATGGGCAAAAAATTGATTAACTTTGTGGACTTCCTTTAATTCCCTCTCCCTTGCGGGAGAGCGACTGGCTTTTCATTCCCTCTCCACCTGGGGGGAGAGGTTCAAGGTGAGGAAGACCTATCACTTTCACTTTCCTCTAACTTCCCTCTCCCAGGGGGAGAGGGTAAGGGTGAGGGTGATGATAGTTAATCTTTTCCACGCTCCCATTAACACCAGCCTTAGGGCGGCTGTTCCACCTGTCTAGTAACAGGGCTTGCTCTGCATGCTCATTTGATCAGCACCGGCATGCCCATGAGGGGCCAGATGACGTAAACGAACAGAGCCGGCAAAGCCATGAGAACGACGCTGGGTACCCAGCCGTACATAAAAAATTCCCCGGCGGTGAACTGTTTGCTCTCATAGGCAATGGCATTGGGAGCGGCGCCGATGAGCAGGTTAAAAGGCATGCCGGCAGTGACCAGGGAGGCGAACAGGATGACATGGCCCGCCACCCCTAAATAATTGGCAATGACCAGGGAGACGGGCAGGGAGATGGCGATGGCCGCCACGTTCATCATAAAGTTGGTCCTGATCAGAACAAAAAGGGCTATACCCAACACAAAGGTCAGCCAGTGGGCCTTCAGGAACATGGTGAGCCAGTGGACCGCCCGCCATCGGGCGGCGCCGGTTTTCCAGAGGCAGAAGCCGCGATCCAGATCCTGGAAGGCCTTGACGGGCGCGAAGGATTTGAGCATGAACAGAGTGATGATGGCAATCATGGTGAAGATGACGAATTTTTCTTTTTGATTTAAAGGCCCCAACTCCTTCGCCAGGGCCTTGGCCTTCTCCCGCCGGCCCTCGACCCGATCCAGTTCAGGACGGAAACACAATATGACTATGAACCAGATGAGAAAAACCATGAGTAGGCCTAATGGCAGCATGTACCAGGTGAGTTCAAAGAACCCGATGTCATAACCGCTGGGTTAGGCTACCCCCTTGATGACCAGGCCCTTGGTGAACTCCTTGAACATGCCGGCGGCGGCCTTGACCATGGCAATGGCCTGGCGCACGCTGAACCAATAAGGTATGTGTGGATAATCCGTCAAAGGGATCATCACCTCCCTGACCATATTTTCTTTGACCATAAATTCTGCCTCCCTCCGAGATTTTTTGGCGATAACTGGAAGTGTCGCCCGCGGATTAAAACCTTGATAACAATCTTGGGATAAAAATGGGGTTAACAGGTGGCAGGGGGGTGTTAAATCTTGGTTAACATCGGCAACGCCATCAAAAGCCTGACAGATTCAGGGCGCCAGACACTCCTCTAGCGCCGCAATTACCCGGTCTTGCTCGACGATGGTCATGTCAGGGTATAGTGGCAAAATAATACTGTGATCCTGTAAATATTCGCTCACCGGGAGGGGGCTGTGCAGCGGCAAGTTTCGATAGGCCGGTTCCCGGTGGGCGCACATGACCCCCCGCCGGGTGTGAATGCCCCGGGCCAGCAATGCCTCCATGACTCCCCTCTGGGAATAGGGGCAGTTGGAGGTAAGGGTAATCCAAAAGGACTGCCAGTTGCTCCGGGCATAGGACGGCTCCTCGGGCAGGGCAAGATAGGGATGCCCGGTCAAGGCTTCCAGGTAGCGCCGGACCAGGCGCCGCCGGGCCTCGAGCATCCAGGGGAGCCTTTTTAACTGCTCCCGTCCCATGGCCGCCTGGATGTCGGTGAGGCGATAGTTGTAGCCCAACTCCAGGTATTGCTCAAAGACCACTTTCCCGGCCCCGTGCCGCTCCGCCGCCGACATGGACATGCTGTGGCTCCTGAGGCGCGCCAGGCGTTGTCCCAGCTTGGGATTGGCAGTCGTGATCATGCCGCCGTCGCCGGTGGTGATGACCTTGCGGGGATGAAATGAGAAACAGGCCAGATCGCCGTGGGGCTTGCCGATGAATTCCCAGTCCCGGCCGGGTAGGCGAATCTCCGACCCCAGGGCGCAGGCCGCATCTTCCACCACCTTGATATTAAAATCCAAGGCCACCGGCAGAATGGCCTCGAGGTTGCAAGGCATCCCCAACTGATGCACCGCCAGAATGACACGGGTGCGGCGAGTCACCGCCCGAGCCACCTGATCGGCATCGATATTGCCGGTGGCCGGCTCCACATCCACAAAAACCGGCCTGGCCCCCACATAGCGAGCCGCATTGGCCGTGGCAATAAAAGAATGGCTGACCGTGAGGACCTCATCGCCTTCGCTTATATCCAAAGCCATCAGGGCCAGATGCAGGGCGGCGGTCCCGCTGGACACAGCCACCGCATACGACGCCCCCACCAGAGCGGCAAATTCCTTCTCAAAGGCCGCTACCTCCGGCCCCTGCACCACCCAGCCGGACAGAATGGCCCGCCGGGCTGCCTGAGCCTCTTCTTCACCTAGAGTAGGGCGGGCCACAGGTATGGCTTTCTCCGTCATGTATGCCTCCTCTCTGAGAAAGAAGATTTTTGCAAGAGGTTCCTAAATCTGCTCATAATTTTCTAACCTGTCCCAGGCCAGGCGGGCGGCTCCCAACAGCCCGGCGTCATCCCCCAGCTTGGCCGGCACAATGGTCAACGCTTCCAGAGGAAACATAGTCAAGCGATGGTACAATTCGGCTTGCATGGCATTTTCAAACAATTCCCAAGCCCGAGCAAATCGTCCCCCGATGACAATACAGGAGAGTCCCAACAAATGGACGACGTCGGCGATGGCCACCCCCAGGGCCTGGCCCACCCGTTCAAAAGCCCGCAGGGCCAGGGGGTCATTAAGTCGCGCCGCAGTCACCAGGGTTTCCCCGTCCAGGGCCTCTTTGTCTTTCTCCCATAATTCCCTGAGCCAGGAGGCCGCCCCCCTCTCCAATTGTTCCCTAACCCAGACAGAAGTCCAGAAGCCCGAAGCCATGGTTTCCAAACAACCCCGGTTGCCACAGTGGCACTTCCTGCCCTCAGGATCAATGGTGAGATGACCAACCTCCCCGGCAGTGCCGGCTGTCCCCGACCAGAGGCGGTCGTTGAGAATCAGGCCGCCGCCAACCCCCGTACCCAGGGTTATGCCCAGCATATGGGGGTGTCCGTTACCGGCTCCCAGCCAATGCTCCCCCAGGGTGAAGAGATTGGCGTCGTTTTCCAGAAAAACCGGCCATGGCACCCGGGTGTGCAGCAGGGACACCAATGGACAATTATTTAACACCTCAACATTGGGGGAAAAAACCACCACCCCTTTTTCGGGGAGTATACGACCCGGTACTCCCAAGCTTACCGCCCGCACCTGAGTCTGCCGTTCTTTCGCCATCCGCTCAGAGGCCAGCAGTTCCTTGGCCAGAGTGGTGATCATGACCTCCTGCTCCGGCATGCTGGCCGTGGCCCGCTCCCACCGCCCCAGGATCTCCCCCCGTTTGTTCACCACAGCCCAACGTACGTTAGTGCCGCCCAAATCCACCGCTAACACTACCGGTTCAGTGGCCATGAAACCTCGCTCAGGTGGCAATGTCAGTAACAACTGCCCGCAAGCGGTTCACTTCCAGGGCGCCCCGCCGTATTAAGCGGGGCGGGGAGACCGTCACATCCACAATGGTGGAAGGCAGTCCGCCGGGGCAGGGGCCGGCGTCTACAATAAGAGGCACTGTCTCGCCGAACTCCTGGGCTACCGCCGCAGCTTCTGTCAGGGCTGGCTGCCCGGCCCGGTTGGCACTGGTGCCCGTCACCGGAAACCCTAAAGCTGCGATCAACCGGCAGGTGAGGTTCTGGCGCGGCTGCCGCACCCCCACGGCGGACGTCCCGCCGGTGAGCAAAGCCGGCAACTGGGGGCGAGCCGGCAGAATAAGCGTCAAGGGACCGGGCCAAAAAATCTCCATGAGACGCTGCGCCGTCTCAGGAATCTCCTGCACTAGTGAGTTCAACATGGCGGGATCAGCTACCAGCACCAATACCGGTTTGTGAGGCGAGCGGCCTTTGACCGCCAAAAGCCGGGACAAAGCCTCTTCCTCCAGGGGAGAGGCAGCCAGTGCATAGAAAGTGTCGGTGGGTAAGGCAATAATTTGGTGGGCCGCCAACAGCCTCTTCGCCTCCGCAAACAGTTTTCCGGTTCCTTCTTCCTGCCACCTCCAGATGCGGCCCATAAAAGGCATAATAACCCTGCCTCGTTTCCCTGGCAAGCCTAAAAAGCAAAAAGTTCTTGATAATCTTATGCTTATCCTGGCTTCCCTTGCCTCCGCTCAGGCCGCGGGGAAGAAAGATATGACTTCTTTCCGCCGCTTAGCTGGACATTCACCTAATCTGATTACATAATAACACTGTGACTGTTATGACCATCAAGGAAGAATGTTACCGCTGTCTAGTTCGCTTGCTGGATCTGACCGTTACGGCAGCTACCTCCGATGATAACCTGAGAAAGCAAGCAAGGAAGGCCGCGCTGGCCATAGTGGAGGCAGAGTTCCACCCCCATGCCATCCCGGCCCTGATCGCCAATCGCTTCCACCGGATTATCCAAAAGATCAGTGGCAATCCCGATCCCTTTGCGGCCCACAAAGCCACGGAAACGCAGTTTCTAGCCCGCATGTTCGAAAAAGTGGCGGGACATTACCGGGACGAATTGGATTCATTACTAAAACTGGCAGTCCTGGGCAACACCGTGGATTTTTTCCGCCAACAGGCGGAAGTGACGCAGGAAATCTTGCAGGGGGTGAATTTTTCCATTTCTGAGACGACTCAATTTCAACAACTCATCCAGGACCACCCGGGCCTTCTTCTGTATCTGGCAGATAATGCCGGGGAGCAGTTTTTTGACCGTCCCTTGGTGACCTGGCTGCGCCGCCAAAACTGGACAGTATTTTATGTCGTGAAGGGCGGCCCCATCCAAAATGACCTGACCCGCTCAGACTTGGAGGCTTCGGGATTATACCAGGACCTGGGACCCGTGGTGGACACCGGAGCCAAGACCGTGGGGCTCGTCCTCGACGAAGCCAACCAGCCTTTCCGGGAGCTGTTCCAGCAAGCCCGGATCATCTTGGCCAAAGGCATGGGACATTTTGAGACCTTGAGCCATCTTCATGACCCCCGGATTTTTTTTCTCCTGCAGGCCAAGTGCCCTCCGGTGGCCCAGGCCTTATCGGTCCCGAACCTGAGCTTTGTGTTCGCCCGGTCGGTCTCCAGATGAAATACCTTAGCTATCTGCAGCAATATATATTATGCCACCTGAATCTAGGGTTTCGCGGTGCTGCCCCTGCATCATCTGCAACCATAAATGACCTTGTGGATGAAACCTCATGAACCGGGCTTGCCTACCCAAAAGAAGGACAATCAGCAGCGAACCTTTTGGACAAAAGAAACAAAGAGGGAAAGCAGAGATTGCCGCTCAATCAGAAATAGCATTAAACGATTATTGCCTTTGCTCTGAATTATGTGCTATAATTAGCCTTAAAAACTGGATAAATGGACCAGGGCGATGCAACAAAAAGCACTCAGCCTGATGCAATTTCAGAAAAAGTTTGGCACTGAGAAAGCCTGTCAAAGGCATTTGTTTCGTCTGCGCTGGCCGGAGGGATTTCGGTGTCCCCGCTGTCAACATGACCAGGCTTATTTCCAGC
>DYLF01000100.1 GCA_020722205.1 Desulfobacca acetoxidans
AGAAATTATTCCTGGAGGATTATTTTAATAATGGCCGCAGAAAGCGGCCGGTGTGAGAGTCAGGGTGTTGGGCCACTTCTTCGGGGGTGCCGCAGGCCACCAGGCGGCCGCCGGCGTCGCCGCCTTCCGGCCCCAGATCAATGAGATAGTCGGCGGTCTTAATGACTTCCAGGTTGTGTTCGATAATGATCACCGTATTGCCGGCCTCCACCAGACGGTTGAGGACCTGGAGTAACTTGTCGATGTCTGCCAGGTGCAGACCGGTGGTGGGCTCGTCCAGGATGTAAAGGGTGTGGCCGGTGGCCCGCTTGCTCAGTTCCCGGGAGAGCTTCAGGCGCTGGGCTTCGCCGCCGGACAGGGTGGTGGCGGATTGGCCGAGCTGGACATAGCCCATTCCCACGTCCGCCAAGGTTTGCAGGCGATCCCGGAGGGCCGGCACCGGGGCGAAGACCTCCAGGGCCTGATCCACCGTCATGTCGAGTACTTCGGCGATATTAACTCCTTTGTAACGAATTTCCAAAGTGCTGGGGTTGTAGCGCAAACCCCGACAGAGCTCGCAGCGCACGAAGACATCCGGTAGAAAGTGCATCTCGATCTTATTGATGCCTTCTCCCCGGCAAGCTTCACAGCGGCCGCCCTTAACATTGAAGCTGAAGCGTCCGGGCTTATACCCTCTGAGGCGAGCTTCCGGTGTTTGGGAGAAGAGCTCCCGGATAATGGTAAAGACGCCACTGTAAGTGGCGGGATTGGAGCGGGGGGTGCGGCCGATGGGGGTCTGGTCGATGTGGATGACTTTGTCCAGTTGCTCCACCCCCCGAAGGGTTTCAGCAGATGCTAGGCCAACCTTCCTCTGGTATAACGTTTCATATGCTGGGGTTGTTATTCTGTCCCACGGAACATTTCTTGGGACGGCTGAAATCCTGGCCCGATAGAGCTGCTGGCGCAGTGCCGGGTAGAGCGTATCCATAATCAGAGTGCTCTTGCCGGACCCGGAAACCCCGGTGACGCAGATCAGAACGCCTAAAGGAATGGAGACGCTAAGGTTTTTAAGGTTGTGGCGAGAGGCGCCTTCAAGATGGATAACACCTGTGGGTTGGCGTCTTCGGGAGGGGAGAGGAATCTCCCGGCGGCCGGACAGATAAAGGCCGGTGAGGGAGTGCGGGTGTCCCCGCAACTCTTCCGGGGGGCCGGCAAAGACCACCCGGCCTCCCCGGCGGCCGGCTTCCGGCCCCATATCCACCACGAAATCGGCTTGGTTGATGGTCTCGGGATCGTGTTCCACCACGATCACCGTGTTGCCCAGGTCACGGAGCACCTTGAGAGTATTCAGGAGCCTGATGGTGTCCCGGGAATGCAGGCCGATGCTGGGCTCATCCAGAATGTAGAGGACGCCGCTGAGCCTGGAACCGATTTGGGTGGCCAGCCGGATGCGTTGGGCTTCGCCGCCCGCCAGGGTGGCGGTGGGGCGGTTGAGGGTGAGGTAGTCCAAGCCCACTTCCATAAGAAAACCGAGGCGCTCGGAGATTTCTTTAAGGACTCGGCGGGCAATCTCAGCCTGGCGCGGCGACAAATGCAGATTTTTAAACCACTCCTGAGCTTCCCGAACGGTGAAGCAGGTGACTTCATAGATATTGGCCCCATCTAGTCTAACGGCCAAGGCTTCCCGGCGCAGCCGGGCCCCCTGGCAATCCGGGCAGGGCTGTAAGGTCATGTATTGTTCGATCTCTTCCCGCACCAAGGAGGAGTCGGCTTCCTGGTAACGTTCCTGCAGCAAAGGGATCAGGCCTCGAAAGGGGCGGGGAAGAAAGACGCGACGTCCACCTTTTTCATAAAAGAAATTAACGGGCTCGCCCCCGGAGCCATGCAGCAGGGCCTGTTGCACAGTTTTAGCCAGCTCCCGGAAGGGGGTGCGGGAGGAAAACCGATAGTGTTTCTCCAAGGCCCCCAGCATTTGCTGCAGCCTGAGAGTCTGGTTGTCTCCCCACGGGCGGAGGGCACCTTCCCGAAGACTGAGGTCAGGATCGGGCACCAACAGGTTCGGGTCCAGAACCCGGCGATGGCCCAGCCCAGTGCAAGCTGGACAGGCTCCCTGTGGGCTGTTGAAGGAGAACAACTGCGGGGTGATTTCGGGCAGGCTGACGCCACAGAGATCGCAAGCAAATTTCTCGCTGAACAGCAGTTCTTCACCACCTTGAACTGCCACCCGTACCGTGCCGTCGGCCAGTTTGAGGGCCAGTTCTAAGGAATCGGTGAGGCGAGGGGGCAGCTCCTCTTTGACAACCAAGCGGTCCACCACGGCCTCAATGGTGTGGCGGCGGTTTTTGTCCAGGGTGGGTAGGTCCTCCAACTCCACCAGTTCGCCGTTGAGGCGGAGGCGGTGGTACCCTTCCCGCTGGAGACGTTCCAGGATTTTGTGATGTTCGCCTTTGCGGTTTACTACCACCGGCGCCAGTATGGTGAGCCGGCTGCCGGCAGGCAAAGCCATGATCTGATCCACCATCTGCGGCACACTCAAGGAGGCGATGGGACGGCCGCATTGGTAGCAGTAGGGCGTTCCCACCCGAGCGAACAGGACCCGCAGATAATCGTAAATTTCAGTGGCGGTGGCCACGGTGGAGCGGGGATTGCGGGAGGCGCTGCGGGGCTCGATAGCAATGGCTGGAGACAAGCCTTCAATATAATCCACATCGGGTTTGTCCATGAGTTCCAGGAACTGGCGGGCATAGGCTGACAGGCTTTCCACGTAGCGCCGCTGCCCTTCGGCATACAGGATGTCAAAGGCCAGGGTGGACTTGCCCGACCCGCTCACCCCGGTAATGACGATAAACCGCTGGCGCGGCAGTGCCACTTCAATATTCTGAAGATTATGTTCTCTGGCCCCGCGGATAACTATGCTGTTGGTGGACATGAAAAAAAGACCAACCCCTCCGGTTTCCGATCTGTGCTGGGCTGGGGGCTGGGGGGGTTGCCGATTATGCAGACCTCCGGGAGGCGGTAGCGGTTGTCAGCTCAGCATTGGCGCTCTGAGCCTTGGGTTTGCGGCCGCGCTTCTTTTTGATGTCATAGTGGACAAATTTGACCCCCTGGGCCCGGCCCGCCCCCCCTGGCCACAAGAGTGGCCCATCGCCCAGCAGCCGGGCGATTTCCAGCAAGGGTAGGCCCAGGTATTGTGGGGGGATTACCTTGATCTCCAATTTTAAGCCGCGGTGGTTACGGTTTTTTTCTTTGGCCATTAACTTCTTACCCTTCTGTTCTCTGCAGCGCTGTCCAAGGCCGTCTAGGCACGGTTTGAGTGTTCAAATATTCCTTACCCAGAGATAAAAGTTTATTATTCCCGATTTTCCTTAAATTCCCTCTCCATTGAGGGGGTGGGTGAAAAGTTATTATAATTCACGCTCCAAGTAATAATATAACCCTTCGGGGGATTTTTGCCAGCGCTTTTCAAAAAATTCCCCTTGTGGGATAAAGGTTGGAAAGCCTAAGCGGTATTTACTCGTCCGAAACAAAGCCTGTTTTCCGAAACTATTTTACTGATTACTTATGAATATCTCAGCTGCAGGTCCGAAGGTGTCCTATAATAATATAATTGATTCTGAAGCCTCTTTCAGGGCTTCTTTGTCTCTTTTGCCAGAATATCCGCTCCGGTGTTAAGGTGCGGGCGGCTTGAAATGCAACCTTTTGATATCAATTAAGAATCGTTGCGAATTGATATGCTGGCGCTAAGAATAATCACCTTGGAGTGCCTGCTATTTTTGGCTTCCACCTGCTGCGCCCTCCCCGGACCTGAGGTGGTCCTGCCTGAATGCTGGGCTACGCAGAAAATTTTTAACTACCAGGGGATAAAAATTAATTACTATGAAGCGGGCCGGGGGTCCCCCATTATTCTCTTACACGGCTTTGGCGCCTCCGCCTATTCCTGGCGCCATCTGGGCCCGGCTTTGGCTAGGGAGCGCCTAGTTTATATCATTGATCTTAAAGGCCACGGCCTATCTGATAAACCCCAGGATGGTAAGTATGCTGTCCAGGACCAGGCAGAGATGGTGGCGGCTTTCATAAACGACCAAGGTTTACAGAACCTGGTGCTGATCGGCAATTCCCTGGGCGGCGCCGTTGCTCTCATGACCTACTTCCGGGTGCGGGAGCAGAATCCGAACTGTCTTAATGGTTTAATCCTAATTGACAGCGTTGGCTATCCGCAGAAACTTCCCTGGTTTGTCCGTCTGGCCCGCATTCCGCTGCTTAACGCCATAGGCGCCAGATTGCTTCCTCCCTCCCTGGTCGCCGGCCTGGTTTTGCGCAAGTGTTATTATAACGATGATAAAATCACTGACGAGGCCATCGCCGCTTACGCCCATTACGGCAGTCTGCCGGGTGCCGTGGAGGCGTTTGTGGAGACAGCTAAGCAGATCATTCCCCAGAACATGGAGGCGCTGATCGCGCAATATTGCACTGTTCGGGTTCCGACCCTGATCATCTGGGGCGAGCAGGATGAGGTGATACCACTCAAGGTGGCGCGAAATTTCAACCGCGATATCCCTGACTCCCAACTGGTTATTCTTCCTCATTGCGGCCATATCCCCCATGAAGAGAAACCACTGGAAACCCAACGGGTCATTAATGATTTTTTGGTGAAGCGTTGCGAGAATTAGTGTAGGTATTTCTCAGGTTATTGCAGCTGACTCGGGTCAGCTATTTATCGATATTGCGCCCGCCCGTTTGAGGTTAATTTCTTCGGGCCCGGCAGATATAATCATCGTGCCTTCTTTCCAAATCATCACTTTCGGCTGCAAAGTTAATCAATGCGACAGCGCCTGGTTGGCCCAGGAGCTCAGCCATCAGGGCTGGCAGGCGGCCGCTGCTGATGCAGCTCCGGATTTGCTTCTGATTAATACCTGTACGGTGACGGCGCGCGCTGATCAACAAGCTCGTCAAGCCATCCGGCGAATGGCGCGCCGATACCCTGAGGCGGTCCTGACCGTTACGGGATGTTATGCCCAACGCACTCCCGCAGAGTTGGTCAAGTTGCCCGCAATCAAGCTGGTGTGCGGCAATCGGGAAAAGCATTTGCTGCCGCGCCTGGTAGATGGATTAGCCCGAGGGGTTCCCAATATAATTCGGGTGTCGGAGTTTCTTACCCAAGAACCTTTGGTTTGCTGGAGACTCAGGGAGTTCGCCGGTCATTCTCGCGCTTGGTTGAAAATTCAGGAGGGCTGCCGGCAGAGATGCAGCTATTGTATTGTCCCGATGGTGCGCGGCCCTTCCCGGAGCCTGGCACCTCATCTGGTTAAAAAGAGCCTCCAGGACCTGGCTTTGGCTGGCTATCCGGAGGTGGTCCTAACTGGGATCAACCTGGGCCAGTATGGCCATGATCTTTCCCTTCCCCCTACCAGCTCACGGCTTATGGTTGACGGCTCACAGCCCACGACTCACCCGGAAGATCTGAGCGCTCTCATCCAAGACCTGGCCCATCAGCCTTGGCCCTGCCGTTTACGCCTCAGTTCCCTGGAACCCCACCAAATAACACCCCGGTTATTGGACGCTTTGGAATCATGGCCACAATTCTGCCCGCACTTTCACCTTCCTTTACAAAGCGGCGCCGCCCCGGTATTGGCGGCCATGCACCGGCCTTACAGCCCTCGGGATTTTCAGGCGGTGGTCTGGGAGATCAGGCGCCGCTTTCCGGACGCCGCCATCGGCTTGGACGTTTTGGTGGGTTTTCCTACTGAGACCACAGCGGATTTCGAGGCCACCAGAGCTCTCGTTGACTCTTTGCCGGTCTCTTACCTACATGTCTTTCCCTATTCACCCCGTCCCGGTACGCCGGCGGCTGAATTGCCACCTCTTCCTTCCCTTGAAGTGCAGTCCAGAGCCCGGATTTTGCGGGCTCTCGGGCGCCAAAAGAAAGAGCAATTTTACCACAGTCAGCTCGGGAGGATAGAAGAGGTGGCGGTGGAGGGAGCAGCCGAATCCGATGGCTGCCTGCGGGGGCTAAGCGCCAATTATCTGCGGGTACTCCTTCCTGAGGCGCCCCGAAATCACCACCGCCGCCTTCGGGTCCGCTTTGTCAGCCGGCGCGGAGCATTCATGATCGCAGAACCGGTGTGAGAAAATTGAGCATTGGCCAGTAACCGGTTAATAAGCATCAAGGATTGGGGATAACGAAGGAGTAATCAGGAGTGATCTTCTCAAACGTTATCCCCCTAAATCTTCGTCCCTTTT
>DYLF01000101.1 GCA_020722205.1 Desulfobacca acetoxidans
TTTCTTTCCCGGGTTAATTTCTTATCGGTTTTTTTCCGATAAATTTAAATTAATTACCGGCTGATAGCTTGTCAAGAGGCGGCGGCGTCGGGGCTGACCTTGACCGCTCGGCCTGATTAAGGGTATGATCAACTTATTGTTCCGGAGGCGTACCTTTTGGCGCACCTTTTCATTAACGGACTTAAAGAGGGAGATGCCCTCCAGCAATTTTTTTTGCTGCGCCAGGTGGAAACCCGTCTTACCAAGGCCGGCAAGCCTTTCCTGAACCTGGTGCTGGGCGACCGGAGCGGCGTGATCAAGGCCCGGGTGTGGGACGAAGTGCTGGAGAAGTGTCCGGGGCCTTTCAAGCCGGGAGATTATGTCGGGGTCAGCGGTCTGGTGAGCAGTTACCAAAATGAGCTGCAGGTGGTGGTGAAGTATATCAATACAGTTGACAGTCTTCGGGCTCTGGGCCGCCAGTTGCCGGATTTTGATCCTGATCTCCTGCAGTTGAGCACTTCCTATGACCGGCAGGCACTGTGGCAGGAGTTGTGGCTGCTGGCCAGCGAGTCTTTGAAGCCGCCCCTGGGCGAGCTGGTGCAGGCTCTGTTGACCAAGTATAAGGACGACCTCCTGGTCTGCCCGGCAGCCCGCCGGAATCACCATGCCTATCTGGGCGGCTTGTTGGAGCACACCTGCACCGTGGCCCGCCATGCCCGCCAGTCCCTGACGGTTTACCGCGACCTGCACGCCGATCTGGTGCTGGCCGGGGCCATCCTGCATGATCTGGGTAAGATCAAAGAGCTGGCGAACCCTGTGGTCCCCGAGATTACGGTGCCCGGCCAACTCATGGGCCATGTGGTCCTGGGATGGGAGATGGTGCGGGAACAAGCCCGGGAGATGTCTTTTCCGACTCCCCAGCTCCTGATGGAATTGGAGCATATCATTTTGTCGCATCATGGTTCTCTGGAATTCGGCTCCCCGGTTATCCCCAAGACCCGGGAGGCCCTTTTGGTCTTTTACCTGGATGATTTGGACGCCAAACTCAAGATGATGGGCCAGCACCTGGAAGCTGATCTTGGCGACGGCCAGTTCACCAGCTATCACCGCGTACTGCAGCGGGATCTGTATAAAGCGCCGGAGCGCCAGGCAGAAGGTGCTGCCCTTCAACCCGACGAAGATAGCTAAGGTGAAATATTTTGTGCCTCCCCTTAACCTGGTGATAAAAAACATTAGCTTATTAATTAAAGGTAATTAACGGAGGTGGGGCTGTTTCTCCAAACATTTTCGAGGAGGTTCCCATGTTTAAGAGAATTGTGGTTCCTTTGGATGGCTCTGAATTAGCTGCCAAAGCTCTCCCCACTATCTTGGAACTGGCCAAGGCCTTCAAATCGCAGGTAACTTTTGTTCATGTCTGCTATGTTTGAGGGTGTGGGTGAAGCCACCCCAGGAGTCATAGCCACGGCCCCGGCGGCGGCCAAGAAAGCCTGCGAGGCTTTTTTGTCCAAGGCCGGCCAAGAATTTCAGGCTCAAGGCATCACGGCCAACTGGCTGTGCCTGGATGGAGTACCGGCCCGGGAAATCATCGCCTTTGCCGAAAAGGAGAAGGCAGACCTGATCGCCATGTCCACCCACGGGAAAGGAGAAGTGGCCTGGGTATTGGGCAGCACGGCGGAGAGAGTGGTATCCCACGCCACGGTACCGGTCCTGCTGATTCGGGTGATGGAATTCAAACCCCCAGTATTGAAAGAGGAATTTTTCCTGTAACTATTGGTAACAAACTTACAAACCCAGCCCTTTTCCACTAGTTAACCATATTAGTTCAACCCTGAGGCAGCGGGGTCGGCAAGACTGGCCCCGTTCTTTTTTGATTCTCTTCGGTTCCCGGATGTTAAGGCAAAAAGTCTTCTTACTTTGATTATCGGTTCGCTGCGGTGCCGCCATTAAATTCGCCAGGAGGGCAAGATTTAGACGACGGCAAGTGAGCCAAAAAGTGGGAGCGGACTGAAGGGATTTGATATTTTGGCGACAGGTGGGGGTTGACAGCCGCGAGCAGTTCAGTAAAATAAAGGAAATTTTGGGGCTGTAGCTCAGCTGGAAGAGCGCTTGAATGGCATTCAAGAGGTCAGGGGTTCAACTCCCCTCAGCTCCACCAATTATTGACAAGAATTAAGGCAGGTTACCGATGGTTCATCGGGCCTGCCTTTAATAATTTCTGTGCAACGTGCATATAACGTGCATGTTTTCCAGATCGTTCAGGCGGGGGGCACCATGGAGAGCAAATTAGCGGAGACACCTAGTGGCTGAGGGGCACGGTTGAGACTGTTAATTCATCTTGTCTACTCCTGGTTCGGCCCCGCAATTTTCACAGCGGGCGGTATCTCCATGCCCGGCCAGAGGATAGCTCGGCGAGGTATTTGGGGTCTAATGAGGGTCCATCCCCGGCAGGTCAGGGGTTCAAATCCCCTCGGGTGCTCCTTTAATTGCAAGCGGTTACGAGTGGATTTTTGTGAAAATATTTCTTGACTTTTTTGTCGCCATGCCGATTATATAGATAGCTCATCTGCCATGTGTAGAAGGAGTAACGATGCCGTCCTCTTGAGGCGGCATCAGCTTTTTATGCCTTCCTTTTTTTGCCATTCCTCAAATTCTTTCAGGAGCTTTCTTTGGCTATGTGGCTTGTCCACCAGGTAAGCCGTCCAAAGCAGCAAATATCCTTTTCTCTCAGCCAAGACAACCAGGTATTCTTCCTCTTCAAGCCACAGGAGAACTCTGGTCTCGCCCTTCCGAGTGTTTGTCCAGACCTTCAGTGAGGAATCCGCTGAATTTTCAATCATGGGCCGTGGCCACCGGATACGTTCACAACGTTTTAAATCCGGCACGCGTGCCTCCTCCACCGACCCTTCTTGAATCAGGTGCCAAAAAGTGGCTTCCTTGCCATCAAATACGGGATGCTTTTTCAAACCAATACGTCTGCCGCGAAACTGAGGTTTTTCATCTATAAAGTCGGCCTTAAATAGTTCATATAGGGCACTTAGATAGAGGGGCCAATTGCCCTTGAAAGGAAAAAGCGGCGGCAACCATTTAGGAGGGCTCATTCCTGGACCTCCTGGGCCCGCCAGCGCAACAAGTTTACTTTTTGCTCTCGGTATAGTGTGGTTTTAGTGAGTCTATACTTGGACCGGGCTTTCATTCGCTCAACCAACTGCAATTTGCCAAGGCTTCCCTGAAGGCCCCGGTTTGCATAGGAGACTGCCCCGATTAACAGGTCGGCGAGTTGCAACAGTTCAACCTCTCTAGAGTGGACGAGTTGCACACGCTCGATGATGTCCCTGGTGAAATCGTATAAGTTATTGCATAGGACATCGTGAAGCTTTTTGATTTTAGCCCCCCCGCGAGTATCTTTAATATCAAGGTAAATTCGATACCTAGCCTCGGGGCTAAAGATGACCTTTAGCATGTCAAAATACATTTTGTAATACCAGGTCTCGTGGTCCTGGCTTGGAAACGCCTCGTGACGGAGCCTCGATTTATCCGGGACGATCAGGGCACGGAAATGCAGTTCATCATAATCGAAAAAATAATCCAGCCAATCCAGATAAAACCGAATCTTGGCAGGAGAGACTTTCGTCCATTTGACCTCAAAATCGGATGGAAGTTCATGTTTTCTTTTGATTTCTCGTAGTCGGACGGAAATTTCTCGGCAGTTTTCAAGTGGACACCAGATTGCACCCAAGACCATAGCTCTTTGATGGTCATTTTCTAGATGGCAGGATTCATCGCAGTAAACGTTAAATATCTCCATGGGGGACTCCTGGCCTTAAAATGCTCACTCTGGGATGGGCACTTCAAACACCTTCAGAACTTCGTCGCCGTAATGGTTGATGACCTTGATGGCGATCTTGCCGGTGGCGGGCGGCGGGAAAGGGCGGCTCACGGTGGAGTAGAGGGCGGCCCAGGCCCCCTCGTCAATTTCGGCCCGGAGGGCCCGTTTCAGCTTGTCATAGGGCTGGTCGGCTCCGGTGAAGTAGGCATGGCGCACAAAGAAGGACTCGCCGTTGTAGTTGGTGTCGATGAACCAGCAGGCCAAATCATCGGTGGAACTGGAGCGAATCTGGCCGGTGGTGGGGTCGTAGATGTCCAGGCCTCTGATTTCCACCACGATCTTGCCGTCTTTCTGCTTCTTCAGGTCAATATCCGGCTCGCCGAAGACCATGAAGAGGTTGCCCGCCCCGGTCTTCTTCAGCAGTTCATCGCCCATGGCCAAATCCGGGTTCAGGCGGCAGGGGAGCACCGTGAGCTTGCCGAAGCGTTTGGCCTCTTCGGAGACGTGGGGGTCAAAGGCGAAGCCGCAGACGATGAGCAGGTCAAAGCCGATGCCCTTGACTGCTTCCTTGGCGGCTTCTTTGACCAGTTCCGGACCGACGGTGCCGTGCTCCGGGCCGAGGCACACCGCCACCCGTCGGGTGTTTCCATCGGCCTCGGTATATTCCCCTTCGGCGTGGAGCCATTCCCCGGCATAGGGTTCCAGGCGATCGAACTTGAGGCGCTCGTTCTTGATGGTGTTCTGCACCCCGGCCTTCTTGAGGTTGTCCAGGATCATGGTCTCAAACTGGCCCAGGTTGGCTTCCCGCTGGGCGGCTTGCTCGGATTCGGGGAGTTCCACCTCCGGGGCCAGCACGCGGTGGGGGGAGAGGCTCTCCACGGTGAAGGGGCCGGTGACCCGGAGGCGCTTGTTGTCCTCATGGGGCTGGTCATAGAGGAATTCGGGGTCGGCGTGGCGGGCGATGCTGGCGTCGATCTCCTGTCGCATGACCCGCTTGGCCTCATGAAAAGCCACAAATGGTTCACGGGCCGCCTCCGGCCACTCGGCCGGGAACTCAAAGGGCACTTCCCATTCGATCAGTTCGTTGACGTTCACCACCTCCCCGGAGGGCATGGTGAAGAAGGCAGAATCCGGCGCGGCAAAATCCACTTCCTGGTCAGCCCGGCCTCCCTGAGTCACTTTGAATTTGATGTGATGACCTTTTAGCGCGGCGTTGAGAGCCGCCAAGGCCCGGGTCACGGGGGGGTGGAGGCGTTCATAGATGACGTCGATTTCCTCGTTGTTGGCGATGGACTTCAGGGTGATGTGGGGCACCCGTTTATAGACAAAGCCCTTCTTGAGGTCGCCATCAGTTTTATATTCCGGGGGTAGCTGGCCGGTGAGTTCCGCCTCTTTTTTAATGCCCTCCGGGGAATCGGCCAGGAGGTAGTAAGGATACTTGGCGGCCATGAGGCGGGTGCGGGCCAGGGCCAGGGCTACCCGGCTGGTGTCGATGGTGATCCAGCGCCGCCCCCACTTCTCAGCGCAATAGGCGGTGGTGCCGCTGCCGCAAGTGGGGTCCAGCACCAGGTCGCCAGGGTCGGTGGTCATGAGGAGGCATCGTTCAATGACTTTTGTTCGTGTTTCGACCACATACTTCTGATCAGGGTTAAAACCTGCGGTGTCGTACCAAACCTCGGAAAGAACCTTCAGCGGATAGTCGCTGATATAGTACTTCCAGCGAAGGTTGTTACCATCTCTGACCATTCGCCCCGTTTTTTTCAGCGCTTCCATGCCTTCGGGGTAGGTGAGGCTCCAGTGCCTGTTCTTGTTTGGCCTGAAGGTCTCTCCATCGAATTCAAGCGGCGTATCTTCTTTCGGTGGGCCTGAGCTCTCAAGGTTAACGAGCCGGAACACTCTCGCACCGGTGGGCAAAAGCGAAGTGTCTAACATCTCCGCACGTGTGATTTTTCGCACCGAACCATCTGTCAGCTCAACGTTGCTATAGAAGGCATCGGGCAGTTTCTCTGAATACAACTGGTGATATTTCAGATTCGTCTTGTCTCTTGCGTACCACACCAGGTAATCGCTTGTCCGTCCCAACTCATTGGCAACCATGCTACCTGTTTTTGCGAAGGTGATCAGTCGGACAAAATTCCTTGCTCCAAACACCTCATCCATCAGGCACCGCACCAGATGCACATTCTCATCGCCGATCTGAACAAAGATACTGCCGGTTT
>DYLF01000102.1 GCA_020722205.1 Desulfobacca acetoxidans
GCCAGCCATGGATTCCACCGCCCAAAAGACCGATGGCCTTCTTGCTCTTTGATCAACAAGATTCTGCAGAGGGCGGAACATATTTAATGGTAATATTAATAATAATCAATGAGAAACCAAAAATCAGAAAGCAAACGCGATATCAGGCAGATCATTTATGGCCGCCAGCCGGTGTTGGCGGCCCTGCGGCGGGCTGACGGCGGACTGGAGGAGATCGTCGTGGCGCCAGGAGTAAAGGGGTCGTGGCTGGCGGAAGTCAGGCAGCTGGCCCAGGTGCGGGGGGTGCGCCTGCGGAGGCGGGAGCGTCGCTTCCTCGACCGCCTTTGCGGCGTCGTCAACCACCAGGGTATTGCGGCCCGGCGGGCCGCTTATGTGTATAAGGTATTGCCGGAGTTGTTGAAGAGTCTCCCCGGGACAACGGAGCCGTCGCTTTTGGTGGCGGCGGACGGGCTCACCGACCCCATGAACCTGGGCAATCTCTGTCGCAGCGCCTTGGCCGCCGGTGCCCATGGCCTGATCATCCCCAAGGACCGCAGCGCCGGGGTCAGCGCCAGCGTGGTCAAAGCCGCGGCCGGAGCATTGGAATACCTGCCGGTCTATCGGGTAACCAATCTGGCCGAGACCCTCAAGCAGTTGCAAGAAGCGGGCCTGACCGTCATCGGCACTGATGCCCAAGCTCCTTTGAGTCTCTATGAGGCCGATCTCACTCGGCCCTTGGTGTTGGTCGTCGGCCGCGAAGACAAGGGCCTGCGGCCTCGGGTGCGGCGGCAGTGCGACTTGGTGGTGGCCATCCCTTTGGCCGGGGGGGCGGTCAGTTCTCTGAATGCGGCGGCCGCCGGGGCGGTGGCGCTGTTTGAAACCCGTCGTCAGCGGGAAAGGCTTAAATCACTTTGTGCAGAGGATACTCCACAATCCCCTGGGCTCCGGCGTTGATCAGACGGGGCACCAATTGCCGCACCTCCGACTGGTTCACCACCACTTCCACGGAAAACCAGTCCGTTTCATACAGGGTGGAAATGGTGGGGGCCAAAAGAGAGGGGAGCAGTGTCACCACCCCCTTCAATTTGTCCTCCGGGACGTTCATTTTGAGGCCCACCATCTTCTCGGCCCGCAGCGCTCCCAGTAAAAGGAGGGCGATATTCTCCATTTTTTCCCGTTTGGCCGGGTTCTTCTCCCACACCTCCTGATTGGCGATGAATTGGGTGTTGGATTGGAAGAACTCATGGATGATTTTCAGGCCGTGGGCCTTGATGGTGCTGCCGGTTTCGGTCACCTCCACAATGGCGTCCGCCAAGCCGGCGGCAACTTTGGCCTCCGTGGCTCCCCAGGAGAATTCCACCTTGACCGGGATCTGGCGGGCGGCAAAATAACGTTTGGTGTAGTTCACCAGTTCGGTGGCAATCTTTTTGTCCGCCAGGTCCTTGAGGGTTTTGAGTTCCGAGTCGGCCGGCACCGCCAACACCCAACGCACCGGCCGCTGACTGGTCTTGGAATACATCAGGTCGGCCACCACCACCACCTTGGAGTCATTTTCCATGATCCAGTCCTTGCCGGTGAGTCCGCAGTCCAGGGTGCCGTTCTCCACATAGCGGCTCATTTCCTGAGCCCGGCACATGGAACAGGAAATTTCGGGATCATCAATCTCGGGGAAATAGCTGCGGCCGTTTATCTTGATGTGCCACCCGGAGCGGCGGAACAGGTCCAAGGTGGCTTTTTCCAGACTGCCCTTGGGGAGCCCCAATCGCAGTTTATCCACTCCCATAAACCTCCTTTGGGTCGAAAATCCGCACTCCGATTACCTCCAGCCCGTCAGCCGTCAGCCGCCGGTAAAAACAACTTCGGTAGCCGGTGTGACAGGCGGCCCCCCCCACTTGCTCCACCCGCAGCAGGATCGTGTCCGCATCACAATCCACCAGGATCTCCTGCACCCGCTGCACATGTCCGGAGGTGGCTCCTTTGTGCCAGAGTTGTCGCCGGCTGCGGCTGTAATAATGCGCCTCGCCGGTCTCCAGGGTGCGGCGCCAAGCCTCCTCGTTCATAAAGGCCAGCATCAACACTTCGTGGCTTACGGCATCCTGGACAATGACCGGCACCAGCCCCCCCAATTTGTCGAAGGCCAGGTTGAGGTTATTTTTCATCTCCAAAAGACCTCAAGGTGTGAACAGCCGTTTTTGCCCTTTCAAGATCAGCGGAAGGAGCAGATGCGATGAGCAAAGTCAACCCCTGGAGCGATATCAGTGGGAAGCAGCATCAAATCATGGTTCCGCGTTAAGAAAATGACGAAAAACTGAGTTTTTACCAGGTCATAAATATTTGCAGGCCAAAAACCCGGGGCCTGCTTTTAATAGCTCCATATCACCAGGGCCGCCCCCCAGGTGACCCCGGCGCCAAAACTCACCAGCAAAACCTTATCTCCGGCCTTGATCTTGCCTTCGGTCACCGCCTCATGCAGGGCCAGGGGCACCGAGGCGGCGGAGGTATTGCCATAGCGGTGCACATTGACATAAAACTTCTCCAGAGGCAGCTTGGCAAAGCGGGCTGCGGCTTCAATGATCCGGTGGTTGGCTTGGTGCAGGATGACATAATCCAGTTCCTCCCGCTCTATTCGGCTCATCTCCACGATGCGCCGGATGGACTCCTTGACGGCGTTGACCGCGAACTTAAAAATCTCCGGCCCATCCATGGTCAGGAAGTGGCGGTGCGTAGTCTGGTGGGGCGGCAGGAAAGGGCTGTTTTCGGCATTAAATTCGGTCTGACACAAGAGTTTCATGCTCAGGGCGGAGGCCAGAAAGGAGGTCTTAATACCTCCCTGGGGCACCGGCCCCACCACCACCGCGCCGGCGCCGTCGCCGAACAGGATGCAGGTGCTGCGATCCGTCCAATTCGTGAAGCGGGAGCTGGCGTCGCTACCGATGACCAAGGCGTATTTACCCTCCGGGGCTGTTAGGTGCTCGGCCACGTAGAGGGCGTAATTGAAGCCGGTACAGCCGGCCTGGAGATCAAAGGCCGCCAACTGGCGGTTGACCCCCAAGGCGTCCTGCACCCGGATGGCCGCGGCCGGGAAGAGGTAGTCGGCGCTGTTGGTGCCCACGATGATAAAACTGAGCCGGCTGGCCTCAATACCTGCGTTGGCCAGCGCTTGGCGACCGGCCGCCAAGGCCATGGTGGCGATGTCCTCGTCCGGGCCGATAATGCGCCGTTCCTGGATGCCGGTGCGCTCGAGAATCCAGGATTCGGAGGTGTCCACCATTTTCTCCAAGTCCTTGTTGGTGAGAATCTGCGCCGGCGCGTAAGCCCCGGTGCCCAGGATGCCGATGCGTCTGTGGAGCGCCATTCACCCTCCCTCTGCCCCGCAAAATACAAACTGATTTATACCTCAGCCCTGGATAAAAGGCAACGTCAGGTTTCAGCTTTCCGGGTGCCGCGTGCAGGTTTTGGCGGCAGCGCTGAGATCTTAAGATGGATGCGAAATCTAGACACCCCAGATAGGGGGAAATCACAAATTATCTAAACGGAGATCACTGAGAAAAAATATCGCTGCTTAATTTTTCTCTTGACACTCAATATATAGTATAATATTTTATTACTAAATACAAGATATTGATTTCGTTTGATAATTAAAATCTTTCCAAAGGAGGCTGCGCCATGGCCATGGAAGGCGAAATGAGAGAGATTGCGGGTAATCTGCCCTTGAGTGAGAATGCCCTGGTGGTGTTGAAAAAGCGCTACCTGAAAAAGGATGAGAAGGGCGAGGTGACGGAAGGGGCGCCGGAGATGTTCCGGCGGGTGGCGGAGACAGTGGCCGCCATTGACCGCCTCTACGACCCGGAAGCCCCGGTGGCCGCCACGGCCCGCCGGTTCTATGAACTCCTGGCCGGGCTTGCCTTCATGCCCAACTCCCCCACCCTGATGAACGCCGGCCGGGAACTGGGCCAGCTCTCCGCCTGTTTCGTCCTGCCGGTGGAGGACTCCATCGACAGCATCTTCGACGCCATCAAGTACACTGCCCTGATTCACAAGTCCGGGGGCGGCACGGGCTTTTCCTTTTCCCGCATCCGGCCGGAAAAGGACCCGGTGCTCTCCACCAAGGGGGTGGCCTCCGGGCCTATATCGTTCATGAACATCTTTGACGTGGCCACGGAGACCATCAAGCAGGGCGGTACCCGCCGGGGGGCCAACATGGGGCTTTTGCGGGTGGATCACCCGGACATCGAAAAATTCATCACCTGTAAGAACGACACCAAGAGGCTCACCAATTTCAATATTTCGGTGGGCCTGAGCGAGGCCTTTATGGAAGCGGTGAAAAGCAACGCCGACTTCCCGCTCATCAACCCCCGCACTGGGGGGGAGGTCAGGAAGGTGAAGGCCGCCGCCCTCTTTGACTTGATTGTGCAGAGCGCCTGGGCCACCGGGGAGCCGGGGGTTATCTTTTTGGACGCCGTCAACCGGGCCAATCCCTTGGCCCATCTGGGTGAGATCGAAGCCACCAACCCTTGTGGCGAGCAGCCCCTGCTGCCGTATGAGTCCTGCAACCTGGGCTCCCTCAACCTGGTCAAGGTGGTCAGAGACGGGGGAATTGACTACACCGGGCTAAAGGACCTGGTGCACACTGCGGTGCACTTCCTGGACAACGTGATCGACGCCAACCGCTTTCCTTTGCCCATCATTGAGGAACGCACCAAGGAGAACCGCAAGATCGGGTTGGGGGTCATGGGGTTTGCCGACTTTCTCATCCGTCTGGGCATCCCGTACAACTCCGAGGAGGCGGTGTCCGTGGCCGAAGAGGTCATGTCCTTTATCCACAAGGAAGCCCAAGCCGCTTCCGCCGTGCTGGCGGCGAAACGGGGCGTTTTCCCCAGCTTTCCGGGCAGCCGCTATGAGGGCAACGGGGTAGGTTTGATGCGCAACGCCACGGTGACCACCATCGCCCCCACCGGCACCATCAGCATCATTGCCGGGTGCACCAGCGGCATTGAGCCCCTGTTTGCCGTCTCCTATGTCCGCCGGGTGCTGGAAGGCACGGAACTGGTGGAGGTCCACCCCTATTTTGAGGAGTTAGCCAAACGGCGGGGTTTCTATTCTTCGGAGCTCATGCGCAGCATCGCCGCCACCGGTTCCATCCGGGACTTCCAGGAGATTCCCCGGGAGGTGCGGCGCCTCTTCGTTACGGCCCACGAGGTCTCCCCCGTGTGGCACACCAGGATCCAGGCGGCCTTCCAGAAGTACACCGACAACGCCGTCTCCAAGACGGTGAACTTCCCCCGCCAGGCCACCCCGGAGGACGTGCGCCAGGTTTACCTCATGGCTTATGACTTGGGACTGAAAGGGGTCACCATCTACCGGGATGGCAGCCGGGAACAACAGGTGTTGAGCTATGGCAAGGAAAAGGGCCAGGAGTTCCATTACATCGAGCCCCGGCCGCGGCCGGAGGCCACCACCGGCGTCACCCACCGGCTCAACACCGGCTGCGGCAAACTTTATGTGACGGTGAACAAAGACGAGGTGGGTTTTTGCGAGGTATTCGCCCAGATGGGCAAGACGGGGGGGTGCGCCTCCAGCCAGATTGAGTCCACCGGGCGGTTGATTTCTTTGGCTTTGCGCTCCGGGGTGAAGATCGACGCCATCATCAAACAGATCATCGGCATCCGCTGCCCCAACCCCATCTGGCAGAACGGCCGCCAAGTGCTGTCCTGTCCGGATGCCATCGGCCAAGTGCTGGCCAAGGTGGCCGAGGTGGATGAACCCCCGCCCGTCGCCGCCATGGGTGCCTGCCCGGACTGCGGCGGGGCGGTGGAGCATGAGGGAGGTTGTCTGGTGTGCCGGGCGTGTGGGTTTTCGAAGTGCAGTTGATAATGCTGAGGTTGGGGGAGGACCCAGGGAACGCCTGCCCCCGCCCTGCCAATAAACCTCCCTCCTAACCACCCTTTATGGATAAGCCATAAAGAATTGGGTAAAAATTGGAGGATAAGAATGACTAAAAAT
>DYLF01000103.1 GCA_020722205.1 Desulfobacca acetoxidans
TAAAAGAGGCAAGCCTGCCGTGGCAGGCTTGCCTGTAATATAGGATTGAGGAGGGGTCGCTAGCGGCTGGCCACCTTAAGGCGGACCATGGCGCGGCGCAGTGCTGCTTCAGCCCGGGCCCAGTCGATGGCTTCGGTTCTGGCCATGGCCAAGCGTTTTTCGGCCCGTTCCCGGGCACGTTTGGCCCGTTCAACGTCAATCTCCCGTCCGAACTCGGCGGCTTCCGCCACCACCGTGATCTTGCTGCCGGTCACTTCGGCAAAGCCGCCGCTTACCGCCAGGTACTCGGTTTTGCCGGCGTCCCGGTAATACATCTCACCGATTTCGAGAGCCGAGAGGAACGGCACGTGTCCGAAGAGGACGCCGAACTGGCCTTCCACGCCCGGGCAGACCACCACGTCGGCTTCAGTAGAAACCACCAGCCGATCCGGGGTGACTACTTCCAAGAGCAACTTGTTGGACATCGTTTAGGGCCTCCCGGTGCTGTTAGGCGGCGGCCAGACGCTCGGCTTTGGCCACTGCTTCTTCAATGCCGCCCACCATGTAAAAGGCCTGCTCGGGCAGGTCGTCGTGTTTACCCTCGATGATTTCTTTAAAGCCGCGCACGGTTTCGGACACGGTGACGAATTTGCCTTCAGAGCCGGTGAACTGAGCGGCCACGAAGAAGGGCTGGGACAGGAAGCGCTGAATCTTCCGGGCCCGGGCGACGGTGAGCTTGTCTTCGTCGGAGAGCTCGTCAATGCCCAAGATGGCGATGATGTCCTGCAGGTCTTTGTATTTTTGCAGGATCTGCTGCACTGTGCGGGCCACGTAGTAGTGCTCCTCACCCAGGACCATGGGGTCCAGAATCCGGGAGGTGGAGTCCAGGGGATCCACGGCGGGGTAGATGCCCAGCTCGGTAAGTTGCCGGGAGAGCACGACGGTGCCGTCCAGGTGGGCGAAGGTGGTGGCCGGGGCCGGGTCGGTCAGGTCGTCGGCGGGTACGTAGATACATTGCACCGAGGTTACCGAACCTTTCTTGGTGGAGGTAATGCGCTCTTGCAATTCCCCCAGGTCGGTGCCCAGGGTAGGTTGGTAACCGACGGCGGAGGGCATGCGGCCTAAGAGGGCCGAGACCTCTGAACCTGCCTGGGTGAAACGGAAGATGTTGTCGATGAACAGGAGCACGTCCTGACCTTCTTCATCCCGGAAGTACTCGGCAGCAGTTAGAGCCGTTAAGGCCACCCGGGCCCGGGCCCCCGGAGGCTCAGTCATCTGACCGTAGATCAAAGCGGCTTTGGGTAGCACGCCAGAGTGCTTCATTTCCAGGTAGAGGTCGTTCCCCTCCCGGGTGCGCTCTCCCACTCCGGCGAATACTGAGATGCCGCCGTGGTGCATGGCGATATTGTGAATCATCTCCATCATAACCACGGTTTTGCCCACCCCGGCGCCGCCGAACATACCCATCTTGCCGCCGCGCGGGAAGGGCACCAAGAGGTCGATAACCTTAACGCCGGTCTCCAGCACCTTAACCGTGGTGTCTTGGTCCACAAAGGCCGGAGCAGGCTTGTGGATGGGATAATAGGTCTTGGCTGTCACGGGACCCAGGCCATCCACCGGCCGGCCGACTACATTGAGCACCCGGCCTAAGGCCTCATGCCCCACTGGCACTCGGATGGCGTCTCCGGTGTCTTTTACCGGCATGCCGCGGACCAAGCCGTCGGTGGTGTCCATGGCGATGGTACGCACCATGTTGTTGCCCAAGTGTTGGGCCACTTCCACCACCAAGTTGTCTTCGGTGTCATCAATGGCGGGGTTGCTGATCAACAAACCGTTTCTAATGGCCGGCAGTTTGCCTTCTTCAAACTCGCAGTCCACTACCGGACCGATTACGCGGGCGATTTTGCCAATGTTCATAATCCTTCCTTCCTCCTTAGCTGGGCGCCCTAGCCTTTCAGGGCTTCGGCTCCGCCCACGATATCCATGAGTTCTTTGGTGATGGCCGCCTGCCGGGCCTTGTTCATCACCAGGGTGAGATGGGTGATCATGTCTTTGCAGTTGTTGGAGGCGTTGTCCATGGCGGTCATGCGGGCCGCGTGCTCGCTGGCGGAATTCTCCAGGAAGCCATGGTAAAGCCTGACGTTGATATATTTGGGTAAAAGAATCTCTAGGAACTGCTGCATGGGTGGTTCAAAGAGGTACTCCGCCGTCGGTCCCGCTTCCATAGCCTCTTCCGGCAGAATGGGTAACAGTTGCACCAGCACCGGTTTCTGGATGGCCACATTGATAAAGGTGGCGTGGATCAGGTAGAGTTCCTGAATCTCCCCGGATAAAAAATCGCTCATGACCTCCCGGCCCACGACCACGGCATTAGTGTAGTCGAACTTGTTCCACACATCCACATAAGAGCGAGGCATGTCCGCCTTACGGCGCCGATAAAAATCGCAGCCTTTGCGGCCTACACAGGTAAGGGCGACGTTGGCGCCTTGAGCCTCCTTGTCTTTGATGAACTTGGCTGCCGTGTTGATGAGGTTGACGTTGAAGCTGCCACACAAACCGCGGTCGGCGGTCATCAGGACCAGCCCCACTTTTTTCACCTCGGGGGCACGCTGGAAGAAGGGATGAATCTCCGGTTCGATCCGGCCCGACAGGTTGCCCAACATTGAGGCAAAAGTGCGGGCGTAGGGCCGGAAGTTTTCCATGCGCTGCTGGGCCCCCCGCAACTTAGCGGCGGCCACCATGTTCATAGCCTTGGTGATTTGCTGGGTCTTCTTGACCGCAGCAATTTTCCGCCGGATATCTCGTAAGGTAGCCATGGGCAAACCCCTTACTTACACCGCGGCGCTGCTGGCTTGGAAGACCTTGTCGAACTCTTCCATCATAGCCTTCATGCGGGCATCCAGTTCCTGGGAAATTTCTTTACGTTCTCGGATTTCAGCAAAGACCTCCGGGTATTTGCTTTCTACGAAGGCGTAGAGTTGTTTCTCATAATCACCCAGGACTTCCACCGGGTATTTATCAAGGTAGCCGCGGGTACCGGCGTAGATGATGGTTATCTGTTTTTGCATCGGCAGCGGCTCATATTGAGGCTGTTTAAGTATTTCCACCAATCGCATGCCGCGATTGAGTTGCTGTTGGGTGGCCTTGTCCAACTCGGAGCCGAACTGAGCAAAAGCAGCGAGTTCCCGGTATTGGGCCAGCTCCAACCGCAGCATACCGGCCACCTGTTTCATGGCCTTCACCTGGGCAGCACCGCCCACCCGGGAGACGGACAGCCCCACATTGATGGCTGGGCGGACACCGGAGAAGAACAAACCGGGCTCCAGATAGACCTGGCCGTCAGTAATGGAAATCACGTTGGTGGGAATATAGGCTGAGACGTCCCCCTGCTGGGTTTCGATGAGGGGCAAAGCGGTGAGCGATCCGCCGCCCAACTGGTCGTTCAGCTTGGCAGCCCGTTCCAGCAAGCGGGAGTGATTATAAAATATGTCGCCCGGATAGGCCTCGCGTCCCGGCGGGCGTCTAAGCAGCAGGGAAATCTGACGGTAGGCCTGGGCCTGCTTGGTTAAATCGTCATAAATAATTAGGGCGTGGCGTCCGGAATCCCGATAGTACTCTCCCATGGTGCAGCCGGAGTATGCTGCGATGTATTGCAGGGGAGCAGGCTCACTAGCTGAAGCGTTGATGACAACCGTGTACTCCATCGCACCATGGCGCTCCAGGGCATCCACCACCTGTGCCACGGTGGATTTCTTTTGACCGATGGCTACATAAATGCAGATCAGACCGGATTCCTTCTGGTTGATGATGGCGTCCACGCAGAGGGCGGTTTTGCCGATCTGGCGGTCGCCGATGATCAACTCCCGTTGGCCCCGGCCGATGGGAGTCATGGAGTCGATGGCTTTATAGCCGGTGTACATGGGCTCATTTACCGGTTGCCGGTCGATAACCCCAGGGGCTTTGAGCTCGATGCGGCGGAATTCTTTGGCCTCAATGGGTCCTTTACCATCTAGGGGGTTGCCCACCGGATCAATGACCCGGCCAATGACCGCGTCCCCTACCGGCACTGCGGCAATGCGGCCGGTGCGCTTGACAATGTCACCCTCTTTGATGTGGGTGTCCTCACCGAGGATGGCGCAACCCACATGGTCTTCCTCCAGGTTGAGAGCGATCCCGTAAATCCCGCCAGGGAACTCCAACAGTTCCATGGCCATAGCCTTTTCCACTCCATAGACCCGGGCGATACCGTCACCTACGGATAGAACCGTGCCGGTTTCGGCCACTTCCACTTTCTTTTCGTAGTCCCGAATCTGAGTGCGGATGATCTGACTGATTTCCTCGGCTCTGATTTCCATGTATTAAACCTCACCTCTCATTAAGGATTCTCTTAACGCATTGAGTTGGGTGCGGACGGAGCCGTCCAACACCAGATCCCCCACCCGGGTAACCAAACCGCCCAGAATAGCTGGGTTCTCTTCCATAGTCATGATTACCGTGGAGCCGGTGAGCGCCTCCAATGCTTGGCGCAAGCGCTCCTGGGTGTCGTCGTCCAGGGGAATGGCCGCAGTTATTCTGGCCCGGCTGATATTCTGTTCGGCATCCACCAGTTCCTGATAGGTTTGGGCAATGCCGGCTACCGCCCCCAGACGGTGTTTGTCAAAAAGTAGTTTGAGAAAATTGCCGACCACAGGGGAGAGTTGCAGAAGTTCGAGCATTTTAATGAGCACCGACCGGCGCTCTTCCATGCTATAGACGGGATTGAGCAAGGCATTTTTCAGCTCGGGTTCTTTGCCCAGCAACTGTGCAAACCCCGTGAGCTCCACCCCGTATTCCTGGAATTTGCCATCTTCCTTACCCAAGAACAGCAGGGCCTTGGCGTAGCGTCGGGAAACGGTTAGATCGATCAATGTTTTTCCACCACCTTCTGAAGATATTCCTCCACCAACTGTTTATGGTCAGCGAAGGTGATCTGCTTTTTCAGTAGCTCCTCTGCCAGTTGGGTGGCCTGAGCTGCCACTTCTTGCTTTAATTGTTGGGCGGCTTTCTTGGTTTCCTGCTCAATGGTGAGGGCCGCCATCTCCTTAAGGCGGGCAGCCACCATTTCCGCCTTTTCCAGAATCTTGGCTTTTTCCGCTTCGCCTTCGGCCATAAACTGACTGATAATCTTATCGCGTTCCGCTCCTACGGCCGCCAGCTTGGCTTCAGCCTCTTTCAGGGCCGCAGCAGCCGCTGCCTTCTTGGCCTCCAGATCTTGCAGGGTGTCGGCAATCTCCTGAGAACGACCCGCGAAGAATTGCTTGGCAGGTTTGACGGCCAGTTTGATTAATATCGCCGCAAAAACGAGAAAATTTACTGAGCGCCAGATAAAATCGCTGACTTTGGCCGGATCCATACCGCCGTGGCCACCACCGCTGGCCCAGGCCGCCCCGGTCAGCGTCAGACCAGCCCCCAGACCCAGCAAAGCTCCTTCAACCCAACGAAGCTGAACCATTCTCATGAGAGTTCCCTCCCAATAATCTTGGCGGCCAACAGTTGAGCGAAATTCTGTGCCTGGGCGCTTAAAGACTCGCGAGCCTTGGCCATATCGGCTCTGATCTTTTGTTCCACCCGACTCCATTCGGCCTCCACCTCCTGCTTGACCTTCTCTAATAGAGAAGCTTCAGCCTGAGAGCCTTCCTGGCGCAATGCCTCACGATGGGAAAGACCATCGCGCCTGGCCTGGGTCAGATTTTCCTTCACCTCGTTAAGGACGCTCTGGCTTTTGCTGGTTAAGGAAGAGATCTCGCCCTCAAAATCAGCCAGTTTCGCTTGGCGTTCCTTCAAACTGTTCCGAATAGGACGGAACAGCACCAGGTTGAGAATGAAAACCAGGACCAGGACATTGGCGATCTGCACAAACAGGGTCCAATCAAGTTCAATCATCCTGGGGTGCCACCTCACTTATTTATTATTATTTCAACTACTTATCCACAAATGCATCTG
>DYLF01000104.1 GCA_020722205.1 Desulfobacca acetoxidans
TTAAGCCGGCTGCGGGGCGGCGGGGTGCTCTACTGGCTGACCATCATCGTGGGCAACGCGGTCATGATCGTGCTGGAAGGGCTGGTGGTCTCCATTCAAACTATCCGCCTGGAGTATTACGAATTCTTCAGCAAATTCTTCCACGGGGGCGGACAACCATTTGCCCCCCTGGAGCGGCGGGAGATGAGCTGAGAAGTATTATGGAGGGAGGGCTGGGAACTTGTTGACCTTAACCCCTTCCCTCAGCATACATTTCAGACCAGCAGAGGGGGCAACGTGAAAAAAAGGCTCGTGACGGTGTATACCTGGACCCTCAGCATGGCCCTGGTGATGATGGGCGCACGGTGGGCCTGGGCCCAAACGGCCACCTACTCCAACCCCGACATCGTGAAATGGGGGTTCCTGGCAGCCGCGTTGGTGGCCGGCATCGGCACCTTGGCGGCCGCCATTGCCGTGGCGGCGATCGGCGCCGCAGCGTTGGGGGCGTTAAGCGAAAAGCCGGAGCTGGCCGGCCGGGCCCTCATCTTCCTGGGTCTGGCGGAAGGGTTGGCCATCTACAGTCTGATCATCGCCATCATGATCCTGGGCAAGATATGAAACCAGGAATGTGGGACAAAGTGGGCTTTTTCTGCCTGGGCGATGACCTGACGCGGTTATCTTTCGCCCTGGCGGGCATACCGGGTGAGACCCCGGGTGATTCTCGGGAAACCCGGCAAATCCTGCAACGGGTCGGCGTGGACCCCAAAGTGGGGATCATCCTGATCACCGAACGGCTGGCCCGGGAAGCGGCCGAGGACATCGCCCGACTCCGCCAGCAGGACTACCCGCCCATCATCCTGGAGATTCCGGAGTTCAGCGGCCCTCTGCCCTCCCGCCTCAGCCCTTGGGAACAGGTGCAAAAATGGCTGGGACTGGCCGGTTAGGAGCCCCTCATGGCCTGGTTTGATAGGGTGGAGTTGTTCTGTCAGGCGATCCTGGACCAGGGGCGCGAGGAGGCGCAACGTCTGCTGCGTCAAGCCCGGGAGCGCCATGAGGCCCTGGTGGTCCAAGCCCAAAAAGAACGGCAAGCCGCTCTCCAGCGGGCTCAGGCAACCTTGCAGGGTCAGGCCCAAGGGGAGGCCCGGGCCATCCTTGACCGGGCCCACCTGGAAAGCAAACGCCGGTTGGCCCAGGCCAAGGAGGCCATGTTGACCGAGATACTGCAAGCAGCCCAGGCGCGACTGCTGGCCTTCCGGGAGACGCCGGACTATTCCCTCTGGCTGCACCGCAAGCTGGTGGATTCCGTTAGCTTCCTGGGAGGCAGCCGCTTTCAGGTAAAAATCCACCCCGAGGAAGGCCGCTGGGTTCATGCTCAGCTCCTGGAACAGGTGCGCCAGGAGACCGGGGCTGAACTGGAAGTGGGCAGCGACCCTGAGATACCGCCGGGGGGGTTCGTAGTGTTTACCGTGGACCAACGGGTACGCCTGGATCAGACCTTTGGGGGCCTCGCGGCCCGCCGGGAAGAGGCTCTGCGGACCCAACTGGCCGGGATATTGTGGGAAAGTTAACCTTATGACGGACCGAACCGGCGAGGTGGTCTGGGTCAGCGGGGCGGTCCTCAGGGCAGCCGGCGCCCGACGTCTGACCATGTATGAGGTGGTGGAAATCGGACCTTTGCGCCTGTTGGGGGAAGTCATTCAACTGGCGGGGGACGAGGCGGTCATTCAGGTGTTTGAGGATACCACCGGTATCCGCCCAGGGGATGAATGTCGGGGACGGGGCGCGCCCTTGTCCGTGGAGATCGGCCCCGGGCTTCTGGGTCATATTTTTGACGGCATCCAACGGCCCCTCACGGCTCTCCAGCAAGCCCAAGGCGTCTTTCTCCACCGCGGCCTGCAGGCCGCCCCCCTGGACCCTGACCGGCTCTGGCCCTTTACCCCCAAAGCAATCACAGGAGACCGGGTCAAGGGGGGTGATCTCCTGGGAACGGTGCCGGAAACCATAGCCATTGAACATCGCCTGCTGGTCCCTCCTGGCGTCCAGGGAACCCTTACTTATTTGGCCACTCCGGGAAATTATACTTTGCGGGATCGCATTGCCGCAGTGCAGGACGAGCGCGGCACGGAAATCCCCCTGCACCTCCGGCAACACTGGCCGGTGCGCCGGCCCCGGCCTTGCCGGACGCGCCTCATGCCTAACGAGCCGCTCATCACCGGGCAGCGGGTGATGGATGTGCTGTTTCCCTTGGCCAAAGGAGGCACCGCCGCCATTCCCGGAGGGTTCGGCACCGGCAAAACCATCACCCAGCACCAGCTGTCCAAGTGGTGTGCGGCGGATATCATCGTCTATGTGGGCTGCGGCGAGCGGGGGAATGAAATGACGGGCATCCTCAACGAGTTGCCTGCCCTCACGGACCCTCGCACCGGCCATGCCTTGTTGGAGCGCACCATTCTTATCGCCAATACTTCCAACATGCCGGTGGCCGCCCGCGAGGCCAGTATTTATACCGGCATCGCCCTGGCGGAAGCCTATCGGGACATGGGCTACGATGTAGCTCTGATGGCCGATTCCACCTCGCGCTGGGCCGAAGCCCTCCGGGAGATTTCCGGACGCTTGGAGGAAATGCCGGCGGAGGAAGGCTTCCCGGCGTATCTCGCTACCCGTCTGGCGGAATTCTATGAACGGGCCGGAGCGGTTATCACCCTTGGAGGGCAAAAAGGGTCCATTTCCGTCATCGGGGCTGTCTCTCCCCCCGGGGGAGATTTCTCGGAACCGGTGACCCAGCACACCAAGCGGTTCGTCCGCTGCTTTTGGGGACTCGACAAAGAGCTGGCCGCGGCCCGTTTTTTCCCGGCCATCAATACTGCCGAGAGCTACAGTGAATACGCCGAAGCCGTGGAGCCCTGGTGGAGACAACACGTGGAGCCCGAGTGGCGCAGGCTGCGGGAGACAGCCCTGGCCCTGCTGCAGGAGGACCAGCAATTGCAGCGTTTGGCCCGGCTTTTAGGGGAGGAGGCGTTGCCGGATTCCCAGCGCCTGGTGCTGGAGGGAGCCCGCTGGCTTCGGGACGGCTTTTTACAGCAAAGCGCCTATGACCCGGTGGACATGTTTTGCCCCCCGGCCAAGCAGATGGGCCTTCTTCGTCTCATTTTGCAGGCCTACCGTCAGGCACAGGAGCTTTTAGCCCAGGGGATGCCGCTGTACCTTATTAGAGAACTACCTGAAATAACTGACCTTATGCGCCTCAAGTCCCAGTGGCGGGATGAGTCCGGGGAACCACTGAACCTCATGGAAAGGAAATTGACCGAGGGCTTTGCCGCCCTCAGAGCACGTTATGTCAGCGATCACGAGTCTGGCGGCCAGCCGTGAATATCTGGGGATAAAAGCCATCACCGGGCCCCTGCTGGTAGTTGCGGGAGTCCAGGGGGTGGGTTACCAGGAAGCGGTGGAGGTAACCACGGCCGACGGCGCCATGGTGCGGGGACGGGTACTGGCGGCAAGCCGGGAGGAAGCGGTGCTGGAACTCTTCGGTCCCACCGTGGGCCTGGGTTTGGATAACGTCAAAGTCCGGTTTCGCGGCTCTCCCCTGACGGTACCTGTGTCTGAGGACTGGCTGGGGCGCATCTTTAACGGCCTGGGTGACCCTCTGGATGGAGGGCCTCGTCCCCTGGGGCAAGAGGACCGGGACATCAACGGCTTGCCCATCAACCCCACCGCCCGCACCTACCCTCAGGAAATCATCCAGACCGGCATTTCGGCTATCGACGGGATGAATACCCTGGTCCGGGGACAGAAATTGCCTTTCTTTTCCCTAAGCGGTCTGCCCCATAATGAGTTGGCGGCTCAGGTCGTCCGCCAGGCCCGGCTGCTCACCGAAGCCGAGCAGTTCGCCATCGTTTTTGCCGCCATGGGGGTGCAGCATGATGTGGCCAACCTTTTTCGGCAGGCCTTTGAAGAGAGCGGCGCCTTGAACAACGTGGCCATGTTCCTCAACCTGGCGGACGACCCTGCTATTGAACGCCTGGTGACCCCCCGTCTGGCCTTGACCGTGGCCGAATTTCTGGCCTTTGACAAAGGCCGCCATGTCCTGGTGATCCTTACTGACATGACCAACTATTGCGAAACCTTGCGGGAAGTGGCCACCTCCAAAGGGGAGGTGCCCAGCCGCAAAGGCTATCCAGGCTATCTTTACAGCGACTTGGCGTCCATCTATGAGCGGGCCGGAAAGATCAGCGGCTGCCGCGGCTCCATCACCCAGATTCCCATCCTCACCATGCCCAACGACGACATCACCCACCCCATTCCTGACCTTACGGGTTATATCACCGAGGGTCAGATCGTTTTGGAACGCGATCTCCACCAACGGGGGATCTATCCCCCCATCAACGTGCTGCCGTCCCTGTCCCGGCTGATGAGCGACGGCATCGGGGAGGGGCGCACCCGGGCGGACCACCAAAACGTGGCCAATCAGCTCTATGCCACTTACGCCAAGGTGCAACGGCTCAAATCCCTGGCCGCCATCGTGGGGGAAGAGGGCCTCTCCCGGACGGACCGCGTGATTCTCCAATTCGGGCGCACCTTCGAGGAAAAATTTGTCAACCAGGGGAAAAATGACAACCGGGATGTCTTTGCCACCCTCGACCTGGCCTGGGAGATCCTCCAACAATTGCCTCAGGAGGAGTTGACCAGGCTGTCCAAGGAAGAACTGGAAACTTATGCTGCTGTTCCCTGAACAGAGCCGGGGAGCGCTGCAAAATAGTGGGACGGCCTACCCGAAAAGAGGCTCCGTGCAATGAAACGGCTTCCCCTGCCAGCCACCAAGGGCAATCTTTTGAAGCTCCGGGAAGAATACTCCCGGGCGGCTGAGGCCTTAACCTTTCTGGAAGAAAAACGCGACTTGCTGGTGGGGGAGTTGCTGCGCCTCCAGTCCCAAGCTCGCCGCCGCCGCCGGGAGATGGAGCAGTCATTGGCCCAGGCCTATCAGGCCGTCAAGGAAGGCCTTCTCACCCTGGGGACCGCCCAGGTAGCCCGCCTGGCCCCGGCCGCCACCTCCGAGGCCGCGGTTACCCTTAAGGAGCGCACCTTCTTGGGCATGCCCATGCCAGTCCTGCGCTATCACCCTTACGCGAACCGGCCCCAGGCCAGCATGCAGGATAGCCTGGCCGCCCTGGATACCTTACCCAGCCTTATGAATGAGGCCTTGAGCAAGATCGCCGATCTGGCGGAATTAGAGGCTGTGTTGTGGAAGCTGGCTCAGGAACTGAACCGCACCATGCGCCGCACTAACGCCTTATCCTATGAAATCCTCCCCACCTTCCGGGAAACCCTCCACTACCTGGAAGGTTCCCTGGAAGAAGGGGAACGGGAGGCCCTTTTTCATCTCAAGCGGCTCAAGAGCCGCCGCGCCGGAGGAAGCTGATGACGTCTCGCTTTCAAAAAATCCTGGTTCCTTTAGACGGCTCCAAGGCTTCCCGGGCGGCCCACCGTCTGGCTGTGGAACTGGCTCGCCTCCACGGGGCCGAACTCATTCTGTTATATGTGGTGGATGAATCGACCCTTCAGGAACTGGTCCATCTTTCCGGCCAAGACCGTCCATGCTTGCTGCGGGATGTGGAAAAAACGGGGAAAGCCATGCTGGCTGCCTTTGCCAAAGAGTCCCAAGATCAGGGGGTGCCCGCCCAAATGCATCTTCTCCAGGGCCTACCCGAAGAGGTTATCATTCACATGGCCGCTGAAAGGCAAGTGGATGTGATCGTCATGGGCAAAGTCGGCGGCAAAGGCCACCGCCGCTCCATGTTAGGCCCCGTTACCGAACGGGTCCTGGAAGCCGCGGACTTACCGGTGATGGTGGTCAGCCCACCCCTTGAAGATTGAACAAAT
>DYLF01000021.1:0-6926 GCA_020722205.1 Desulfobacca acetoxidans
CATTTTCATTTTCATCTGGTGAGAGAAATCTAGTCTTTTCTAACTTCTTGGAGGTAAAGCCAAACTGCGGCCAGAAGCAGCGCCCCGTCTTCCAACAGGGCAATCAGGCCCACTTGGCGGGTGGTGAAAAGGCCGCAGCCGCAGTCGATCCTGAGTCCCCTGGCCATGGTGACCAGCAGCACCAGTAAAAAGAAGCTCAATTGCAGCACCATCAGCAGCAGGCAACTTTGGCGGGTAAGGCCGCTGATTATAACCAGACCTCCAAGTGGGCCAGGGTCGTAAGACCACCATTTCTCGGCTCTCAGAAAAAATCCCAGCACCAGAAGGGCCCCAACGGTGATCTCCAGCCATGGCAAAACAGCCGCCACCAACCCCACCAAGAGCTCAGGGAGGAGTTGGTATGCCAAAATGGCTTCGGCAAAGTCTACGACCGCCAGGTGTTTTTTGATGCCGGAATAACAAAATAACGCTCCCAAGCAGATTCCCAAAGGTAAAGGCAACAATTTTTCAAGGTCTGGTAGCCACCGGATATCCCGCTTCATCCCAAGCACGGAAACCTCCAATAAACGCCAGCACTTGCCGGAATCCCAGGGCTTTTAGTCTCACCGCCAATTTGAGGGCATCATCGCAGCTTTCCTGACTGCAATAAACCAGAATCTGCCGGTCTTTCTGCAATCCTGCCAGCGGGGCGGCTTCGCCCAGAATCGCCCAGCTCTCCGGTGGCACATTGACAGCTCCCTGTATGTGTAATTCCTCATAATCCCAGGAGGGCCGGGCATCAATAAACAGGGTCTGACCTCCCTGCCAAAGAGCGTGGGCCTCCTCAAGGGTCACAGACTTCACCTCCCTATACTGCTGAGCCCGTCTCCCGTCCCGGACTGCGTCCAGAAAGTAAACCAGATCTCCGCGCCAACTGACGGCGACTAGTGTCCAGTGCTTACTGAGGCCTAAAGCCGCCGCCAGCAAAACAATACCTGCAGCCAGCCAGATCTGCTGTCTCAAACCGATTTTTTTTAGGACACCTTTCTCCATTAGTCACTCTGATAAAATATCGGTCAGGCCCCATTACTGGTTCAAAAATTCTTGGTGTGGGGAAGGGCCATGGGCTCAAGGTACCTGCCCTTCCCCAATTCCATTAGTAGGGGAGAAATGAGAAAGATGGAGGAGATTGACGAAAGGCAATCATCTTCCCTGATCCACTCCAAATGGGCTAGAGGTGGGGCTGACCACTACCACCGGCAACTCCGTGGCTTCCAACACCCCCTCGGTGACGGAACCCAGCATGGTACGGCGGTGGCCTTTACCCCCGATCTTGTCCATAATAATAATCTTTGCTTTATTTTGTATGGAATTATTATCTTCCATTCTTGTTATGGGATCTTATGGAACCAATGCGTTTAGATTGTTCAAAGGCGAATGCTCATGATCGGCTCGGCCATAATCGATCAAAGCAAGGCGTACCGGTTTCCCCCCGCCTTAGGGGGGGTTGCTTCTTCTGTCAACCAGGAGTCATCGCACGTGCCAGTCATCACCCTCGGCCCACAACGGTCGTCCACTGGCTGCCCGAAGTTTCATGGTGCGGTCGCCGGTAACTTCCGTGGCCAAGATATAGGGCTTGTTCATAATGATGACCCTGGAGCCGGTAACCGTCACCCGGTCTTTGGGGGTGATGGAGAACCCTTTTTCCTCCATATAACCCTTGGGGGCCAGAACCACCGTTATATTGCCTTTGGGACTCTTGAGCAGGGCCTGAACACATAAATCCGCCCCACTCCCCGAAGGTGCATAAACCACCCGCAATACTTCGCCGGAAACGGTTGTTACCGTTTGTGTGTTAAACAGAGTGCTGTAGTGCAGCCGTCCTCCTCGCTGGGCCCAGAGGGAGGATGCCGTGAAGGCCAGAAAGATCAGCCCCAATGCTGCGACGTATAATATGTTGTTTCTTTTCATGATTTTTATTCACCTCGTACAATTAGATCTTGCTCCTAAATACAAGAGAATTTATCGCGACGGAATTGTTAAGTGAGAAAAGAAAAATTTTTTTGTATGGGTTAAAAGCAGGTGCCGCTGCTCTAATGGTTAATCTTTTTTAGGGCCTGGCGGGCGAAGTCCAAGGATGGGTCCAAATCCAAGGCCTGCGCCAGGATAAAGGCGGCTTCGGTGTTGTGACCCAGGCGCATGAGGTTGATCCCCAAATTAGCGTAGTCAATAGCGGAGCCGGGGTCAAGTTCGATGGCCTTTTCAAAGCACTGCACGGCCTTCTGGTATCGGGCCAGCTTGAAGTAACAAAAACCCAGGAGGTGGTGGGCTTCCTTTAGGGCCGGATTAAGCTCTCGGGCTTGGCTGAGAGCAGCGATGGCATGTTGATAGTCTTCCAGGTCTTTGAAGCAGGAGCCCAGATGCACATGGACGCTGGCCGCTTCATGCTCTGGTGGGCCAAGGCTAAGGGAGCGCTGGAAATGGACGAGGGCTTGGGCGGGCCGCCCCAAGTTTTCCAGGGTGACCCCTTGAAAAAAGGCCACATCGAAGCGGTTCGGGATGGCGGAGTCCAGCCGGCTCAAGGCGGCCCAGGCGTCGGCGGGCGGGGCGTAAAGGGCGGCCACCTTGGCCAGATGAAAGATAACGTCGGTGTTGCGGGTACGCTCCAAAAAATGGGTGCCGGGGATAAGGATATAAACCGCCGGTAAGTGAAGGTCTGGATGGGTAATATCAATGGCCAACACTGAAAGGTTCAATCGGGAGAGGGCTGCCAAACAGCGGCGGATTTCTTCAGCCAGGTTATCGTTGGCTAGGTTGGGCATCTCCTGAATGGACTTCACCGGGCCAGGGGCCATGAGGTAAGAGGCCTCAGAAAGGTCGGCATATTTGGGCAGGGTAGGGCGGTACTCGGTGCGGCGGTGGAAATCCCCGGCCAATTGGGCCACTTCGCTCAAGGCCCGGCTGAGAGACTTTTCCGGGTGCGTAGTGGTGCCGATGGTGAAGACGATTTCACTTTTCTCCGGAAAGGTGGCCGGGTCATAGGCCAGTACCCCTACGGAGGGGATGCCGGTGTTCAGGGAAAAATCTCGGATAAACAGTTTGATGCCGTTTTTATCATATTTGGCCAGCATATCCAAAACCGCCGGGTCGGTGGCGCTCCCTGGATCGATAACTGGAGTGGGCAGACAGTCGTGGCTGATGACCGAGCCTACATGACGCTCCACCACCTCGCACAGACCCTGCAGTACCGCCTCCTCCAGACAGTTGCCGGCGGCGGGGCCGTTGTACTCCTCGATGAGATAGAACCAATGGAAGGGAACTAAGACAGCTTGCTCGTTTGTGAGGTCAGTGGCCGGGGCAAAAAACAGCGGCCAATCCTCATAGAGCGCTGCGGCCTGGCGGGCCTCCGGAGAGGCGTCAAACAGGGAGCGGGCCAGGACCGGGAAGGGCAGGGCCTGACCGTCAAGCTGCCTGGGATTGGCATATAACAAGGGGCCGTCTTTTAGGTAGGAGAAGAAGCTGAAGCGCTCCACGAGCTCCATGAGAGCGCTGGCCTCAGCTTGGGGCGGGGTGGCGCCCTTGCCCATCTGCTTGCGGGTGGGCATGACCTTCATGGCGTCCACATCGAGCAGACTGAGATAGACCGGAATGTCAAGCCGCCCTGAGTCGATGCGTTTGGTTTTCTTAAGGATTTTCAGATCCAGACCGGCCAGCCGGTTTTTCACCCGGGCGATGGTGGCCTCGGGGGGGAGGAGTTTGTCCAGATCGTAGGTGTAGCCTTTAAAGACGTCTTTAAGACGAAGGGGGGTCAACATGAGGTCTGAGTTCTGAGCCATGGGTCCTGACCAGTAAGTAGTAAGTTTCTAGCATTCGGTATTGTAGTCACCCCGACAGTCTACTGAGGTTCGCAATCTCTCCAGTATACGTGGGGATTTCCGCTTTATCGTTGAGGAAAGCAAATCCATCGGAATTTAAATAGCCAACATCCGGGTCAACCTAAAGATTGGAATGTAATTCGGCGCAGGAGAATTCGGCTATATCAACGAATGGATAGAATTCCGCAATATCCCGGCGATCAAACTCCAGTGCAAGATTTGCCATGATGGATACGGCGCCCTTCTTCCTCTGGTCTCTTAAGCCAAAATTCCGTCCCCAGTCACCCTGGCGGGTGGCCATATAAATTGCTTAGGTCAATTTCCTGGCCTGCTGCCAGGCTATCAGGTCTTCGAATTTTTCCATGCCGCCATTTCTTCATTCTGATTAACTAACGGGGGTTTCTTTTTGATCATGATTCTTCGCAATAATCATCATTTAGAATTATACATTAAACTCAGGGTTTAGCACTACACACGGAGGACTCAGAACTAAGCACCCAGACCTTCCCAGTAAGCGTCAACATTGGCCTGAATTTCCTCAATGAGGGCATACTGAGGCTCCGGGTGAAAGAGGTGGGCAAAGCGGCCCTGTCTTTTGAGGTATTCGGTGACCGGCAGGCGGGGGTGGGGGATTTTGGTGTGCACCAACTTACCGTTCATATATTCTTTAAGGGGCCAGAGGCCGGTTTTGACGGCTAGGCGGCCGATGTCCACCGCTTCTTGGGGGTCGAAGTCCCAGCCCGGCGGGCAGGGGGCCAGGGTGAGGATAAGGCGAGGGCCTTTGAGCTCCTTGGCCTTGTTAATCTTCCTGGCTAAATCCAGCGGTTCGGCTCCCACCACGGTGGCGGCATAAACTGGGCGGTGCGCCAGCCAGATGGCAAAGAGATCTTTTTTATAGCCCAGAAAGCCCCGAATGCCGCGACTGGTAGCGGTGCGGGCGGCGTGGGGGGTGGCTTCGGAAGTCTGCTGACCAGTGTTGCCAAAGCCCTCGTTATCATAGCAAATATAAAGAAAATTGAGGCCGCGCTCTATGGCGCTGGAGGTGGCCGACAATCCCATGCCATAGGCGGCACCGTCGCCGGTGAGGACTACCACCTCTAGATCTTCCTCAGGGGCCATGTGCCCTTTTTGCAGAAGCATATCCAGGGCATCCCGCACGCCTTGGGCCCCGGCCGGGGCGGAGGCCATAGCGGTGTATAGCCAGGAGCCCCTAAAGGGGGTGAAGGGATAGACCGCCAGGAGGGTCAGGCAGCCGGCGGCGTTGACAAAGACGGTCTTGGTGCCCAAAAGATCGTAGATCTCATGGACCGCTTCCAGGCCGCCGCAGCCGGCACACATGGGGGTGCCGGAACCCAAGAGATGAGTGGAGGGGAGGGGTTTGCTAAGTCGTGGTTGGTGGGGGGGCATGGCTTTGTTTCCTTATGACGCTGGTATTCAAGGATGTATGCCGATGTGGCGCCCATCTTAAAATGTTGTTGCTTCGCTCACTAATTTGACGGAAATTCCCTTCTTTCCTTTCATCCGAGCTACCTTAGATAGTATCAGTAGTGTGTCGCTAATGGAATCTTTCATTGAAAATACCAGATTTAGGGCGCTGTTAAAAGAACCCTCATAGATTTTATGACAGCCAGCTTGGCCTAACTTCCAAACTGCTTTTCCAAGCTCTGGATGATCCGACCCTGTCCGTGGCCATCCGGGAGGGGGGAGGAACGGTCGTGGTAACTCGGCGACTTTATTTGCTCCGCTGATTCATTGTCTCGTCAACCATCTTTTGCGCCAGGACCTGGGAGAAAAAGGGGAGGGCTTGGGTGGTGAGGCGCTCTTTGAGGCGGCTGGAGTGGTCGCCGTCGAATTCCTTGTAGGTATGGTGGATTTTTAGGGCGCTGAGGGCCTGGGAGAAGGTGCGGGTTAGGGAAAGAAGGGTGTCGGACGTGCCCATATCAAAAGCCAAGTGTATCTGCCTCAAGTTGGCCTGGCTGGACTTGAGCAGGGTGAGAGGGTCGTGCTTAAGCCAGCGTTGCCAGGCCAAGTCATTTTTAACGATCCGCCCCTGATGTTCCTGGAGAGGGAAATCCGCCAGGAAGGGGGGCCGCTTGGGGTTGGGGGCGGCTGCTGCGGCCATGGCGATGACCACTTGCACCCGCCAATGCAGGCGGGGAAATTCCTCCAGGCTGGTTACTTTGGAGGCGGCCAACATTGGCTCTTTGAGGATTTTAAGAAACTGCTCCTCAAAGTCCAGGCAACATGGGCTTAAGGCATAACAAGCCCCGAATCTCTCTGGATGGCGCATGGCCGTGAGGAGTGCGCCATAGCCGCCCATGGAGTGCCCTGCCACACCCCGGGAAGCTGGCTGAGGCAGGGTGCGGTAAGTGGAATCGATGTAGTCAACCAGTTCCTGAGCCAGAAAATCCTCCCAGCGCCCGGTGGCGGCGGAGTTGAGATGGAAGCTGCCACGGTAGCGATTGCTGCCGTCAGGCATGACCAGAATGAAGGGGGTGACTTGTTTTTCCCGGTTCAGGGAGTCCAGGGTTTTATGAATCTCAAAAGCAGGGCTTACCCAAAGGCGGGGGGTGGCGCCGTAGGGGTGCAGGAGATAGACCACGGGGAAGCGCCGCCCCGGTTCTTGGTCATACTGGGGGGGCAAATACACCAGGACAAGGTGCTCGGGGCCATCTCCCAAGAGGTTTTCGGCCAAGGCCTGGCTATGGAGGCAGTGGTCTACCAGACGACCAGTTTGGGCTTGGACGGCAAGGGGGGCCAGGAGGCAGAAAAGGGCGACAGCCTTGACGATGGAAGAGAATTTATTCATTGCTGGTTAAAGTTACAACCCATTCTCTTTAAGTATTAATCCGTAAAATAGCTGCTCTAATCGCTAAGCAGAAGTTGGGCGAAGGTCTTGAGATCTTGATAGCGCTTCTCGGCGGTTTCCTGGCCGATCTCTTTAAGGGCCCTTAAGTTGGCAAGTTCGGCGTTATCCATGGGGGCGTTCTCTGGACGAAGCTGAGCTTGGAGCCTAAGATATTGTTGGGGAGCCCCTACCGCCGCAAACATTTGCTGGAGCTGATAATCCAC
>DYLF01000021.1:7026-32193 GCA_020722205.1 Desulfobacca acetoxidans
ATGCGGAAAAACTTTGTCATAAGACCCCCTGATGTAGTTTTCGGTCTTCCCTTTTCGGTTGAAGAAATAAAGAATATCAACAGGATAAGTTGTAAGTTGGAGGCATTTTAAGGTAAATTGGTGCAATGCCATACTGTAAGCCGACAATCATTATCTCAGAATCTCAAGTATCCACCAGATAGCCCAATCGCTGCCGCTCGGTGTGGGCGATGGTTTGGAGTTTCCTGACCTCCCGCAACTCCTCTTCAGTATAGAGGAGGCGGGGCGGAGGGGGTTGGCCGGTGTCGGCAGCCTGGCGGGTAATGGTAGCCATCTCGTAGAACTCTTCGGGGGAGATATCCCGGCCGCCCAGACCGCCGATGAAGCTCACCAGAACCGGGACCTGGGGTTGGCCGTACAGAGCTGAGGCCACCTCGGCATAGAGTACGCCACCTTTGCCCAGGGACAGATTCTGGTCGATAACCGCCACCCCCTTTTTCCCAGCCAAGAGGCGCCGGAGCTGAGGTTCCGGGAAGGGACGCAAGAGGCGCGGGCGCACCAGGCCCACGGATTGACCGGCCTCCCGCAAACGGTCCACGGCATCCATGGCCTTGGTGGCAAAGGAGCCGATCATTATAAAAACCACTTCGGCGTCGTCGGTGCGGTATGCTTCCACGGCTTGGTAGCGGCGTTGAAAGAGGCGAGAGAAGTCGGCAACCAGGTCTTCAAAGGCGGCAAGGCCTTGAAGTGCGGCCAGGTGCGTTTCGTAGCGGAAGTAGGAGTAGGGGGAGCCCCCCAACACCGCCACGGCCTGGCTGACCGGGGCGCTGGCCCGGAAGCGGATGGGGCCGGGGTCGAAGGGGCCGAGGAAATCCTGTACCATCTCACCGGCGGGGATGCAGACCGGCTCTCGGGTGAAGGATAGATAAAAGCCGTCCATATTGACGATGACCGGAAGGCGCACCCGGTTGTCCTCGGCCAGGCGAAAAGCCATCAGCACACTGTCCAGGACCTCTTGGCAGGTGGCGCAATGCATTTGAAGAAAGCCACTGTCCCGGGTGGCCAGGATATCATTGTGGTCCGGTTCCAAGGTAATGGGAGCAGACAGGCCCCGAGAGACGTTCACCAGCACGAAGGGCGCCCGCCAGCCGGCCACGGTGTAGAGCATCTCTATGGCATAGAGCAACCCCTGGCTGGAGGTGGCTGTGAAGACCCGCACCCCGGTAGCGGCCGCGGCCCCGGCGGCGGTCATCATGGAGTGCTCGGATTCCAATATCACCAGGCGGCTGTCCATGAGTCCGTCAGCTATCCAGGCGGACAGGGTCTCGAGGATCTCCGTCTGGGGGGTGATGGGGAAGGCCGGGACATAATCCACCCTGGCCAGGCGAGCGGCCCAGGCGGCGGCGGCGTTGCCGGTCAAGAGGGTGCGGTTCATGCAGAGTCTCCTGGTTTTTTCTGGGGGGGGGACAGAGACCTGAGGTCCCTTCCCTCCCCTGCATCTCCTCCCATTCCGCAGAAGGGTTTGAGGGGGAGTCTGAGGAAAGGCAGGGGTCTAAGAGCGCTGGCCTCCTCCCTTAACTGTTTCATTGAATTCCTGCTCCGGGATTGCCTGGATGGCGTGGTGGGGGCAGCTGGCCAGGCAGATCAGGCAACCTTTGCAGTGTTGGTAGTCGATTTCCGGGAAACCTTCCGAATTTACGTTGATGGTGCTATCCGGGCACAGGGTGCCGCAAATCCAGGGGCAGCTATGGCAACGCTTATAATCGATGACGGGGCGCACGGTGCGCCACAGACCGGTGGGCAAGGCCTCACTGGTGGCTGTGACCTGGATGGCCGGAGCCGCCACCGCCACCGGCTCAGGAGGGAGTTCGATCCAAGCAGGCTTGTCGTAATGTATGGCCGGGGAGTCCTTACCTTCTTGGACGCAGCCGGTGTGGTCGGCGAAGAGGTCGTAGGCGTTGATGGCCGCCTTTAGATTGTGGGCCATTACAGTGTCGCCCATAGGGGCTAATTCATGTTGCAGGGCCTGGATTAGGGTGGGGCGGGCGATGACTCCCAGGAGGCGAGCAGCGGCACCGATGCAGGCGGCGCCCACGAAACGGGGTTCCAGGGGATGCTCAGGATCAGCGCCGTCCGGTAAGCCAAGTACCAAGCCGGGGAAGTTCAGGCGTTGGCGCCAGCGCTCCCCGGTTTTGGAGCTGTGGATCAAAAGAACGGTGTCGGGGGTGACCCCGGCCAGAACGCCGGCAACGGGCATGGTGACCAGAGTGTCATCGACCACGATGACCAAGTCCGGCCTCCGGATGATGCCCCGCTGATTGATGGCGCTCCGGGAGGCCCGGACGTAGGCGAAGATGGGAGCGCCCCGGCGTTCCGCGCCATAGCGGGGGGCGTCCTGAACCTCGAAGCCCTCCCGGAAGAAGGCGGTACCCAAAAGGCGGCCAGCCGTCTTGATGCCTTGGCCGCCGCGGCCGTGCAAGCGGATACGATACATCGAAAACCTTGGTAATCGGTGTGCTCCCCCAGCTCTCCCCTTAAAATATTGACCAGCGTTTGAAGGACATGGCGGTTTTCACCCGTTGGAGGGCCAGGTTCATGGCGGCCTCCCGGGGCAGAATGTTTTTGCTTTTTGAGATCTCCAGCACCAGACGGGTATTGTGTTTGATCTTGTCTGCGATGACGTTAAAAACCTCGCTGGCTTGCGCGCCCCGGTATTCCATGGCGGCACAGATGACGCCGCCGCAGTTGGCGATGAAGTCAGGGACGCACAGGACGCCTCGTTCGTGGAGGATCTTTTCAGCCCCCGGGGTGAGTGGGATGTTGGCCCCCTCCACCACCAGTCTGGTCTGCAACCGGTGCACATTGTCTTCGTTGATGACGTCCGGGCGGGCCGCTGGGATCCAGATGTCGCAGGGGAAATCGATGGCCGCCTCCCGGTCAAACTTGTCCCCGCTGGGATAATCTATCACGCTCCGGCCGGCGGCTTTGAGCTGGAGGAGTTGGTCCACTTCGAGGCCGTCAGCCTTGTAAACCGACCCTTGTGAATCCGCCACTCCCACCAGAGTGGCTTTCTTCTTAGCCAAAAAATGAGCGACGTTTTTTCCCACCGCGCCAAAACCCTGGACCACCACCCGGGCCTGTTTCAGTTTTAGATCCAGATAGTCCAGGGCCACCTCTGTGGCATGGCGCAATCCCCAGCCGGTGGCACCGATTTCATCCAGGGGGATGCCGCCGATTTCTGATGGCAACCCAGCCACCCGGTTGCCTTCGTCTTTGATCCAGGCCATGCATTCCTCATCGGTACCCATATCCGGGGCCATGATATATTCTCTGATGTCCTTAAGGGAGCAGGCCAGGGCCCGGATCAGGCGTTCCTTGTCAGGCTTGGGCATCTTGGGGTCGCCGGAGAGCACCACTTTCCCGCCGCCGTGGGGGAGACCGGCGGCGGCGTTTTTCAGGGTCATGGCCCGCGCCAGGCGGAAGCACTCATCGGTGGTGACGTCTGGCGCCAGGCGGATGCCACCGAGGGCCGGTCCGAGGGCGACATTGTCCACTACCAGAACGGCTTTCAGCTTCACAGACGGTTCATAGAGATGGATTACTTTGGCCGGACCCAGGTCATCGGCAAAGTTGAAAAGGTCGGGCATTATTTTTTTCCTTCGCAGAAAGTTTCAGGTTTCAGGTATTAGGTTTTCAAGTTTCTGGTTTAGCTTAAATAGCCATGCTGAGTATAGCGGCGGATGGAGGTGAATGAAAGGAATTTTTGTGTGGTGTTTACTTTAGATAGATTTTATTTTATAATAGCCGTTAAAACCATTCAGGAGGTAGCCTTATGGAACTTTCGTGCAAGAAATGTGGCAGTGCCTCGTTTGTCAAGAATGGCTTTGTGCGCGGGCTTCAGCGTTACCGCTGCCGATCGTGCGGATTTAACTTCACCGCCACCCCCAACCGGGGCCGCTCGGAAGTCACCAAGGCCTTGGCCGTCCTGCTATACAGCTTCGGCAAGGCCAGTTTTCGGTGGCTCGGAAATCTATTTGGCGTCTCGGGCGTAGGCGCTTACAAGTGGGTACGCCGGGCAGCTGAAGAGTTGCCGGAGCCGGCAATGCGGGAAGAAATCCGGGAGATGGAACTGGATGAATTGTGGCAATTCCTTCAATCAAAAAAAACCAGGTTTGGATTTGGAAAGCCTATGACTGTAGCCCACGGCGTAGTGTCGCCTGGGTGGTGGGTGGCCCTGATCATGCTACCTTTGAACGACTCTGGGAATGCATCGCTTGCCCCTGATACATCCACTGTACCGATAATTGCTCCTTCTACCACGACGTAATACCGCTTTGCCGGCATGTCGTTAACAAGGCGGAAACCTAGTTGCTGGAAAGTGACAATGCCAATACGCGCCATCGAGTAAGCCGCTCCATGCGACCCACCAAAGTGGTTTCCAAGTCGGCAAAAAATGGTGGCCCTGACCATGCGCTTGTGGGCATATTTTGAACAACCTGAAAACTTCTCCTCGTTTCAAGAGAGATTTGTATCTATCTTAGGTTAACATATTCATCTTTTTTTCAGGGCATCAAAATAAATCAGATGTCGGCTGGTACCATCTATCAGTAAACAAATACATCTGCTTGAAAATTTCCGACACCGGTTGCCCCTTGGAACTGCGGCGCGGGGAGCCAAAAAGCCGTACCAAGACCGGAAGAATGGCGATGTTCCGAAGATTTACTACAAAAAGGCTCAGACCACCGCTAGCGGTCAAGGTGTCAGAGTTCCTTTAACTGGGTCAATAACCTTGATAGTGTCATTTCTTGGAGCCTTAGTAGTTTTGTGTAATAACCTCGCACCCACTGGGTTTTGACTGAGCAAAGTAGCAATAATCATATAATCAGTAATAACAATAGGTTATTAAATTATATCATACCAAGCCAGAAATAAATCGGTCATTTTAGGGTTGAATCTTGAATTATCTGCCGACAGCAACTGCCGCCACTCCGGTCACCATCAGCCCTGCCCCCAGCAGACGTGGCAGAAAAGGCCTTTCCTGGAGCCAGAAGCCGCCCAACAAGACGCTGAACAGAATACTCAGACGTTTGACAGCAATCAGATAAGCGGCTGGGGCCATCACCATGCCGAAGACATGGCATAAAATGCTGGCGGCCAAAAAGGCTCCCACCAGCACCCCGGTTTTAAAGCGAGCCCACAAAATCGTACCGGGGCGCGGACGACTCATGGGATAGCCGAGGAGCATGATGCCGGAAAAGCCCAACGGGTAGGCTACGCCAAAAAAGACCGGCTCGGAATGGAGAATGGCCAATTTACCCAAAGAAGCGGTGCAGGAGTAGATGGCCGCCACGATCAGCATCAGGATGGCGCCCTGTTCCTGTATAAGGTTGATTAGTGGCGCCAATAATCCCCTGCCTTCCCCCCTAAGGCTTATGAGGTAGGCACCGCAGGAGATCAGGAGAATGCCCGCCAGCCCCCATGATGTCAAAGCTTCTCCTAAAAGCACCCAGCCGGTAAGGATCATGAACACAGGGGTGAAGGCCAGCAAAGGGATGCACAGGGACAAGTGGCAAGTTTTCAGGGCCCTCATATAAAGGAGGGTGGCTGCAAGTTCCAGGGGCAGGGCGGCTGACACCGCCAACCAGAAGGTGTAGTCCAAATCCGGCCAAGGCATAAACAGACCCAAGGCCAATAGAAAAGGCAGGGCATATAGCCATTGGGCCAAGCTCATGGCGTAGGGGCTTAAGTCACTGAAGAAACGTTTGATCACGGCATCCGCCCCGGCGGTCCCCAGGGCTGAGCCCAAAGCTAAGAGAAGCCACCAGTTCAACGCCCCAATCATCCTCCCGCCATGAGTATAACGTCAAAAACAGACAGATGCTACTAACCAGTGATCACAAGGTGATGGCCGGAAATTTGAGATTGATCGTTGATAATTTACCATATCACCCCCCCCATGAGTCTGCAGCCCACCTAAAATTGCGAAAAAGTTCTTTTTGTTTGACAAACTCATGACTCTTGATTAAGCACCCAGAACCCTTTGGTTAGCAGGAATGTTTCCTTGACAATAGCTAGGCCATGTTTTAAAATATAAATAAATACTCCATGAAGGAGGACGGATCATGAAGATCAAGAAAATCGAGAAAGCGGCCCAGGGTCTGTGCAAGTGTAAGAAATCCTGTTAATCCACCTCAAGTCGACTCCAAAGGGGACGCCACGGCGTCCCCTTTGTTTATCGGGGGAAAAGTGCGTTTAAATCTTTGTCGAACATGGTGCGATTATTACAAGGCGGACAGAAAAGAAGGAGAGAGATGTCTAGCCCATGAACTGCTTTCTTTTTGGGAATTCCGTGAGCCCCGGGTGGCATCGGCCCTGGCAGCCATTTCTGCGAAAAAGTTCGGCGAGAATTATGATTATGAGATTTTAAGGTGTCTGATTTGTCATTTTTGTGTCTTTCGGAAGCATGGCTGTGATTTTGCCGCCCATTCCGCTGATTCAGAATTCTCTCCTTGCGGGGCTCTCAAGGCGCTTGGTGGACTGCTGGTAGTCGGGGCTTTTTCGGCCAGTGAAGTGCGGCAGACCTGGGATGAATTCAAAAAAGCAGGTTACCTTCGCCTGGCGGAGCATGTGTCTTTGCGACGATTGGAATCTCCTTTCCTCTATGACCGCTCGGCGGATGATCTTTATGAGCTGAATGAAGAAGCCTTCAGCTTCTTAGAACGCTGTGATGGAGCTAATCCGGGTTGGGGGGCCAAAGCTGATCCAGAATTTTTAAATTTTCTCTTTCGAGAGTCCCTGATGGCCTGTATGTGGGAACCATACCGGCGGCAGTTATCTTGGCGCCCATCCCCCATACCCTCTTGGCGTTATCTGGAGCTAATGCTTACTGAGCGGTGCAACTCACGCTGTGTCCACTGCTACTTAGGAGAGGCCGGAACCGCCGACCTGCCATTGGCTGACACCCTGGCTATCCTGCAGGAGTTTGAAGAGTTGCAGGGACTTAGGGTGCTTTTATCCGGGGGGGAGCCTTTGCTATATCCTTGGTGGGGGGAGCTAAACCAGCGCCTGCCTGAATTTGAGTTGCGTTTTGTCCTCCTGACCAACGGGTTGTTACTTACTCCGGAGATCTTGAAGGGCCTTAAGGTTCAAGAAATCCAGGTAAGCTTGGATGGTTTGGAGTCGGGCCACGACCTCCTGCGGGGGGTAGGGAGTTGGGCCAGAGTCACGGCCGGTCTCAAGGCAGCGAGGGAGTTTGGGTTCGACCTTTCCGTGGCCACCATGATCCACGCCGGGAATCTCCAGGAACTCGAAGAGTTGGGAAGGCTTTTGCAGAAATGGCAGGTTAAGGAATGGAGTCTGGACGTGCCCTGTGCGACGGGCCGTTGGTCGGCTCATCCCGAGCTGTGGGTGGCGCCGGCAGTGGCGGCGCCTTTTATGGAATTGGGCTTCGGGTCGTCCAGCCACAGCTCTGATGAAGATTTTGCCTGCGGGCACCATCTGGCGGCAGTGTTGCCCTCTGGAAAAGTAGCCAAATGCGGCCTTTACGCTTATCAACCACTGGGACTTTGGCAGGAAGGTCTAGAGGTTTGTTGGCGGCGACTGTTCCACATTCCACTAAAAGACTTAGAATGTGCTCCCTGTCCCCATCTGCGGGTGTGCCGGGGCGGCTGCCGTTACCGGGCCGGCGGCGGGTTGGCTCCCGATCCGGTGATGTGCGCCCGATATGGGGTGAACCCGACAAGGTTTGTGAAATAAGACTCGTAAATCTTACAAGACCGCTACCCGTCAAAGGGAGGTGGCTACAGAAAGGGAACTATGCTAAAAATTTTTAATTTGTGGCAGAGAGCCAGGGATGAAGGTGGCGAGACGGTTTTGGGCAGTCTGGATCTTAAAACCCATGACTGTTATCTAATCTTCGGCTATCTTGAGCCCGGGCAAACTGGGCGGATTCTCAACCCAGGCCAAGGGCACGAAGAGATCATCTGTCTGGTGTCTGGTCAGGCGGTGGTTACCGGACCAAACGGAGCTCAGGAACTACAACCCGGAAATGCTTTCTACCTTAAAGGCGACGCTACTTATACCTTGTCCAACCCCGGTCAGGAGCAGGCGCTTTATTTAGCTGCCGGCGGCCACACCACAGGGGCCGAACATCATTAACAATTGAGAGAGAAAGGTATCATCTGGGCCTGATTTGGGCAAGCCGGTTGCTCAGAAGGACGAACTGGGCCAAGGTCAGAGTCTCGCCCCGGCGGGAAGGGTCGATCTCCAAGTCGGTCAAAATGCCCCGCATCTGTTCTTTAGTCAAGCCGAAATCAGGAGCTTTGGCCACCAGCGTGTTTTTCAAAGTCTTGCGGCGCATGCCAAAGGCCGCTTTGACCGTCCGGGCCAAAAGTTTCACGTCAACGGCCGCTGGCTCCGGTTGCCGGGGCGCCAATCGCAGCACCACCGAGTCCACCCGGGGGGTCGGGTAAAAGTTGGCCGGCCCCAGGGAAAAGAGACGGGTGACGGCGAAATGGTACTGTAGGAGCACCGTCAAGATGCCGTATTCTTTGCTGCCGGGGCTGGCCAGGAGTCGGGTCCCAACTTCCTGCTGCACCATGAGAACCGCTTGGCTTAGCGCGGCCTTTTCTTCGATCAGTTTAAAAAGCACCGGTGAAGTGATTTGGTAAGGAAGATTGCCTGTCACCTGGAGGGGAGAACCCACTTTGCGGTAAAAGGCCAGAAAATCAAAGAGGAGGACATCCTGGCAGAGGACGGTTACCTGGGGGTGATGGGCAAAGACTTCTTTCTCCAGGAAAGCCGCGAGGGTTGGATCGGTTTCTAAAACCAGGAGACTGCTAGCTCTTTCAGCCAGATAACGGCTAAGCGCCCCCAGTCCTCCCCCGATTTCCACAATAACTGCGTCTTCCGGGGGGTCCAGAGCCTCAGCCAGGCGGCGAGCCTGATGCGGGTAGAGGAGAAAATGCTGTCCCAGGGACTTCTTAGACCTGTGGCCCAGACGCTTGAGGATGGTTGGAGGATGAGGAAATGACAAACTTGGGAATTCTCCCGCCCCGCCCCTTACGGTAGCGTTTTATGCCCCATAGGGTCAGGAAATAAGCAATGACGGCAGATGGTAAGGCCAGAATCAGGCCACCCAGTTGCAAGGTCAGTCCTCCCTGCCAGATTAAATGGAGCATGGAGTGTATATCGAAGGTTTTGGGCAGATGAAGACATTCACCTCGGAGAAACACTAGGCAACCGATTTCATAGCACAAAAGGTAGTGAGGAACTATGGTTATAGGATTACTAACCCAGATACCCAGGTAAGCGGTCACGGGAGATACCCGCAGGAGAGGAGCCATGGTCAGGGCCATGACGGTATGAAAAGGGATCGTGGGGGTCATCCCAATGAACACCCCCAAGGCCATGCCCCAGGCCAGCTTTTGAGGGTTGCCTTGGAGACGTCGAAATTTTAACCAACAATAGCGCAACCTGCGCTTCAGAGTCATATCACGTTTTCAGTTTTTGGTGAATACAATCTGCTAGGTGCTTACGGCCTACGGTAATGACTTCTTCTCGCATAATGCGGCGCAGTACTTTGCCCACGGTGCTCTTGGGCAACTCCGACCGGAACTCAACGATCTTGGGGAGCTTGTAGCTGGCCAAGAGTGGTTTCAAGAATGCCAGAATCTCCTCCGTCGTAAGCTTGACACCATTTTTAGGTACGATGACCACCTTGACCACTTCCCCCCGGTAGGCATCCGGCACCCCGAGGGCCACCGCCTCTTTGATTCCACGGTGCTGGTAGAGCACTTCCTCTATTTCCCGAGGGTAGATTTTAAAGCCCCCGTCAATGATTATATCCTTTTTGCGGTCAATAATATAAAAATAGCCCCTCTCATCCATTCGCGCCAGATCACCGGTATAGAGCCAGCCGTCCCGCAAGGCCAACGCGGTCTCTTCGGGCCTTTGCCAGAAGCTCCTCATGACCTGTGGTCCCTTGACCACAAGTTCCCCCACTTCTCCAATGGGGAGCTCTCTGGTACCAGTTTCCTGGTCCATGATGCGGGCCTGGGTACTGGGAAAAGGCAACCCTATGCTGCCGGGCGGATGTTCTCCATTTAAAGGATTGAGGTGGGTTACGGGGCTGGCTTCGGTGAGTCCATAACCCTCCAAAATACGACAGCCGGTAAGTTGCTCGAAGCGCTTCCGCACCTCCAGGGGCAAGGGAGCCGACCCGCTGATACAGGCCCAGAGAGCCGAAAGATCCAATCGGCTGAGGGGGGGATAATTGTTCAGGGCCACAAACAGGGTGGGGACGCCGGGCAGCACAGTGGGCCGGTACTTTCTCAGGGTCTGGTAAAAGCTACTGATCTCGAAGCGAGGGAGCACTATAACCATAGCGCCTTGGGAGAATGGCCAATTGAGGCAGGCTGTGAGGCCGAAGACATGGAAGAAGGGGAGCAAGGCCACCACCCGCTCTTCGCCGTATCGAACCCGGGGGAGCCAAGCGTTGATCTGGACGGCGTTAGCCATGAGATTTCGATGGGTAAGCATGGCTGCCTTGGGGACACCCGTGGTCCCTCCGGTGTATTGCAGCAGGGCCAGATCGTCCGGAACCGCCTGGATGGGTCCTCGGAAGGGACGCGATGCCAACAGATCCTGCCAGGAGTAGCGGTGTGGCCCCGCCCGAAAACCCAAAGGGAGTTTCTGCCATCTGGCTTTCAGAGGATAGAGCCAGGAAAGTGGCCAAGGCAGGTATTCCGCCAGACCTGTAACAATCAGGTGTGACAAAGCCAGGTGTTTCTGCAACTCCTCCACCTTGGGGAGGAAATGATCTAAGACAATCAAACGCTGAGCACCGGAGTCCTCTAATTGGAAGGAAATCTCCTTGGGGCTGAGCATAGGATTGAGGAGCACAACCACCGCCCCCAAATGGAGGGCGGCGTAATAGGAGATCATAAGTTGGGGACAATTGGGCAGCATTATGGCCACACGCTCGCCCTTGCCAAGCCCCTGGTCGGCAAAGGACTGGGCGATTCTGGCTGTCTGATCCCGAAACACTGCAAAAGGCAGGGTATACCCCAGAAAGTTCACCGCCGGCGCCTGGGGGAGTTTCTCCGCGGCTTGTTGCAACAGCCAGGGGATGGTGACGTCGGGCAGCGCAACTTCCAGGGGGACCCCTGTGTCATAATGCCTGGTCCAGGGAGCGCTCATCTTTTCTTCGCCTCCCTTTCCGCCTTCACCCCTCTGGTACCATATTTAATGCTGATGGGGTTTGCCTTGCTGGCAGGTGGGGCAAATATACTGCTCGAGATCGGCCTGGGTGGCCTCCCGTACCTCCCGCACGGTAAACGCCACTTCCAGATCTCTCCCGGCCAGAGGATGGTTGAAATCAATGACTACGATATCGTCTTTCACTTCTTTAATAACAAAAGAGAAGGTATGACCTTCATCGTCCTCGTCTTCAAAAACCATCCCCGTTTCTAGTTCCTCTGCTGGTTCGAAGTCTGAGAGGGGCACATTCTGAATGAGTTCAGGATGGATTTCGCCAAAAGCTTGGGCAGCCGTGAGCCTTACCACCCTGGAATCATTTATGGAAAGGCCGAGCATGGTTTCTTCCAGATCGGGAGGGAGTACCCCTTGGCCCAGACAGAAAGAAAGTCTTTGCGGCTGCCCGCTTACCGGAACCAACTGTTGTCCTTCAAGGCGGATGAGAAATTCTATAGTGACAAATGAGGTGGGCGTTATTTTCACAATGGTCTCCTAAAAAGACAGCCCCGCCTGAAAACTGGGGTTTATATTGGCGGTGGTCTGGTTAGCGGTTGGCCCCGTAGCCGCTCTTCTGCCCCTCTCCCTTGATGATTTGGGATACAAAATTGAATGGCATCTATGATCAACAACCATTGGTGGGAACATGAGACACACCCGGCCCATCCTCATTTAATGGTCTCGCTTTTTGGGCGGGAGCTTGCCTCACTTCAATCTTTGGTACCCAGGATGATGCGACCGGTGTTCAGTAGATTGCATCTGATGGCCTGTTGCACAATGATGCCGCTTTCTTTCATGACCCTGATGACATCCAGGTCGGTGGTGAACCCGATACGTACAAAGACCGGCGCCAGCAAGTCTTCGATCCTCCCCCAGTAGCTGCCGTTCTGGCTGCGAGTGTGGTTGACGAAGATGATGCGTCCCCCAGGCTTGAGCACTCGGAGGACCTCTTGGCAGACTTGGTGGGGGTTCTGGACCGTGGTGATGACATAGGCCGCCATAACCACATCGAACGTGTTGTCCGGAAAATCAAGACGGTTGGCGTCCATGACCAGAAAAGTGAAGGAGTTACCGTTGTTGAGAGTAGCTGCCTTCTTCTGGGCTCGTTCGATCATGGAAGCCGAGATATCGATGCCGATGATGTCATTGTGGGGTGGATACAATTCCAAGGTGGAGCCTGGCCCGACGCCGATCTCCAGGATTTTCTGGTGTGGTCGGCGGGGCAGGTAGTCGAAACATTGGCGGCGGCCAGGGCCGAGCAATTGTCCAAATACGTAATCATAGAAGGGACAGTAAAAAGAATAAAGCCTTTCCATATAATAGGGGTTGACCTTACATTTCATGGCTTGTCCTCACTGTTTTCTTTACAGATTGAAACGGCAGGCTTTCAGTGAAAGCGCGGATATTCCCCCGAACGGGGGAATTCTATCTCAAAAAGTCGGCAAATGTAAATATTTTTTTCATGTCCGGGTAAAAGCCAGGAACTCGTGCTTTTGTTGGATATCTATGGTATTAGAAGTTGACATCGGTATGAAATCATAGGTAAGCTTAGAAAATTATAGCTTACAGGAGGAAGCATCTAACCCGAGGCAAAGTCTGAGGCTGAAAAATCGCCGTTGCCAGAAAATCAGGCAAGTCATTCGCTTGTCAGGTTAGCTTGTGAATTGGGGGAGGTTGAGTTAATGTCGATCAAAAGAACCATGGGACTACGAAGAGTGGTGGTTACCGGTTTAGGGATGGTGACCTCCATGGGATTAGATGTCCCCACGGTGTGGCAAAAACTGTTGGCCGGGCAGTCAGGAGTAAGGCGAATCAAGGCCTTTGACGAAAAACTGATGATGCCCTATCGCGCTCCGGAAGACTTTCCCATGATTGGTGGGGAGATCGTAGGATTCGATCTGAAGCAGATTCTGCAGGCTCGTAAGAACGAAGTGACCAAAGAGGACATAAAGCAGATCAAGTACACCGACCGCTTTACCCAGTTTGCCTTGGCTGCCTCACTGGAGGCCATCCAGGACAGCGGCCTGAACTTGGAGGAGGAGGACCCGGAAAGGGCCGGAGTTATCATTGCCAGCGGCATGGGCGGAGTAAGTTCCTGGGAGGAGTCCATGCTAAAGCTCATTGCCGAGGGGGTCCGACGGGTGTCGCCCTTTCTGGTGCCGAAGATGATCCCCAACCTGGCAGCGGGGAACGTCTCCATCAGCTTTAAAGCCAAGGGTCCCAATATTGCTTTGTCCACCGCCTGCGCTGCGGGTTCCCACGCTATTGGCATGGCCTTCCGGTCCGTGCAATTAGGGGAAGCGGACCTTATGGCCGCCGGGGGCAGCGAGGCCGCTCTCACTCCCCTCACGATCACCGGCTTTTACCGCATGGGAGCGCTGGCCACTGGCTATAATGACCGCCCGGAGGTAGCCAGTCGCCCCTTTGAAGTTAAACGGAATGGCTTTGTGATGTCTGAAGGCGCCGGCGTCCTGGTATTGGAAGCGCTGGATCATGCCCTGCGTCGAGGCGCCAACATCTATGCCGAGATCATCGGTTTTGGGATGACCGGCGACGCCCATCATATCACCGATCCGCACATGGAAGGTGCCAAACGCTGCATGCGACTGGCTTTGCGGGATGCTGAAATCAAGCCGGAAGAAATTGATTACGTCAACCCCCATGCCACCTCCACCCAGGTAGGTGACAATAACGAAGCTAATGCCTTGAAGGAACTTTTTCACAACGCAACTTCCCACCTTCTGGTGAGTGGCACCAAATCCATGACCGGCCATCTTTTAGGAGCTGCCGGGGCGGTGGAGGCCATCTTTACCATTCTGAGCATTCGGGATGGTGTTGTGCCGCCCACTATCAATCTTAATGAAGTGGATCCTAAATGTGCCGGTCTGGATTATGTCCCTCACCAGGCCAGAAAAGCCAAGGTCCGTTATGCTATGTCCAATTCCTTCGGCTTTGGGGGCACGAATGCCTGTTTGGTATTCAAGCACTTCGATGGTTAGCAGACGGGACTCGGGGCTTGGGATTCAATATTGTGAATTCGGGGGTGTGGACTGGAGATCGGAGTTCGGATGTTGCAGAAGCAGGTAACCTACGCATTACCAAGGTATCTTAATCTGCCACCCCCTTTAGGACAGAGTGCATAGGGAGGTTAGGATTCATCCATAAATCCCCTGTAATTGTTCGCTGATCATTGATAAAAGGTAACTGATCACGGGCTGCATTAGGCAGATAATAATCTTGTCGTAAGGGGGTTGGGATTATGAATGCACTGATTGTCATCCTTGGAGCCTTGGGGGTAGTCTTTTTCGGCTACCGCTGGTATGCCGGCAAGATTGACCGGGAGGTCTTTCAAGCTGATCCGCAAAAAATCACGCCGGCCAGGATGTACATGGACGGGGTGGATTACATGCCCACTCCCAGAAATATTTTGTTCGGCTACCAATTCAAGAGCATTGCCGGAGCTGGACCGATAGTGGGGGCCATCACGGCCTTGCAGTGGGGTTGGCTACCAGCATTATTGTGGCTTTTTCTGGGTGTCTTATTCATCGGTTGGGTGCATGATTATGTGTCGGGCATGGTGGCTCTGCGCAACGACGGCATCTCCCTTGGAGCACTGTCTTACAAGCTGGTTTCTCCCCGAGCCCGAATCATTCTGATGTCCTTTATTTATTTTTATCTTTTGCTCATCGCCGGGGCTTTTGGGGCGGTGATCGCCATGACCTTGATCAAGCTGACCTCCGGAGCGGTGGCTATACTGGTTTTGGGAGGCGCCGGCCTTCTGGCCGGGCAGATGATTTACCGGTGGCGTATCAATGTCTTGGTCATGACAGTAGTCTGCGTAGCCCTGGCCTTCTTTGGCATCAAATTGGGAGAATGGCTGCCGGCGCCGGTTATAGTGGGGAGTACTCTTGCGCAGAGCAAGCTCCTATGGGGAATATTTGCCGTAGGCTTTTGCTATCTTAGCGCCATTGCTCCTATCTGGCGCTTTGCGTTGCCCCTCAATTATGTGGCCTTTTATGTTGTCATGTTCGGACTGGTGGGGGGCATCCTCGGCATCATCATCGGCTTGCCGCCGGTGCAGGCTCCGGCTTACAATAAATTCGTCATCGGCATTGGACCCTTGTGGCCCATTCTTTTTGTTACCATTGCCTGCGGAGCCATTTCCGGCTGGCATGCCATGGTGTCCTCCTGCGGCACCTGCCGCCAGTTGGAATATGAGACTGACGCCAAACCGGTGCTGGCTGGCTCCATGTTTGTTGAAATGCTGCTGGCGGTGGTAGCCTTGATGACCGCCGCCGCCGCCATGTCTTTCGGTGAATATCAGAAGCTGGTCAAGATAAGTCCAGGTTTGGTGTTTGCCACTGGGTTGAGCAACTTTTTATCCATGATCGGGTTACCTCAAGGCTTCGGCAAGATCCTGGGCACGGTCATTATCGTGGTGGTGGCCATCACCGTCATGCAACTGGTGCTGCGCTTTATGAAGATCGCCGCCATTGAGCTGGTGGGGGACTTTCACCCTGCGCTCCGCAACGGTCCTCTGGCCACCCTGATTGCGGCCTTGCTGACGCTGCTGCTGGTGCAAACAGGATGGTGGCAGTATCTGTGGGTATTGTTCGGCGGCGCCAATCAACTGCTCTCCTCCCTGGCGTTGTTAATTGCCTCGATCTGGCTCATCTCCCAAGGGAAAAAGGCCATCTTTACTATCATTCCCATGTGGTTTATGTTTATCACCACCATTTGCGCCCTGATTTACACGGCCTACAATCTCCTGGGCAAAGTCATGCGGGGAGAAGTCGCGGTGCCTGCCGGGCAGACAAAATTGCAAGCTTTGGTGGGCAACGGCCTTATGGGAGTAGTGGCCATCTTCCTGGTTATCGCCGCCATAATTCTCTTGGTGGATGGCATTAAGGCACTGAACCGGATCAGACATCCCCAGGCGGCCGGAGAAGCAGTTGCCGGGGGCGGAGGGCAGTAAAAAGAACAAGCTCGGGGATAACGGCTAGCGGCTATTAAGCTGCCGATTGCCTATAGTATAATCCTCATAGGCTGTAGCTTATTATCCGAGGTTAATCAACATGACGGAAAACAGAAAACAAAAATCGGATAACCCCAAAAAAGGTGGTTTTTTTCAGGTTATCAGGGAATTTATCTATGGCATGGCCGCCCATGATTCGGCGCGATTTGCCTTGAAGACGCGGGCCAGTATGGAGCATTTGTTTATCCTGGTGACCATGGGGGACATGCTGGGGGTGCCCCTCCTGCCGCCTTACTATTCCCTGAGGCTACTGCCTTACGTGGTGCCCCAAATCGCCACTTGGAAACGGCGCATGCTGCGGGAAAAAGATCTCACCGATGCCTTAGCCTAAGGAGACTTTTACCAATAAGCCAGAATCTAACGGCCTTTGCTCTTAGTTTAATGTAAGTTTGATGATCACTGATCGCCGACCACTGATTTAAGGAGGTTTACCATCTCTCTCGCCGACTTCCTCAAAGCACATCCGGACAGGCGCTACCTGATGTTCGGCGGCAAGGGCGGCCTCGGCAAAACCACCTTTTCCGCCGCCGTCGGTTCTTATCTGGCCCAACAAGGTTACAAAGTGTTGGTGTTCTCAGTGGACCCCCAAGCGTCCCTGAGCGATATCTTTAAGCAGGACATCTTCGGCAAAGGCCAGGTTCAGATTACCGATAACCTGTGGGCCCAGGAAATCGACGCAGACCAGCGGGTCAAGGCCTATCAGGAGGAAATCCGTCAGAAAATTCGGGACATGTACGGCTTCTCCGAACTGCCCGAGGAGGTGGAACAATACATCCAAGCGGCCTCGGCGGAGCCAGCCATGGAGGAAAGCGCCATCTTTGATGCGGTGGTAGATATTGTCGTGTCCGGAGACTACGACTACTATATTTATGATCTGGTGCCTTTGGGCCACGCACTCTACTATCTGTCTATGGCCACGGTGTACGATGCCTGGATCGCCAAGATCACCCACTTACGGGAGCAGATGCGGGAATACGACCAGGTGGCGGCCCACTTAAGAAAGGACCAGACCCTGGACGAGGATGCCATCCTGACGGAGCTCCTCTACATCCGGGAGCGCATCCAAACGAGTTCCCGGATTCTCACTGACCAGCAAAAGACCGCCTTCTTCTTTGTGCTGGTGCCGGAGCGGATGATCATCGCCGACACTCTTAAAGCCGCTGAGCTTTTCAGCCGCTTCAAGGTCCCTTTGTCCGGCTACGTGGTCAACCGGGTTCTCCCGGAAGACCTCAAAGACCAAGACATTCCCGAATACCTGCATCATCGTTTAACTATGCAGGAGCAGTATCTTTCGGAAATTCAACAAACTTTCGGCGATCAGGTTTTGGCTTATGTGCCGGAGCTGGAGCGGGATGTTACCGGGCTCTCTATGATTTCCCGGATCTCCGATTATCTGTGTGGGTGAGGTGGGTGATGACAGCAGGAATTACTACCAGCATGCGGCAATTTCTGGAATCTAAACCCTCCCTCAAGTTTCTCTTCTTCGGAGGCAAAGGCGGCGTCGGTAAGACCGTCATAGCGGGAGCCACCGCCGTGTGGCTGGCACGCCAGGGCCGACGGACGCTTTTGGCCTCCACCAACCCGGTGCACTCTCTTAGCAGTCTTCTCGGGTTTGAGGTTTTTGGCCAGATAACCCCCCTGCCCGGGGTGGCTCACGGTTTCGCCTATGAAATCGATACCAAGGAGACGATCGAAAAATCCCGCCGGGAGATCAAAGACAAAATCAACTGGTTTCTCAGATTTGCCGACATTCAGCTCAAGGCGGAGGAGTTCGTTGAAGCCGCCACCCTCAATCCGGCCTTTGAAGAGTCAGCGATGTTCGAAAACATGCTGACCCTGATGTTCGGTGGGGAATTCGATACTTATGTTTTTGACACTGCGCCAACCGCCAACGCTAGGCGGCTATTGGGAATGTCCAAGGTTTATTCCCTCTGGGTGGACAAGATGGTGAAAAGCCGGGAGGAGGCCAAATCTCTGCGGCAACTGCTGTCGTTTACCAAGAAAAAGGAAGAAGCTGACCCCCTTATGAATTACCTGGTGAACCTGCGGCAACGTTTGGACCGCGCCCGGGAGCTCCTCACCGATCCAGCCCTTACCGCCTTCTTCTTCATCACCCTCCCGGAGGCCCTGCCTATTGCGGTGATCACGCGGTTTCTACAGTGGTTTCAGGACTTCGGCATTCCGGTGGGTGGCATCATCGTCAACGGCTTGCTGCCTTCTGGAGACCGCGCCGCCCTTCCTGAATTCATCAGAAACCGTTTGGATATGCAGGCTGAGCACCTGAAAACCATTTGGCAACTCTTCAACGGCCAGGTGCGGGCCCTGGTCCCGCTGTTTCCCTCGGAGATTCAGGGTCTGCCGTCCCTGAACCGTCTGTCGGAGGAGTTGTTCGGTTGAACCACCCGTCCCAGGACCAGGACGCCGAGTCCAGGGTTATCCGCATTGCCATCATCATCGAGCGGGAAGAGGCAAGTGTTATGCCCTTGGCCTTGCCTTTTTCGGTAATAGGCTATCCCCTCGTGGAAGTGGAGTTCTTCTCGGGTGGTGGGCCACCGAAGCCGCTTCCCCCGCCTAACCCCCATCTGGAACTGCAACCAGAGGCCCTGCGCCTCGGTCTCGTTTCAGAGAAGGTGTTGATGCCGGTCAGGAAGCTCTCTGATCTTATCCCCCGAGGCTTCGACCTGATTCTGGACTGGCAGAACCGGACTGCAGGATTGCCCCAGCTAACTTCTGAAAGTCTGCCCCACCTCGTCACCGGCCCGGGAATCCCTTATCTGGAAAAGATACTCTGTCAATTTCAAGAAGTACGCCAAAAGCATGAAATTAACGCCAACATCCTCATTAACGCTGCTGACGGCATCGTCACCATCGACGAAAACCACAGTATTATTGCTTACAACTACGGAGCGGAAAAAATTTTCGGCTATACCCGCCAGCAGGCTCTGGGGCAGGATCTGAGCCTCATCATCCCGCCGCCCCATAAGGAGATGCATAGGGAGTACGTGCGCCGCTTTATCGCCACCCGGCAGCCCAGGTTTATCGGCAAGCATGTCCAACTTTCGGCCCAGCGCCAGGACGGTGCGGAGTTTCCCATGAGCATCTCTTTTTCGGTGGCCAATATAAACGGCCGCCTCTACTTTACCGGCATTATCCGGGATATCAGCGAATACAAAAGGATGGAGGAACGCCTGCTGCAAAGCGAGCGCCTGGCGACCATCGGCAACACCGTCAGCCACATCGCCCATGAGATCAAAAACCCCCTGGCGGTTATCGGCGGCTTTGCCCGGCAACTGGCAAGGACACCGGGACTGACAGAGAAGTCGCAAAAAAAACTTACCATCATCACCCAGGAGGTGGAGCGCCTGGAGGCCATGATTGCCGAGATGCGGGATTTTGTACGTCTGCCGGCCCCCCGGAAAAGCCCGGGGAATCTGGACAGGCTACTGAACGAGGTACTGGAGTTCTTTCAGGAGAGTTTTCAGGACCACCACATAAGGGTGCACGAAGCCCGGCAAAAGGAAATGCCCGAGGTCAATTTTGACCCTGAGCAGATGCGTCAGCTCTTGATCAACCTGATAAAGAACGCCATAGAGGCCATGCCTGAGGGCGGCGATCTTACGCTAACCACGCGGCTGCAGGGCGAGCAAGTGGAAGTCAGCATCACTGACACGGGAAGGGGTATGACTCCGGAGGTGAAGGCCAAAATCTTTCAGCCCTACTTCACCACCAAAGAAAAAGGGACCGGCTTGGGACTGGCCATCTGCCAAAATATCGCCCAGGAGCATGGGGGTTGCCTCTTGGCAGACAGCGCTCCTGGACAAGGCTCCACCTTTACCATTCAGATTCCTCTCGAAGATCGCCAGCCTTAATCTCGGTAGGTATTCAGGACTTCATGCTTGACATCCATAATCTTGCCGTACGATTTCACACCCCAACCGGCCTTCTCCAGGCCGTGGGCGGAGTGAGCTTGAACCTTAAGAGGGGCGAGACCTTGGGGTTGGTGGGGGAATCCGGTTGCGGCAAGACCGTCACTGCGCTGGCCATCTTGCGTCTATTGCCGTGCACTGCTGAGCTGTCCGGAGAGATTCGCTTTGCCGACGAAAATCTCCTGCGCCTTTCGGAAGAGCGCCTGCGACAGGTGCGTGGCAACCGCATTGCCATGGTCTTCCAGGAACCCATGACCGCTCTTAATCCGGTGCTCACCATCGGCGACCAGGTGGCGGAAAGTCTGAAGCTACACCGCGGTCTTAGCACCCGGCAAGCCTGGCGGGAAGCCGCCCGGGCCCTTACTCCGGTAGGCCTGCCGGAACCGAACCGCCACCTCAGCCAATATCCTCACCAGCTTTCCGGAGGCTTGCGCCAACGTGTGCTCATCGCCATGGCCTTGGCCTGCGCCCCTGATATCCTCATCGCCGACGAACCTACCACCGCCTTAGATGTCACCATCCAGTCCCAAATCCTGGCCCTTCTAACAAAACTTAAGAAGGATTTGGGGTTGGCGGTGTTGCTCATTACCCACAACCTGGGAATAGTGGCCCAGAGTGCGGATAGAGTGGCCGTAATGTACGCCGGCCTGATCATGGAGACGGGATCTACTATCGACCTTTTCCAAAATCCCTGCCACCCTTATACTCAAGGATTATTGGCTTCGGTACCCAAACTGGATTTTGACCAACCCCCCGGCGGCACCTTAGCCGGTATTCCCGGTCAGGTGCCCAACCTTTACCAGCCACCGAGGGGTTGCTTTTTCAGGGAACGCTGTTCCCACGAAACGCCCCGCTGCCAGGAACCCCCCCCTTGGGTGGAGGTCGAACCGAACCACCGGGTGCTCTGTTGGTTATGCAAAAATGATCAAGAATTCAGGAATAAAAGTTCAAGGTTCAAATGATGAGCCTCCGTCCTAAAAAGAATATCTTGGAAAATGACCGAGATTCTGCTGGCAACCTATAATCTCTGTCGCTATTTCCGCGTAGCCGGCCCGTGGAGGAAAGGGCCAGTCCTGAAGGCGGTGGATGGCGTCAACTTGACGATTCGGGCCGGAGAAACTTTAGGTCTGGTGGGAGAATCCGGCTGCGGTAAATCCACCTTGGGGCTTCTTCTCTTGGCTCTTTTGGCGCCCAGTAAGGGGGAAGTCAGGTTTGCTGGTGAGAACCTCCACCGGCTGCCGGCAAACCGCCTCAAAGAACTGCGCCGCCGGATGCAGATCATCTTCCAGGACCCTTACTCCTCCCTCAATCCCCGCATGACCGTGCGACGCCTTTTGGAAGAGCCCTACGTGATACATCGCCTGGGTGACAAAAACGAACGCCGGGCTTGGGTGACAGAGATCCTAGCCGAGGTGGGGTTAGGTCCTGAACACTTGGATCGCTACCCACATGAATTCAGCGGCGGCCAACGCCAGCGTTTGGGAATAGCTCGAGCACTTGCCCTGAAGCCCGAACTCATAGTGGCTGACGAACCGGTGTCCGCCCTGGACGTCTCCATCCAAGCCCAAATTCTCAACCTTCTCATTCAGCTCCAAAACCGTTATCAGCTCACCTATCTCTTCATCTCGCACGACCTTAGCGTCGTTTCCCGCCTCAGCAACCGCATCGCAGTGATGTATCTGGGTAGAATCGTAGAGTTGGGTCCACGCGCCGTCTTTGCCCAATCAGGTCTGCATCCCTATACCACCGCGTTGCTCAGCGCCGTGCCCCTCCCTGACCCGACCCGGCCCTTTCAGCCCCCGCACCTCCAAGGTGACCCCCCTTCCCCCATCCACCTGCCCTCCGGCTGCCCCTTCCACCCCCGCTGCCCGGAGGCCCGCCACCTCCAATGCCGGGAAGAAGTTCCCCAACTTCGGGGAACCACTACCGATCACTGGGTGGCCTGTCATTTGCGGTGAATCACTCAAGCCAAGCCTCCGGCACCTTGATCTTCCGAGGCGAGCGATAAACCGGTACCGGGAAAGGCCCCTGGCGCGGCGCTTGTTTTACCTCAGGATTTCCCGGCAGTCTGACCCAGACCTGCCAGCCCGAACCATGGGCGTATTCCCGATAATCGTGATAATCGGAAAAATGGGGCTGCCAGTCCTGGTCATCCCCGCCGATGCGGACGTACAGGTCACCGTTTTTTCCGGAGATCCGTGCTGCATACACCCCTTTCCCCTGGGCGTTGTCCTGCGTGTTCAGAGTGCTGCCGGCATGCACCCCCGCCACTTTTCTGGCGTTGATCAGGGCCTTGATTTTCTCTTGCAGATCAGGACCCCAATCAAAATAATGTTTCCAATAAACGCAAGGCAATCCGGGGTGCGTCAGAATGTAAGCATAACCTTGTTCCACTTCCCAGCCGTTCTGAAAACTGTCAGAGGTGTGGTGTTCTTGGGGGGAGCCGTCTTCATTGGTTCGATAGCCCGTGTCGTGGTTTTCTAGAAAGGTTACAATCTTATCTTTCCAAGCCTGTCCGTCAGTGTTATCCCCCATCAGGCCGAGGCCATTTCCAAAACCGTACCAAGCGAGGTAGTTGCTTTTATTACCTTTGAGTGTGAATTGAGTGCTGAAGTCGAAAACGCTGGTGGCAGTCTTGAGGTCACCGGTGGTGGTGGCAGTATGCCAGACCCAGCCTCGTTGCGCCGGCTGCTGGTCCCACTCGTATTCCCCCACCGCGAAGGTGGGATGGGTAACCCGGTTGTACACCGCGATCCAGCGGGCATGATACCCGTGCACCATGTCGTAACGCCAGCCCCGATAGCCCATGGATTTCAGTTGCAGGAGATATCTAATGATATCGCGGCGCACCGTCTTGTTGGTGTGATCTAAGTCCCTGAAGGAAGAATAGCTGTATGTGATTCCCCCATGTCCGACGTACTCCGGGCGCTCTTCTTCTGCACCTCTTTGTTCCACCGGGGTCTGATAAACTTCTGACTCTGGATTTGTAAAGGCTTCATCATATCTGGTGATGGCCCAGGTCCCCCATTGGGGATTTCTGAACCCTGCCCAGCCATGGGTGCCGTCACGGTGGTTGATGACAATGTCGGCCACAGGTTCGATGCCATTCTGTAAAAGGGCCCGGAGCATGGCTCGGTGCTGTTTAAAGTTGCCGTAACTGTTTTTCAGCTTGAAGTATTCTTTGGGGTTGTAGCCCGCGCTCAATTCCCCGGCATAGGAAGGAGGAGGTAGCCAGATCAGGTCAAAACGACCCTCACGGATGACGGGGGCTTGCTCTCGAACGATGCTGTACCATGTCTTGCTGCCGAACTGGGGGAACTTATCGGGGTGTCCGTGCCGGTAAGACTCCCAGTAAAAGCCTTGGAGCATCACCCGGTCGTCATCGAATCCCGCTTGGGCCCTGGCCGCGCCTGGGCAGAAAATAAGCCCCAGGGCAATGACCAACAAAATAAACCAGCATGCCAACCTATTCATCTTGGGGATTCTCCTTAATTGGAAAGACAATATGCGATGAATAATTTCGGCAGCCTTTGCCGCCGCTCCCTGAGACATGCAATAATGAAAATCTTATGAGAGAATCGGCCGATGAGGCAATATAACCTGGGAACTGCTGCAGATAAAGGAAACAATGAAACCTGCGCCCAACTGGGGTTACTATATAATTATTTGCTTTTTATGGCAAAATATATGAGTATTCAGGGCTATGAAAACTTCTTGGCAGGACCTTTTCTTGCTCATCGCTGGGGTACTGGTCATGATCCAGCTCCTCTACCTGGGAGCCGCTAGCGAAGGCTGGCTGTCTTTGCTTTGCTTTTTGGGAACCGCGGTGGTGTATACCGGTTGGTACCGGCACCTTCTAAGCTTGGCCCGGCGCATGATGGGAGGTGATATTGATGATGATGATACACCGTTTTTTCCAGGCTGACCTGGAACCGCCGGCGTGGCTTTACGCCCATCTGGCCAGAAGGGCGGTGTTTTCCCGGATATACCGGTTCTGGGCCGATGACTTGGTGCGCATTCTCCCCCCCGAGGGGCGTCTGCTGGACGTGGGAACTGGGCCGGGCTATCTCCTGGATCACTTGGCCGCCAAGCGCCCCGATCTCAAGCTCGTGGGTTTGGATCCTTCTCTTGCCATGCTCCAGCAGGGTCGTTGCGTGGCTGGCTTTTCCTTCCAGACACCTTTTCTGGGGGTGGTAGGAAGGGCCCAAGTCCTTCCCTTTGCCCCTCAAACTTTCCATCAGGTAGTGGCCACTTTCAGTCTGCATCACTGGCGGCAGCCGGCGCAGGGCATAACCGAAATCCTCCGGGTGCTCAAGCCCAACGCCAAAGCCTGGATTTATGAACTAAACCCAGACGCCTCTTTGGTTGACCTGCGCTGCTTCGCTCGAAATTTAAAACTTCCCTATTTATTGGTTTACCCGGTCTATAGAGCCACTACCTGGCATTCTGCACTAGGAGTTGCTGATTTCACAGCCATTATGAAAGCAAGCGCGGTCAGCAAGTGGCATCTTAAACCTGCACATCACATCTTCTGGCAACTGGAAATAGAAAAGTCACTGAATGCAGAGATTACTGGAGAAGGATAAACTATCGCTGCTGCAATCCTGACTATTTAATTCTTATCTGATAATAAAAATCACAGCTACCAGACTGCTAACCTGGAGCAGACCATAGCGCATAATTTGGGAGAGGCCGATAGCCGTGAGTGACAAGGCGATGCTCACGATGGCATCATTGAAAAAGTCAGGGTGGAAAATCAGGGAACCCCAAAAAAACATAATGGAGCTTAGGAGAAAGAAGATGGCCGCAGCCAGAAACAGGGTTTCCACGGGCGCCCTCCTCACTGAGGACCTTTCCTGATTTTTCTACTAATCGACGCCCGTACTGGTTTTGTTTAGGATATTTAAAAAAATTAATATTTTTTTGACATTATTGCCCACCGCGCCTTGTTAATGGGATGTTGGTTCCCGTCAG
>DYLF01000022.1 GCA_020722205.1 Desulfobacca acetoxidans
CTGCAATATGGTGGTGGACATTGGCGGCGGCACCACCGAGGTGGCCGTCATCTCCTTGGCCGGCATCGTCTATTCCAGGTCCGTGCGCATAGGCGGCGACAAGATGGATGAAGCCATCCTGCAATATATCAAACGCACTTACAACCTGGCCATCGGCGAGCGCACCGCTGAAATCATTAAAACCACCATCGGCAATGCCTATCCCGGAGAGTTGGAGACCATGGATGTCAAAGGCCGGGACCTGGTGTCCGGCATCCCTAAAATTATTACCATCAATTCTGAAGAGGTCCGACAAGCAATTCAGGAACAGATCGACACCATCGTCGCCACCGTCAAAACCGCCTTAGAGCAGACACCCCCTGAACTGGCCGCCGATATCGTCGACCGTGGCATCTATCTCACCGGCGGCGGAGCCTTGTTGAAACACCTGGATATCCTCCTTCATCAAGAAACTGGCCTGCCCATCAAAATCACCGATGATCCCCTGTCCACAGTGGTTTTGGGTTCCGGCAAGGCTCTAGATAACCTCCACATTCTCAAAGAGGTCATGTTGGATTGAGGCAGACCGGTGTCCGCCCAAAGACGCGCCTGCGCACCCCCCTGCTCATCGCCGGTTTCGTTATTCTGCTTTTTTTTCTCCTCTCTCTCAGCCTGAAGCACTCCCCGGCTTTGGGCAGAGTCGAAGGCGCGCTGGTTTCACTCTCTGCCCCTGGATTGGCGGCCATTCACTATGTCGTAGATTCCCTGCAACGCCTGTGGGCAGGGTATTTTTTCCTGGTGGGTTTGCGGGAAAAAAATGAGGCCTTGCAACGACGTCTGGATGATTATCTCCCAAAGGAGGTGCAGTATCAGGAGGCCGTGCAGACCTTAAAGAGGCTGGAAGCCCTGCTGGAGCTGCGGCAAGAGCTGGCCCTGCCGGTAACCGCGGCCCGAGTCATTGCTTACGATCCCTCCCTCTGGTCCCGCTGTCTCATTCTGGACAAGGGAAAAAACCAGGGCGTCCAGGTGGGGTTTCCGGTGTTGGTTCCCACCGGCGTGGTCGGCCGAGTGGTGGAGGCTTATCCCGAATACGCTAAAGTTATGCTTATTGTGGACCGCAACAGCGGCGCCGACGCCACTCTGCAACGTACCCGCGGCCGCGGTATTCTACAAGGCAAAGGCGGCAACCGCTGCTCCCTGGAATATCTGCCCAAAAATGCCGACGTCCAGATCGGTGACCTGGTTCTGACCTCCGGTCTGGGCGGTATCTACCCCAAAGGCCTGGCCCTCGGCCACGTCACCGCCATTGATAAAAAGGTGCCGGGAGCCTTCCAGGAAATAGAGGTGACCCCCACGGTTGACCTTTCCTCATTAGAAGAGGTCTTGATCGCGCGCGTGGCCAATTACCTCCTGAAACCATAAACCGGGAGCTTTCAAAGGACTTGCTGCCTCCAGCTGCCAGCCTCTTCTCAAGCCAAGGCTCGTTGCTGGAGCCTCCAGTTTTTTCTATCTATATATTTCGCAAGGGTTATTTAATTACTAGCTTTGTCGTACTATGGTTAGCACCATTCTCATCCTGAGCCTGGTGGCCCTGGGTCTTTTTTACCTTCAGAATCTTATGCTTTATACCCAGGTACATCTCCTCCTGCCCGAACTCCTGGTTTTCTGTGCTGCGTTGCGTCACCCCCTGCTCCTGGCCTTCTCCCTGGCCCTCCTTATCGGCCTCTTGCAGGACAGTTACGCCCTCACCCCCCTCGGTTTGCACGTGCTGGCTGCCCTGATTATTGTGGGCGCGGCACGCGCCGCCCAACGGAAGTTTTTGCTCCAACACCCTTTACCCCAGATCCTTATAGCCGCCGGCGCCCTGCTCCTCCAAAACCTGACCATCCGCCTTATTCTGATGTTAGTCGGGTTCCGGGAAACCTTTTTCTCAGATCTGACGCCGTCTCAGGGCATGGAAATCCTGGCCACCGCAGCCCTTACCCCTCTTTTCTTTTCTCTGTTAACAGGAGTGGAAAAACGTACAAACCCCAGACGAAAACAGAGCCTCCTCTCAAATTAGCACCCCTGTTCAGGGCCCTGTTTTCTCCTACTAGATGTTAATGTTTACAAAATCGAAAGCCAAAGAACCCAAAACCCCTCATGCCCGGCCATTCTTTTAGACTTTTCCCCGACGCCGATGATTGGGTAACCAGTCTGAAAGGCGCCATGACCTCTGAAGAGCAGGAGCACGCCCGGCGCACGGTCGGATGGTTGGCCCTGATCGTTCTCGGCCTGTTTGCCCTCCTGGCCTTGCGTCTCTGGTTTTTGCAAATGGTGGCCGGAGAAGAACTGCTCAAAAAATCCGAGCATAATCGCCTCCGTCTCCAAGACCTGCCTCCCTGGCGGGGCATGATCCTGGATCGTCAGGGAGAAATCCTGGTGGCCAACCGCACCAGCTTCGATCTGCTGGTGGTCTTGGAGGATGTGGCCGACATTTCCTCATTTTGCCAAAATCTTGAAAAAATTATGGGATTGGAAGCCAACTTGACCCGCTCCCAACTGGAAGCGGCTCGTGAAAATGGTCAGCAAACGGTACGCCTGAAAGGAGACCTCTCCTGGCAGGAGCTGTGCCTGGTGGAAACATACAAAGCAGAACTTCAGGGAGTTCTCATACAGGTGCAGCCCAAACGCGAATACCCCCATCAGAATCTGGCTTGCCATGTCCTGGGTTACCTGGGGGAGATCACCGAGACCCAGCTCAAAAGCGGCCGCTTCCCCGGCGCCAAAATGGGTGACTACGTTGGCCGCTGCGGCATTGAGATGGCCTGGGAGAACCATCTCCGCGGCCAGCGTGGCTTTAGACGCATTGAAGTGGATGCCTATGGCCGGGAACTGGGGCAGTTGGACCAGCAGCCTTCCACCCCGGGCGCTAATGTCTTTCTCACCTTGGACCTGAAAATGCAACAGGAAGCCGAAGCCTGCCTTAAAGACAAGGTGGGAGCTATTGTGGCCCTAGATCCCAACACCGGCAAAATCCTGGCCTTAGCCTCCTCCCCCTCCTTCCCCCAAGAGGCGTTCGAAAAGGGTCTAAGCGCCGCGGCCTGGCAACAACTGAGCACCCGCAAGGATCATCCCCTGGAAAACCGTGCCCTCAAAGGCCAGTACCCTCCGGGTTCCACCTTTAAGATCGTCATGGCCCTGGCCGCCCTGGAGGAAAAGGTCGTCACCCCCACCAGCGTGGTCTATTGTAACGGCAGCTTTCCCCTTGGCAATCACGTGTTCCACTGTTGGCGCAAAGGCGGGCATGGCCGCGTTGACCTATATAAAGCCCTGGTGCAATCATGTGATATCTTTTTCTACACCATGGGTCGGAAGTTGGGGATCGAACGCATCGCCAAGTGGAGCCGGGCCTTTGGCCTGGGTGAGCCCAGTGGCCTCAAACTGGATGCCGAACTGCCAGGCCTGGTTGCCTCCCCGGCCTGGAAACTGGCCCGCTTTAAGGCCCCCTGGCAGGAAGGAGACACCATCTCAGTCTCCATCGGGCAGGGTTATAATCTGGTTACCCCCTTGCAAATGGCTCAAGTGGTGGCCGCAGTGGCCAACGGCGGTGTGCTCTATCAGCCGCAGTTGGTGGAGAGGGTGGAAAGCCCGGCCGGAGAAGTCCTTTATCAATTCCAACCCATAGTCAGGTCACGTCTGCCTGCCCACCCAGCCAACCTGGCGCTGATACAAAAAGCCTTGGCCGGTGTGGTTAGGGAAGGCACCGGCCGCGCCGCCGCACTCCCTCAGGTGGAGGTAGCCGGCAAAACCGGCACTTCCCAGGTGGTGGCCCTGGAAAAGCGTAAGGGTCGGAAAAAAGACAAAAGATACCAACACCACGCCTGGTTCGTGGCCTACGCTCCGGCCGACGCCCCTCAAGTGGCCCTCTCCGTCATCGTGGAACATGGCGGCGGCGGAGGCGCCGGCGCCGCCCCGTTGGCCAAACGCGTCCTGGCCGCCACCCTCCCCCAAACGCTGGCCGCTCATTGACAAGACGACTTGGTCTGAACTTAATAACGCCGGATTATTGGGTCTGAAGGGTTATAAGGAATAGCGTCCGGAGATCCGAACGTCAAATTTCTTACCCGAAATAAAGGAGGAAAACAATTGAACAAAGTTGTAAAAACATCATTGTTTCTGGCCTTGGCTCTGATGTTCACTCTGGGACCGTCGACAGCTGTCTGGGCGCAGCCCAAGGGTAAGGGCATGGGCCCTGTCCCCGGGATGATTGAGTTGACTCCAGAACAGGCGGGCAAAATTTTTGACCTGCAGGAAAAGCTGCATGCCGATACCGCCGGTCTGCGCAAACAGATGATGGTCAAGCACGCCGAATTGGCTGCCTTGTGGAAGGCTGAGAACCCGAATCAAAACGCCATCCAGGCCAAACAAAAGGAGTTGCATGCTCTGAGAGATCAAATCCAAGAGAAAATGACGGGTTTTCAGCTTGAAGCCAAGAAAATCGCTCCCCATGTCAATATGCGCCTGGGCCATGGCTTCGGCCTGGGTCCCAAACCCGGGATGAGCATGGAAAGGGGTCCCGGTGCCGGCCCGCCGCCACCTCCTGGCAGGTAAGGTTAGTTAACTAGCCGACCAAGGATATACATGGCATTTTATTATAAATACATAGGAAAAGGTGATTACCGAAGGCAATCGGTTGCACCTCAAAATCAACCGCTTTAGGTTGACTGTTGACAGCCGGAAGCACGGGCTCCTGTGTCCCCATGACCTTGGAAACCGGAGGCGACTAACCCTGATCACCCCCGGTCTGAGCCTGCAGGCTATCTGAAGGTCGATGATCCTGAAATAGCCGCCTCAGTCCGGGGAAATTCAACTTTGCCCCGATTTTTCTTACGAGTATTACAGGGAGGTTCGTCACCACCCCTTTTCTTGGGACGTCAAAAAATCCGCAATCGCGTTGCGGCTAACAGCTTGTCCTCTTAGGCCGGCCAAAAAGGGCACGCCGGCGCGGGAGGAAATGGAGCCCGAAATTGCTTGGCGCCCCTCCCGGCTTGCACAAGTGCAGACACCGGTCAGGTTGGGCATAGCGATCTTTTTAAAACCACTCCCCTCCCCCTTTTTCCTCCTGCCAGCCGTGTGCCCCGATGAGGCGCACGAAACGGCAGCCTCCCATATCTTCATGCTTCAGGTCTCCCTGAAAACTCCGGCGCACCCGGGTGAGGATCTGGGAGTATTGATTCCCTACAGGAATTACCAGGCGCCCTCCTAAACCCAGTTGCTCCAACAGCGGCCCGGGCACCTGGGGGGAACCGGCCGTCACCAAAATAGCGTCAAAGGGCGCCTCCTCAGGCCAACCCAAGGTGCCGTCGCCTACGCGCACCCGGATATTCCGGTACCGCATGGCCGCCAATAAACCTTCGGCCTGCCTGGCCAGCGCCGCCAGGCGTTCGATACTGAACACCTGCTCCGCCAGCTCTGCCAGAATGGCTGTTTGATAGCCGGAACCGGTGCCGATCTCCAGAACTTTCTCCGGCCCCGCCAATTCCAGGGCTTCGGTCATCAGGGCCACAATGTAGGGCTGGGAGATGGTCTGGTCTTCACCTATGGGGAGGGGATAATCATAATAGGCTTGGCCCCATAAATGCCGGGGCACAAACTTATGCCGGGGCAGACGCCGCATCACCGCCAACAACCGCTGGTCGGTAATGCCACGGTGAATGAGCTGCGTTTCCACCATTTGGGAGCGGGCCGCAGCAAATTTGTCTTCGTCATTGTTTGGTGCATGCATCTCGTAAGTATTTGTTCATTGCCATGACTCTCGCCCCCCGACCGAATATCTTAAGAAGTTAAATGTCCTTTGACCTCTGGTGCTCTGTCCAACTTTTGGCCGCAATGCGGGCAGAAAGCAAAATCGCAACCCAGTTGACGGCCGCAACTGGGGCAGACTGACTCTGTCAAAGGGTGGGTTGTGTCAGGATATTGATACGTGTGGAGGGCGCGGGAAATCTCCGTGCTGGCCTGGCGCAATTTGGCCAGCCAATGGCCGAGTTTGGCCGCATATTCCGGCAGCTTTTCCGGACCAAAGAGAACCAGCGCCAAGACCAAAAGGACTATGAGCTCCTCGAAGGAAATGCCAAACACCAGAACCCCCGGTTTTAGCTCTTGAGCTTATGGCCGCAATGCGGGCAGAAGGCAAAGTCTCCTGAGATCTCCTGACGGCACTGTGGACAGGTTGAGGCACCGGTCGCAGTGCCTGTCTCGGCACCAGACTCTTTGGGCGGTAAAATTTCCGGTTCATCATGGGCCTTCTTGAAACTACGGATGGCTCGGCCGATGCTTTCCCCCAGTTCCGGCAGACGCTTGGGACCAAAAAGCAACAGCACAATGACCAGAATGATGAGAAGCGTCCCCCAACTATAACCAAACATAGCAAACCCCTTATGGATGCCGTAATTACCTGCCATAATATCAAAAATATCTGTCATAAGCCATAAACATTAGATTGCCCTAAACGCTTGGTGCCCTTTGTGATTGCTCCCCTCTATTAAAATTTTTTTAGATCAACCCTGGACAAAGGTTGGATAAGTAATTAAATTTAACATGAATCAGTTTAGGGTTCAGGGGGGGTGCCTTCAGGAAAGGAGGTGCTTCCGTGAGACGCATACTCTTTGGCGACAGCGAGCCTCATATACGGTTACTCTGCCGTGAGGAGCTGGAGGAAGAGGGATATGAGGTCCAAGTGGCCGGCTCGGGGGGAGAGATCGTCCGCTTGGCAGAATCATTCAAGCCCCATCTGGTGATTATGGAAGTCCTGCTGCCGGATATGTCCGGTTTGGAAGCGGGACGCATGGTCAAAGGAACCACCAAAGAGACTCGGATCATTTACTTCTCGCATGGCCACCCGCCCAAGGATCTGTCGGCCTGGGGCGGAGATGCTTACGTACTGAAGACGTCAGACCTGGAGCCCCTTAAAAAAACCGTGCGCTATCTATGTGAGCTCAACTCCAGCCGGCATTGACAGGATAGACCATATGGCCCTAATGGAAATCAGCGTCCTTCCCCTGGGCTCGGGCCAACCCGGAGTGGGAGATTTCATTGCCGACCTGGTACGCTACCTCAGACAGGAAAACATCCCTCACCACCTAACTGATATGGGCACCAACGTGGAAGGGGAAGTTGAAAGACTCCTTGATCTTGCCAGGACCCTCCACGAACTGCCCTTTAGCAGAGGAATCCAAAGGGTGGTCACTCACATCACCTTGGATGATCGGCGTGACAAAGAGGTGCACCTCGGAGAAAAAACTTCCTCAGTAGAAGAGCGGCTCAAGTAATCTGTCTCCCGGTGGCCAAAACTTCTGGTCTGGTGTGGTCGGGCCCATCCCGGCGCCGACTTAGTCAACCAAAAAGTCAAGGCCGCCCATTTTTTATGACCTAAGTTCTCGGAACCGATAATTTATAACAACCAGAAACCTAAAATCACCAAGACCTATCATGACCGGCAAACGCAAAGACTATTATCAGATTTTGGGCGTGCCCCGCCACGCCACCCCCGAGGAAATCAAAAAAAAATACCGCCAGTTGGCCCTGAAGTATCATCCCGACCGCAATCCGGGCAAAAAAACGGCGGAAGAGAAGTTCAAGGAAGCGGCCGAAGCTTACGAAGTCCTTCATGACCCGGAAAAGCGGCGACTCTACGATGCCTACGGCCACGAAGGCGTATCCTCCACCGGCTTCACCGGTTTCACGGACTTCTCTGATATTTTCCGCTCGTTCAGCGACATTTTTGAGGACCTCTTCGGCTTCGGGGACTTGGGCGGCCGCCCCTCTCAGACACAGGCCGGCAGCGATCTGCGCTATGATCTGGCCCTGAATTTCCAGGACGCCGCCTTGGGCACCGAAGTGACCATCGAAGTTCCTCGTCTCATCAACTGCCGCACCTGCGGCGGCAGCGGCGCCAAACCCGGCACCCACAAAATCCCCTGTCCCCAGTGCGGCGGTCGGGGGGTGATTTCCCGCACCCACGGCATCTTTCAGATCACCACCACTTGCAGCCGCTGCGGTGGCCTGAAGGAGTTTATCGCCGAACCCTGTCCCACCTGCCTGGGAGACGGACAAGTGCGGGAGCGCAAAAAACTCAAAGTGAGGATCCCGCCAGGTATAGACAGCGGCACCCACTTGGTCATGCCCGGCGAAGGTAATGAAGGACGTTTTGGCGGCCCGGCCGGCGACCTCTTTATCATTTTGCAGGTGAAACCCCATGACCTGTTCCGACGCCAAGGGCAGGATTTGTATCTCCAGGTCCCCATTTCATATGTGCAGGCAGCCTTGGGCAGCCGGGTGACGATTCCCACCCTCACCGGTTCTCATGATCTGCTCATCCCGCCGGGAACCCAACCAGGTGAGATCATTCGAGTAAAGGGGCAAGGAGTGCCTTATCCCAAGAGCACCCGGCGCGGGGACCTCTTGGTGGAGATCAAGGTGGTCATCCCGCGGCACTTGACTCCCCGCCAGCAGGAGCTCCTGAAAGAATTAGCCCAGGAAGACCCAGCCGGCCAGACCATGTCGGTGGAGGCTCCAGCCCCTCAGGAGGGTTTTTTCAAAAAACTTTGGAACTCCATCACCAACTCGGGCCAGCAATAATCCAGCTGGCTCTGGCTTTATCATTAAAGGAGATTATTACTCGACGGTTCTGGCAGAATCTGCCACGTTAAAATAAACTGCTTACTGCTTGCTGCTCACTGCTTCACCGTCCTCCTTTAACAACTCCTGCAGACGCTTCTGGTGTCTCTTCAGTTTGGTGAGTTTTTCGGTGTACGACGTGAGCTTTTCTTGCTCTTTCTGCACCACCTCGGCTGGAGCCTTCGTCAGGAAGTCCTCATTGCTCAGTTTACGCTGCGTCTGGGCCAGCTCTCTGCCGAGTTTGTCCATTTCCCGGTTCAGGCGACGCTCCTCTTCCCGAAAGTCGATGAGCCCGGATAACGGCATGACCAGCTCTACGCTGCCGCCGGTCGGGGTCAACACCACGGCCTTGGCGGAGGCCGCCGGCGCCCCGGCCTCAGGTTGGAAATGCAATCCTTGCACCCTGGCTAACAGGGACAAGGAAGAGGCATGCCGACGCAATACTTCCAGGGACTGCTCATCCTGGCCGAAGAACAGTATGTCCACCTGGGACGCCGGCGGGACATTCATCTCCGCTCGCATATTGCGAATAGCTACGACGACATCCATCACCAGAGTCAACTCAGCTTCCGCCGCCGGGTTGAGTAGTGTCGGATCAGACACCGGAAAAGGCGCCACCATGATGCTGCTTTCGGCTCCGGGGAGCCTGTGCCAGATTTCTTCGGTGATGAACGGCATAAAGGGATGAAGCAGTCGCAGAATATTGCTTAGCACCTTGACCAGAATATGCTGGGCATGGCGCCGCATCTTAAGGGCCACCCCACCTCCCAATTGCGGTTTGGTAAGCTCCAGGTACCAGTCGCAGAATTCATGCCAAATGAACTGATAGAGCACATGCGCCGCCTGGTCAAAAGCGTATGCCTCCAAGTGCGCGGTAACTTCCTGAATCACCCGTTGCAATCGGCTCAAGACCCAGGCCTCCACCACGCTGAGGGGCTGCTGGTCGTCTCTACTGACCTCATAGTCGCCCAAATTCATCAGAGTGAAGCGGCAGGCGTTCCAGACTTTGTTCACAAAGTTGCGATAACCAGCCAGCCGCTCTTCCGACAGCCGGATGTCCCGGCCCATGGCGGCAAAGGCGGCCAGCGAAAAGCGGAAGGCATCAGTGCCGTATTTCTCCATGAGGTTCAGTGGATCAATGATGTTGCCTTTGGACTTGCTCATCTTCTGACCCTCCGGGTCACGCACCAAGGCATGAATATAGACTTCCCGAAAGGGTACTTCCTGCATGCAATGGAGGCCCATCATTATCATGCGGGCCACCCAGAAGAAGAGAATATCAAAAGCCGTCACCAGCACCGAGGTGGGATAGAAAAGCTTGAGCTCCGTTGTCTCCTCCGGCCACCCCAAAGTGGAGAAGGGCCATAGGGCGGAGGAGAACCAGGTATCCAAGACATCGGCTTCTTGGACCAGATCAGCACTGCTGCAATAAGGGCAAACCTGGGGTTCTTCCCGGGCAACCGTGAGTTGCCGGCAAGCCCGACAGGTCCAGGCCGGGATGCGGTGACCCCACCAGATCTGACGCGAAATACACCAATCCCGGATATTGGTCATCCACTCAAAGAAGCTCTTTTCCCAACTGGCCGGGATGAGACGGATCTGCCCTGCTTGCACCGCTGCGATGGCCGGCTCGGCCAAGGTCTTGACGGCCACAAACCACTGTTTCGAGATCAGAGGTTCCACAATGGTGTGGCACCGGTAACAATGGCCGACGCTATGCTGGCAGCGCTCCACTTTCTCCAACAAACCATCGTTCTTCAAATCTTTAAGAATTTTCTCCCGGCAGGTAAAGCGGTCCAACCCCTGAAATTTCCCGGCGTGATCCGTCATGCGGCCGGCTTCGTCAATGACCTGGATGGCCGGCAGACCATGTCGCCGGGCAATCTCAAAATCGTGGAAGTCATGGGCCGGAGTTACCTTGAGGGCCCCTGTGCCGAACTCCATGCTGACCTGCGGGTCAGTAATGATGGGGATCTTGCGGCCCAATACCGGCAAGCGGACAAAATCGCCATGATACCCCTGGTAGCGGCTGTCCTCCGGGTTGACCGCCACTGCCGTATCTCCCAACAACGTCTCTGGGCGGGTGGTGGCCACGGTGAGAAAGCCGTCCCAATTCGCAAATGGATAGCGGATAAAATACAAGTGGCCGTCTCTGGCTTCGTGTTCCACTTCCAGATCGGCCAATGCGGTCTGGCATCTTGGGCACCAATTAATGATGTAGTTGTCCTTGTAAATCAACCCTTCTTGATAAAGTCGGACAAAAACCTCCCGCACCGCCCGGGACAGGCCCTCATCCATGGTGAACCTTTCCCGGCTCCAGTCGCAGGAACAACCCAGGCGTTTCAATTGCGAGATGATGTGGCCGCCGGACTCGGCCTTCCATTGCCAGACCCGAGCGATAAAGGCCTCCCGCCCTAACCTGTGCCGATCCCGCCCTTCTGCCGCCAGTTGTCGTTCCACCACGTTCTGGGTGGCGATGCCGGCATGGTCGGTGCCCGGCATCCACAATGTGTCATAGCCCTGCATACGCTTAAAGCGGATGAGAATGTCCTGCAAGGTATTGTTCAGGGCATGCCCCATGTGGAGGGAACCCGTAATATTAGGTGGGGGAATGACAATGCTGTAAGGGGGCTTGGTGCCGTCCGCTTTGGCACGAAAGAATCCAGACTCCTCCCAATACTTGTACCACCTTTTCTCGATGCGATGGGGATCATAAATTTTTGGCAGCACTTCCACCATGAGTTACCTTCGTTGCCTTAAATCATGTTCATCCGGTAAAGGTGAGTTTAAAACCGACCCTTGCCAATTCCTGCCAATGGCCCTATTAAGCAGTCAAATGAAAAAAGCACCACCGGTGCTTGTTGGTGTCCTTTGGTATTTCATATGGAGCTGATAATATCTGTTACCCAACAGACACGTCGTTGTCTTCGGCCGCGGCCTTTTTCAGCGCCTCGATTTCCCGGTTGACCGCCTCCAGGGCAATCTGGGGGAAAAGCTCCTTGGCCAGTCTGGCCACCGTCTCCTGCACCACTTCCCGCACAATCTGTCGTAACTGATCCTCGTTCAGCTCAGCCTTTATTTTCTGAGACAATTCTTCCGGGAGAAGTTCCATCGATTCAGGGGCTGTCTCGGCCATAAGCTCTGCCGACACTCCTGCCGGCTCGAGGGATTCTTCCTTTACCCCCGCAGGCAGCTCACCTTCAGGAGGCACCAGGACTTCTGCCTCCTGGGGCTTCGGCAGGCCCAGATTCCCAAGGTCGAGAGAGTCCAGTTCCTCCTCCAGAGAAGACAATTCCAATACCACTTCAGTGGGGCCATTTTCCACTACCTGAGTGAGTTCGATAATCTCTTCCTCTTCCTCCGGAGGGGCAGGTTGAGGCTTCTGGGGCTTTTCCGTCAGTGTTTCCATAACACCTCGCGTCCTTGAGTCGTAAGGAACTCTGTGCTCTTTGGACAAACCTGAAAATCGAGACGCTTCATCTGCTAGGTAATCCTCAGTCTGTCCACTAGATCCGGCGTCCTGCTCAAAGGCCGATTGTCCCCTACTTTAACTACCTAATTTCAGATGCTAACTAACATGAGCAGAGAAACATGTCAAGATTATCACCTTTACTAACCTCTACTCCCCCATCCCTGGGCCTGACCCCTTTGCCAATCTTTGGCTGACGGCTTTGATCAGCAACGGCCAAGTGATAGTGGCGTCGCACAGCACCTCCGCGAAACGGCCCCCATCTTCCGGCGCCAGGAACTTGCCCCAGGATATCCCTTCCTTATAAGTTGAGCCGCTCAAGCCCCCCCAGTGGGCTGGCTCCGGGCAGAGGCGCACCCCATATTGGAAACGCACCTCGGGAATCTCCAGAGCCAAGCGCGTCCTCAGGAGTTCCAGATAAGGAGCTATCTGCTGCGCCCAGTTGCGGGGCACTCCCCCGCCCACTGTGAAAATCCCTAGTTTCCGGGAGGCCAAAATCCGCCGCGCGTAGCTCCCCAAGTCCAGAAAAGGATTGAAAGAAAAGGCCGGCCGGGTCAGGCCCTCAAACAGGTCGCAGCCCTCCCGCCTGGCCTGCCTGACCATGAAAATGGCGGTATCCAACGCCAGTTCCGAATCGGTGAAGGCGGGAATAAAGACCGGCACTCCATTAAGATAGGCATTGCGCAACAGACCAGGTTGGTCTGTGTGCTCAGCCAGATATTTTCCTAATTCCCGGCAGAAACTCTCGGAACACCAGGTTTGACTCTGGTCCAGGCGGTTCAGGACATTCCCCATGATCTCTTCGGCGTAGTCCAGGTTGGCCTCCATCTCCAGCGTGTCATAAATGCGGTTGTAACCTTGATAATATAAGGTCCGGTCCGATGATCCGGTGGGGCACTTGTAATGAATCCTTCCCAGGCTCTCAACCAGGCCGTGGGCCACCAGGGCCCCGGTGGTAATGATAATGTCAAGCCAGCCCCGATCAATCATGTCACAGATCAGCAGCCCCATCTTGGCCACACTCATGGCCCCGGAAAAAGTGCCGACGATAAGGCACTCCTGGTCCTGCACCATCTCAGTCAGCACCGCCGCCGCTTCTCCCAGGTTGCGCCCTCCGAAGGCGGTGAGGCTCATGGCCCGCAAAAGTTCGTCAAAATCGTCCACTTTCCCCAAGTCCAGAGGCTCCAGCGGGGTCAGGCCGTCTTCGGCCCCATCGTGAAAATCAGCGCTATTTCGCCTCATGTCTTTTAACCTTAAGAAAGCAGGGGTCGGATGTTAGCTGTTAAGATGTTAACCCCGACTACTGATACTGTCCTATGACGGCTTACGATTCAGGTAGATATATCCCAGGGCCTTATACAGCAAGCGTGCGGCAGTGAATTCGCTCACCCGCTGGCCAGGAATGGGGGCCAGTTCCAACAAATCCAAGCCGACAATCGGCCCCCGCTGGCTCAGGGCCGCCATAATGTCGAGCACCTGGTAATAGCTCAAACCACCGGGCTCGGGGGTGCCCACCCCCGGCAGAACGCCAGGGTCAAGAACATCCAGGTCCACCGTCAAATAGACCGGCCCTGGCAAAGAACTAAGATGCGTCAACATCGCCTGCCAACCGATATCAGATTGCAGGTCGCGGGCTTTGAACAGGGTCAACCGGGGGGCCACCTGAAGCAATTGCTGCTCTTTCTGGGAGTAGCTGCGCACCCCCAGCAGCGTCAGAGGGCGTCCCAACTCATAGACCCGTCGGAGCACGCAGGCATGGGAGTAGGGGCTGCCATCATAGTTCTCACGCAGATCGGCGTGGGCATCCAGGGCCACCACCGCCAGGTCGGGGTATTTGGTTTGGGCGGCCTGCACCAGGGCCAAGGTTATGCTGTGTTCCCCCCCCAGGGCGGCAATGAGTTTACCCTGGGTTATCCAAGGCTGCACCAAACGCCGGATTTTTTCCAACATGGCCTGGGGACCTGAGACTTCGGGAGTAACCGGCATGGCCGTGGCAATCCGGACAGCGGCACTGGGATCCCAGTTGTGTTCTTCATCCCAGAGTTCCAACTGCCGGGAAGCTGTCAGCAAAGCCTCGGGTCCTTCCCGCGTGCCGCTGCCGAAGGTGGTGGTGGCTTCATAAGGTATAGGTAGAATCACCACCTCCGCCTCTTTTACCGGCAAAGGCTTTAGATCCAAAAAATTCAGATAAGGCATCTTAGGGTTCCTCCCTAGCCCGGCCAAAAGCCCACTTCAACACTCAAAACTCAAAGACCTAGAGGATTATCTCTCGGTATCAGTGGGTTTCTTATCCTCGTTTCTAAACAAAGGCGCCACCTCTATGGTTTCCATTTCTTTCAGACGGCGGTACAAAGTGGCCAAGCCGATGCCCAACAGACGAGCCGCCAATTCCTTGTCCCCTCCGGTCTTTTTCAGGGTGGACAGCACCGCCAGTCGCTCTATTTCCTCCATGGAAGCCCCCACCGGAATGATCATCTTGTCTTCCACCGGCGTGTCATGGCGAATCTCATCAGGCAAGTCGGTGAGCTGTACCGTATCTCCCTGACAGAAGGCCACCGCCCGTTCCACTACGTTCTGCAATTGGCGGACATTGCCCGGCCAGGAGTATCCTTTGAGGGCCGTCATCGCGGCCGGAGAAAATCCCATGGGGGGGCGGTTGTTCTCTAGACAAAACTTGTCCAGAAAGTGTAAGGCTAACAGGGGAATATCCTCCACCCTCTCCCGCAGCGGCGGTATCTTCAGGTTGATTACGTTGAGGCGATAAAATAAATCCTTGCGGAAGCGACCGCTGGCCACCGCCGCCTCCAGGTCCACATTGGTGGCGGCGATCACCCTTACATCGATCTTGAGGGTCTGCGTCCCCCCTACCCTCTCGAACTCACCCTCCTGCAGCACCCGCAATAGTTTAACCTGCGTGGCCGTCGGCATCTCACTGATTTCATCGAGAAAAATACTGCCGCTGTCGGCCAGTTCGAAGCGCCCCTTACGTTGCTGAATGGCCCCGGTAAAAGCTCCTTTTTCATGGCCAAAGAGCTCGGATTCGATGAGACCCTCCGGCAGCGCCCCACAATTGAGCTTGACCAGAGGTTTGCCCTGACGGGGGCTTTGGTAGTGAATGGCCTCCGCCACCAGTTCCTTGCCCACCCCGCTCTCCCCGCTGAGCAGCACCGTACTCCTCATCGGGGCAACCTGACCGACCATCTGAATAACCTTCAGCAAAGCCGGAGCCCGCCCAATGATGCGACCGGTGGGGCTTTTTTCCTGCAAAGCCTGACGCAGGCGACGGTTCTCGGCCAGAATTTGCTGGGTTTCCAGCGCCCGGCTTACCACCTTGCGAAGTTCCTGCATCCGGAAGTCTTTAGTGATGAAGTCATAGATGCCCTTCTTCAGAGCCGACACCGCTTCATTCACCGTGGCGTGCCCGGAAATCATGATGGCCACCGCTTCCGGCCTGAGGATGCGCAAAGCCTCAAACAACTCCGTCCCTGTAAAATCAGGCAGCCTCAGGTCAATAATGGCCAAATCCACGGGGCGGCGCCGCACCTCTTCCAGAGCCGAAGAACCGCTATCGGCCAGGACAATGTCATGGCCCAATTTTTTTAAGCCAGCCTCCAGGGCCTCGCGGGTGGCGGTATCATCGTCAACTATCAGAATGACACTCATAACTGCTTTAAAAACCGTAAGTGCCGGGAAGTACGATCTGAGTCGGATTAACCCTCATTTTCCCCAGCCTATTATATCATAATAATTTTGATAAACTTGGTTGCGGCCCCAGCTAGCAACCGCGGCAAACAGCTCATGGCTCAAAGTTTATAAGCTATCCAGCCATCCCAGGATGACCCGGCTGACCTCTGCAATAGTCTCTGCCGGCAGCGGCTCCTTCCCCGTCTCCAGCGAGTGGCCGGCGCCGGGAATAATATGCAAGTCGGTGCGCATCGGCATCTGGCTCACCACCTGCCCCAAACGATCCAGGTGGCAGAAGGGGTCCCGGCCCCCGATAATGAACAGCGCCGGACAGGGCAACGAATACAGAGGTTGATCATGCAACTTCTCGGGCTTCCCCGGCGGGTGTAAGGGATACCCCAAAAACACCAAGCCGCTGGCCCCCACGTCCTGGGAGACCAGTTGGGCGGCCAGCCGGGCCCCCATGGATTTGCCCCCCAAATATATTTCCAGCCCTTTGAACTCTTCCGATTCCGCCAAATATTCGATGACCAGATGAAAGACCCCTTCCAGAATGTCATCGCTGTCAGGTTTTTTCCGTCCCTCCTCGGCGTACGGGAAATTAAAACGCGCCGTCACCACCCCCTGGCGGGCCAGCAAACCATGCACTCCGGCAATAAGAGGCTGCTCCATGTTGTTGTTGGCGCCATGGCCCAAAATCAGGACGGCGTCCATAGAGGCAGTCCGAGGAATCCCCAGCACTACCCGAATATGACGTCCCGAGCCGATGGGCAGGTTCAAACGACGCATTTCCATATTCTCACCTCACCTCCCCCAGATGATTCTCCTCTTTGCAGCCGGCACTCAAAATTCTAAGAAGCTCTGTCCCTCGGCAGCTGTCCACCGCACCCTCATCCGGCAACTGATCGGCTTCGTCCAGCAACAAGAAGAGAGGCTCCAAATCCGCCAGCAGATTGACCAAGCCCGAGCCGTCGGCCCAGGCCGGCAAATGCTCCCAGCCCCCGAAATGCAGGAGGCGGCGCCTTTTACCGGCCAGACGCCGCAAGCGATGGGCCTGCAGCCGCTCGCGCCGTCGACTGCCCTCAGCCTGCTCTCCAGTCAGCCGCAGGCAGGGGTGTTCCTGCAGCCGCCGAGCTCGCGCAAACTCCAGGCGGACATACTCTTTTAGGGAGATGTGAGGGCTCTCCACCAGCGCCGCCAGATTTTCTGCGGTTAACAACTCAGTCTCATAGCGCGGCAAGTGCTGCCGGGAGACCCCACTGCCGTCAACAGCTACCCAAGGGGTGCCAACGCGGCGATGCCAATCTTGCGCCACCCGGTATTCAAAAGGCCACTCAACTTGCGCCGCCACCCTCTGGATGGCGGCATGTTGACGGGCTGTGGGCGGTAACTGGTTCAGAGCCTGCTCGAAAAGACACCGCCAACGCCTCCCCTGCCGGCGCCGATACCGCAGCGAAAACTGGCTGATCTCCACCGTTACCACTCGGGGGCGCCAATGGTTCAGGACCTTCAAGCCCCGCTGATAACCCTGCGGGTCGCCGTGCACCGTCCCCACTAAAATCACTTCAGTCCTGGCCATGTTTCCCGTATTTGTCAAAGTCGTCCAGGGAGTCAATGGACAGGAGATAACGGACGGAAGAAACTTCCGTTTCCAGATCGCCGCGCTCCCCCTGGTTAATAATATGGAGCTCTCTAAACTCGGGCTTCGGCTCCGCCCCCAGGGAAGGGCAGTTAAAGACCGGCTTGTGGACATAAATCAGGAAACGTAAGGCTTGGTCGATTTCTTGCTGCCAAACCTGTTCCTCAGGGGTCTTAACCCCGCTCAGGTGACCAAAGTATACGGCGAGGCGGTCCAGCCCTGATTCCATTTCCCAATCGTCCGCCTCTTCTGCCAGCTTGTCGGCAAAGGTGCGACCATCGGTGGCCCCTAAAAAAAGCAAAACATGGTCGCCATAAAGAGGATGCCGGCCATAAACTTGATAGAGGCCGTAATCGCAGGCGTCGTCATCGAATTCGTCCACTTCATCAAAAGTGTACGGCCCTTCCCAATCGATATAGATTATCTTTGGGCTCACTAGATTTCTCCTTTTCCGGATTAGTCCTGCACAAAGGGGTGCCCTTCCTTCAGGGCCAGCTCAGCCTTGGCCAATTGCCGTCCCAAGTAAATGGCATGATTGAGATCGGACACGGCCAGGTCCCGAGCCAGTTGATGTTGGATGGAAACCGCGTTTTTCCCCCGGTATTCCTGCAACGTGACATCCTCAAAACGGTGCTCCACCAGGATCTCGCCGCCATCCAGGGAGATGCGGAAATACCCCTGGGGGTCAGGGCGCACCAGACAAGGCCGGCGGCCGATGATGCTCAGAGCCCGGTCCAACTGCCGGGGATCGAGTCCCAGAGAATGGCTGAGGACGGTGATGGCGCCGGGCTTCAGACCCACCTGGTCACCCACCCACTGCTGCAGGCCCATCAGGCCATAGAAATTTACCAGCCAGGCATCCAAGGCGTTGTGAGTGCGAAAGGTGGCGCCCAGGGTCAGCTTGTCCGCCACCTTCCGGAAAAACAGGGACACCAGGCAGGGACGGCCTTCTTCCGTGGACAGGTCACGCTTATCATCCCACAGAGTGATATATGCTTTCCGATCCTCCTGGTCCTGTTGCAGCCGGGCAACGCAGGCCGCCAAAGTATCCAGGCCGAAATAGGCACGCAGTCGGTGGCCGTAGTGATATGTTTCATCAGGCCGCAAGAGTCCCCGCAAGAGGTCTTCCTGATAATTCCGCAGCCGCTTGGGGTCCAGCAAGCAAGCCTGCAGTTCTGACTCCGGCTCAAAGCAGGGCTCGGTCACCAGCACCTTGACATGCTGCAGCTCCAGCCGTTCCCCCTTTTTCAGGCTCACCCGCCGCCCAAAGCGGGTGAGCAGGAAAAGCACTTCCTTCCAGGCCGCCAAAGGTGTCTCCCGCACTACTTGATGCCCGCTGGGATGGCTCGGAAAGTACCGCACCTTTACTTCCGGCAGGGGGATGTGACGGCGTTCGGGTAATGCTGTCTCCTGCCGGTGCCAATAACGAAAGAACTCCTGGATCTGAGCGTGGACCTTCTGGTCATGCGGATCACCCAAAATAACCAGGCGCGGCGGGTTCAGAAAAAGCTCCGGTCGCACCAGGTTGTCAATCAGGCGACCGGTGCCGCTGATCCGGCAAACAGCTACCTCCCCCACCCCCGGGACAGGACGATATTGCACCAGGTCCGAATTCGCCGGTTCCAGTCCCCGGTGGAAAAAATTCCACAGCTCGGCCTGAGAATTGCTGCGATCATGCCCACAGATGAGCAACACCTGAATCTGAGGGTTATAGAGCAAATTACGCAATAGTTCCCTCAGACCATTACCGTATAGGGTGCCAAACACTGCAATCGGGCTGGTCTCCGGCTGCAAGTTGACCCCTGCCCGGCGGAAACACTCAAAGACATAGTCCACCCGGGACCAGAGGGTGACCACACCCACGACCCCTTGCGGGTTGATGATCTTCAGTCGGTCGCCGAAATAGAGGGGGATAAAGTCCATCAGCAGTCTGACCGTTTATACCAGAAAAAGCCCACGGTTTACAAGTCTTATGGGAAATGGTGGGAATCGCTCCCCGGCAGGCCATGACCCGATAGAAAAAAGATACCATTAATGTTCATTTTACTTTACAATAATTGGCACAAAAGATGACACCTGCGGACCTCTTACCCATTATGTTCAATCTGTTGAACAAAAAAGTTTAAAGAAAAAAGCCTTAATGGACGATGAGAAATCTTAAAGGGTGGCATCACCCGAAAGGAGTGATTAAAATCGGAAAGTAAGGATTCATGACTGATTCCGCCGATTCTCCAGTTCGTCCGAGCTCCTTGTTAACGTCAAACCCAGCGAATGTTTTTCTAAAGCCAGTGCTGGTAAAACACCACTGTTTGCCGCTGCGGTTAGCATGCGGCGCAGGGAAGATGAAATCTTTGCTATTCAAGAGAGAGTTGGGCTTACAGAACAAGGCTTGCTTATGAGAGAGAAGCCCTGGATACTGGTGGTGGATGACGACCAAGCGATCTTGGAGATGTTGCAGGCGCTTTTGAGCCAGGACTATCTGGTGGACCCGGTCACCAATGTCAGGGAAGCGCAGAAGCACTTGCAAGCGCGGGCCTATGACCTGGTGTTGACAGATATGGTCATGCCGGAACTGGGCGGCATGGAACTCTTAAAATATCTGCGTCTGCACTATCCTGAGATGCCGGTGATTGTTTTCACCGGCTATGCCAATTTTCAGGAGGCGGTGACCGCAGTCAAACTGGGCGCTCTTGATTATCTGACCAAGCCCATCCAGATAGAGATCTTGCGCCATACACTGGGGCGGGCCTTGGAGTTTCGCCGGCTGGCCAAGGCGCAAAAGGATCTCGAGGCCATCTTTCAAGGGGCCGAGGCTCTGGGGTGGCAGGCTTTGGAGTTGATCTCCGGCACTCCGGAAGCCGCCATCCTGTCCTCTTTAAAGGAGGCGGCGGACGAGCCGCGTCTGGAGGTGGTGGGCCGGCGTTTTCTGATGGGAGCCCTCCAGCTGGTGCAGGCCAGCCGCAGCTCCATTTTTCTCTTCAGCCCGAAGCTTGATCAGCTCACCGGACTTTGCTCCCTCGGTCCCCAGTCTGAAGAACGCAGCCGCGTATCTATGGGGATCACCGACGGCATCATGGGATATGTGGCCAGCCAGCGCCGCCCTCTGTTGGTGCCCGATATCACCCGGGACCACCGGTTTGCCGTCCAGCCTGGAGGCAGGAATTATCTCACTGACAGTTTCATGATCATTCCCTTGGTGGGCAAACGCTTTTGGGGGGTGATAAATCTGGCGGACCGGGAAGACGGTAAGCCGTTTTCGGCCCGGGACCTTTTCCTGGGTTGGCTCCTGGGGCGTCTCTTGGTCGAAATCCTTGAGTCCCGGGAGGATCGGGAAGGCGAAGCAATTCCGGCCATGGAAAACCTGGTGCATGAGCACATGCCCATAGGTTTGGCCTTATTGGGAGAGGATTTGCGGGTGATCCAGGCCAATGCCACGCTGGGGCGCTTGTTGGGGCTCAAGACATCCAGTTTAGTGGGTGAGGAGATCATCCCTCGGTTGGGTGTGAGCCCCGGCGAGCAGGAAATGGTCAAAGAAGCTTTCCAGAAACTCCTGGCCAGTAAAGAACAACAGCAGTTGCCTTCTCTAAAAAGCGTCATCAACCAGAAGGGAATAAGATTTTTGGGGGTGAAGATGTTTCCCTCCATGATCAATCCGGAGAGTCCACAAGGGTTTCTCCTGGTGGAGGATGTAACGGAGCGGGAACAGCTCAAACAGCGCCTCCATCTTTACGAGCATCTGGCTATCATGGGCAAACTGAGTCTGTGTGTGGCCCACGAATTAAACAACCCCCTGGATGGCATTCGGCGGTACGTGTCCCTGGCCCAGCGTAAAAAGACTGAGCCGGAGGAGGTGGAACGTTATCTCTCCGAGGCGTTGAAAGGTCTCCAGAGGATGTCACTCACCATCAACTCCCTGTTGTCGTCGGCCAATCCCATCAAGGCCCCTCGAACTGCCGATAATCTGTTGAATCTGCTGCAGGATGCCGTCAAGATCATGATGTTTCAGGCCAGCGACCAACGGGTGGAGGTACTCTTTCACAGCTCTCAGGAATTGCGCGGCGTGCGGGTGGAGGGGGACATTTACCATGTGTTCATCAATGTGATCAAGAATGCCCTGCAGGCCATGCCCCATGGCGGCTCCTTGAGGATTCTTGGGGCCGTCAATCCGGAGGGGATCGACATCAGTTTTTCTGATACCGGCCCGGGGCTGTCGTCTGAGGACCTAGCCAACGTGTTTCAACCCTTCTACACCACCAAGACCGGCGAGCAAGGGTTGGGTTTGGGCTTGCCGATCTGCCGCAAGATTCTTGAGCGATATGGCGGCAGGCTGGAGGTGGCAAGCGAAGTGGGCACAGGCACCACCATCAGGGTAATCTTGCCCAAGTCAATAATGGGAGGAAGCCTTGCAGCGTAAGGATATTCTTATTGCGGATGATGATCCCATGGTGTGCGACTCTTTAAAGGAGCTGCTCACTCTCGAGGGTTACTCGGTGGATGCCGTTTTGAACGGCCAAACTGCCCTGGGTCGTCTCAAAGACCACCAATACAAGGTGCTTCTCTCAGATATCCAGATGCCGGGCATGACCGGGTTGGAGCTGCTGAAGGAATTAAAAGGCCGGGAACCCAACATGCTGGTGGTCTTTATCACCGGCCACGGCCACATTGATGGGGCGGTGGAGGCCATCAAGATGGGGGCCTATGACTACATCACTAAACCCATAGATGATGTGCGCCTGAAGCTGACCATGCAACGGGCCCTGGAACAACATAAGTTGATGGTGTCCTATCAATCCCTGAAACAGCGTCTTAAGCCTTGGGACCTCCAGAACACCATTCTGTTTCGGGACCGAAAAATGGAGCAGCTCATGGAGCTCATCCACACCATTGCCGACACCCAGGCCACGGTGCTGATCACCGGCGAGTCCGGTACCGGCAAGTCCTTGGTGGCCAGGTATATTCACGAGAACTCTTCCCGGCGCCATCGCCCTTTTGTCCAGATCAGTTGCGGCTCCCTGTCCGAGACTTTGCTGGAGAGCGAACTCTTCGGGCACGTGCGCGGTGCCTTCACCGGGGCGGTGCGGGACAAAAAAGGGAAATTCGAGGAGGCCCAGGGGAGCACCATCTTTCTGGACGACATCAATTGCGCCTCCCCCAATCTCCAGGTCAAATTGCTCAGAGTGCTGCAGGAAAAGGTCATCGAGCGGGTGGGTGGCAATACCCCCATCAAGGTGGACGCGCGCATTATCACCGCCACCAATACATCGCTGGCCGAAGAGGTGAGCAAACAGAACTTTCGGGAGGATTTATATTATCGCATTAATGTAGTGACACTGGAAATTCCGCCACTACGGGAGCGCCTCGGCGACATCGAGCCCTTATGCGAACATTTCATTAGCCAGTTCAATATGTTGCACAATCGTCAGATCAAAGGCCTGTCCAAATCAGCGTTGCAACTTTTATTGCGTTATCGCTGGCCGGGTAACGTTCGAGAGCTGGAGAACATTTTGGAGCAGGCGGTAATTTTGTGTCCTGGTGACTACATTATTCCTGATCTGATGCCGCCAGCCCTGGGCGAGACCCCCCTGCCGCTGACGCCGGTGAACTCCGATCTGGGTTTAGATGAAGCGCTGGCCCTGGCTGAAAAGCACATCCTGTTGGAGGTCCTGGAGCGATACAAGTGGAATCGACAGCTCAGCGCCCGGGCCCTGGGGATCAGCCGCACTACCCTGTTCAATAAGATGCGGCGCTTTGAACTGCTGAGCTACCGGCCTCGTCAGGGGGGAGTCCACACCATTCACGAGCCTGAGGAGTTTCATTCCTATCAATAAAGAACGGCTCCGGTTTTTCGTTTTCCTTTCCCGGTGAAACGACAAAAGGGAAAAGAAACGCCCTTAGCCTGTAGCCGCAAGCCGATGGCTGCAAACCCATGCCTCACGACTATCGCACCCTAACCCAATGGGATCACGACTATCTCTGGCATCCGTTCACCCAGATGAAGGGTTTTCGGGAAGAAGAGCTTGTAATCATCACTCGGGGGGAGGGGGTTTATCTGTTTGATCATCTGGGGCGGCGCTATCTGGATGGGGTGTCTTCTCTGTGGGTCAACGTGCATGGCCATCGGCGGAGGGAGCTGGACCAGGCTTTGAGAGAGCAACTGGCCAAGGTGGCCCACAGCACCCTTTTGGGGCTGGCCAGCCCGCCTGCCATCGTCCTGGCCAAACGTTTGGTGGAGATCACCCCGGCCGGATTAAGCAAGGTCTTCTTTTCTGACAATGGCTCCACCGCGGTGGAAGTCGCCTTGAAGATAGCTTTTCAATACTGGCAGCTGCGCGGCCGTCCGAAAAAGCAGCGCTTCCTGAAGTTGAGCCAAGCCTATCACGGGGATACCTTGGGGGCGGTGTCGGTGGGGGGTATGCCTTTATTTCATGAGATTTACCGGCCGCTGTTATTCGACACCCTCACTGCCCCGGCCCCTTATTGTTACCGCTGCGAGGAGCAGGAGCGTTGCCGGAGCCAGTGCCTCACCCGCCTGGAGGAAGTGGTGGAGACGCATCAGGAGGAGCTGGCGGCGGTGATTTTGGAACCGGTAATGCAAGGGGCCGCCGGGATGATTGCCCAGCCTCCCGGCTATCTGGGGCGAGTGCGGGAAATCACTCGGGAGTGCGGGGTGCTGCTCATCGCTGATGAGGTGGCTACAGGTTTCGGCCGCACCGGTAGCATGTTCGCCTGCCAGCAGGAGGGGGTGAGTCCCGATCTCCTTTGCTTGGCCAAGGGGATTACCGGCGGGTATCTGCCTTTGGCCGCCACCCTGACCACGGAGGAGGTCTATCAGGCCTTTCTGGGGGAGTATCACGAGTTCAAGACTTTTTTTCATGGCCACAGCTACACCGGCAATCCGCTGGGGGCGGCGGTGGCCCTGGCCAGTCTGGACATCTTTGAGAAGGACGGGGTTTTGAAGAACCTGCCCCCTAAAATTACCCTATTCAGCCAGCGGTTAGCCCAGATGGCCGATCATCCCCACATCGGCGACATCCGTCAGCGGGGTCTGATGGTGGGGCTTGAACTGGTGGCTGACCGCCAAGCCAAAACGCCCTTTCCGGTGGCACGACGCCTGGGCCATCAAGTGATTCTTGAGGCCCGGAAGCTGGGGGCGATTTTGCGGCCCCTGGGCGATGTCATTGTGCTCATGCCCCCCTTGTGCATCTCTTTTGAGGAACTCAGTACCCTGACGGACATCACCTACCAGGCCATTTGCCGGGCCACCGAACGGGAGGCTTGAGGCGGGGCATTTTTAGGTGAGGTTTATTCTCCTTCTCCGCAGTTCCTCTGTTGGCCGATTTTTACACCTTCCTTAAATTCGGCCGCCTAAATTCCGAGAATTTATTATTAGCCCTCAACATAAAGCGGCAAAATTTGGGGCGTTAATTATAGTGGTATGGGGCGTGCCATTTTCGGCGGTCGTATAAGCCCCCTACTCTGCAGCCGTTATCCAAGGTTCAGCCAACACCTCGCCCCGCCTTGTGCATGCGAAGAGTGGTTGAGGCCACTGCCACCGCCGCGGCCGGAGAGAAGATGCAAATTGTCAAAGAGCCGGTAGGATAAAGAGCCTTACCAGAAGGTGTTTCTTGGCCCTGTATCCCCGTTTTAAGTTCAAAAAGACGCAAAAATTTCCGCTAGCTTCCGGTTTGGTCCCGGTTGTATCCCGACTAGATTCTGTTTTCGTCCCGGTTTTGTCCCGGTTCTGTCCCGGTTTGGTCCCGGTTCTGTCCCGCTGGCCGGGCGGCAAAGTCCGCTGGGCGGCGGTTGTCATATCGAATGAGTAAGTATTTAATAAGACAGTCATTATTGTAATCACAATCTTTTTTGCCGGGAAAAAATTTTTTGTTCGGCCAAGGGCCTCCGAGGAGGAAGCGAGTTGTCACCAGTCGGCATTAACCGGCCGCAAACGGGTGTCCGGCCGCGGCTCCAATTTAGGATGGACCGGGTTGATGGTGGAGGCCGGTGCTGATGGCGGCGAGGTTGAGGCCGGCAGATGGTTGGGCGGCACCGGGGCCTGCCAATTTTGGGCGGCTTGGGGGAATTGGCGGGCAATTTTGGCCATGGCCAGCAGGATACGGAAATTCAAGCGGAGGGCCAAAAGAGCGGTCTGGTGGTCGCCGGCCGCCTCGGCCTTTTGTTGCAGGCGGGCGCTGTGGGTCTCCAGGGCCGTCAGCCGGGTCAGGAGATAAGCGCCCAAATCGGCAGGAAAGGGAGCGCCGGAGGGGGTTTCCAGTTTTGCAACCTTTGGTGGCATGAATCTTCTCCTTTTTGTGCATTTGGCCGTCAGCCGGGGAGCGGGAGCCGAGAAGGAGGCTTTTGCTCACGGCCGACCGGTTTTGGGTCCGAAAATGATGGACACGCTTATTATTTAATCATTGGCGGGGAAAAAGGCCAAAACACATGGGACAGATGTCTCAGAAAGGAGAGGGGGGGCATATCAAGGGCCAACTGAAATCACTAGTGAGGGGTTTGGGGGAAAGTTGTGTAAGTCAAGTTCTGGAAATAGGTCGAGGCACACGTTTTTCGGTCCTTGCTGAAGGCCACCGGGTCGAGCCACAGAGGGCCGCCAAGAATAGGCCAAATCTGAGCTCGTCGGAGGCGGCGCGGAGCGGCTCCCGGTTAGGCTGCCAGGCTCAGGCGTAGTTTCTTGTGCTCCTTGAGCAACTCCATGTTGAGATAGCGGTTGCTCTCCCCCCGAAGGGGGAGAGGGGAGAAAAAGGCAGTTGCTCTCCCGTCAAAGGGGAGAGGGGGGGAAGGGGAGGACAAAAGGCTGCCGGTCAGTGAACTATTTCCCAATTGGCTTCAAAGGTGTTGTCGTAGAGGGTGTAAAGATAGCCCATCATTTTACCCACGCCCGGGGGGACGCCTTCCTGGATTTTCCAGTAATTTAGATAAATGGCGGGGACCATGCGTGGTTCCCCGGTTTGAGGGTCAGGATCGATGTTGCTCCAAACTTCCCGTTTTTCCATAACCCGCCACAAGGTGCCAAACTTTTTGCTGCGCACCGTGTCTCCCACCTGTGGTAGTCCCTTTTCCGCGATGATTTGTTGGTATTCTTTCATAGCAGCCTCCGTTGAGCTGGGAAATGGGAAGAAAGCTGAGATGACAGCAGGTCAAATTATCCGGCTAGGCTAATGGGCGGCCTCACCTCCTTGCAGACAACAAGTTAAGAATGCCCCTGATCATTGTAAAGTGGTTTGGATGCGTTCTTGCAAAGAAAGCAGTGAGGCTTCCGCTTGTAGGATGTCGGTCAGGCGTTGATCCAGCTCTCCCATCCGGGCGGCGGTGCTTTGGGCGCTGGCCTGTTTTTGGGCCAGGGCTCGGGCCAGGGCCTGGCGGATGCTCTGAGTGGTATCGTCGATTTTGGAGAGCCAGGTTTGGCGGAAGTCGTTGGCCAACTCCTGGAGGCGCTGATGAAAATCATAGCGCAGCCGGCCGCAATGTTTGTCCACCAGTTCCGAGACGTTGGCCAGCAGCTTTTTCAGCAACAATCCCTTGGTCAAGGCTCGAGGGAGAAGGGAAGTTACGGTCATCTGCAGGATTTCCAGCCCCACCGGATCATCCTTGAAGCGGAACCAGAATTGCTGCAGTTCAGTGAAGGCTTCCTCAATGGCAAACCCCCGCAGGGAGAAGTCAAAGATGCGGGCGGTCAGCTGAGTCAGACGTTCGAGGATGGAGTTGATGCGATCAGCGAAGTCCTGGTGGGTGTCGCCCAACATCTGAGAGAGCTTTTGGATCTCCTGACGCCGCCAGGTGGTGAAGACATCCCTGAGGGCGGCGAAGAGGAAGTCCTCCATCTCTTTACGCAGGTCACCGGCGGTGCGGCTTTTTTGGTGAAAGGTGGCTTCCACCTCCCGGTGGAGGCGGGCGGTGGTTTCTTTTTGGAAAGCGGCGAGGTCTTTGTCCACTTGGGAAATGACCTCTTTGAGGCGGCCGGTCAAAAGGAAGAGGGACATTTCCCTTTCTTTTTCGAGGACCTGCAGTTCGAAATCAAAGCGGGCGATTTTTTCTGTCAATTCTTTTAGGGGTAGGCTGCTGGCTTGGCGCTCCACCTTCAGGGCCAGGGTGGAGTCGGTGATGGCCTTCAAGGCGCCGCTGACACAGGAATTCAGGAAGACGCGACCTTTTTCCCGATAGAGAAACTGGCGCAGGTGGTCTTCAAAGGAGGGCAGCAGGCTTGCTGCCAAGAGCTCCGGGTGCCCGTTGGTCTTGCCGTCCAGGGCCATTTTGGCGGAGACAGGGAAGATTTTTACCTGTTCGGCGGCCAGATCGGCCTGGAGGATTTGGGCGGTGAACTCGAGGGCTTCCCGGCGCTCCGCCTCCTCCACATAATCAATTTTGTTGAGGACAAAAAAGAGCTTGTGGACATAATCCCGAATATCGCGGATGAACTCGTGTTCGGCGGCGGAGAGAGGTGGGTCGACGGTGACTACGAAGACGGCGGCGTCCACCTGGGGGAGGTAATTATAGGCCACTTCGGTGTTGTGACTGTAAACCGAGCCCACTCCGGGGGTATCGATGATGCATACCCCATCCTGGAGGTATTCCGAGGGGTAAGTGATCTCTACTTCCATAACCCCCTTGCGGTTGCCGGGGTTGCCCTTCTCGGTGATATAAGCCACCAATTCTTTCTGGCTGATCTGACGTCGCTGGCCGTTATGAAACAACACTTCAATTTTGAGCTGCTCTCCATAGGTGAGTATGGTGACCACCGAGGTCAAGGGGATAATGGCGGTGGGCAACAGCGAGTCTCCGAGCAGGGCGTTGATGAGGGTGCTCTTGCCGCGCTTGAAGGCTCCCAGCACCACCAGGTGGAACCGGTTCTGGCGCAGTTTGTCCAGCAGGCGTGTCACGGCGGGGCCTTGGAACTCCGGCAGCCGGGTCAGCCGGCTGAGCTCATTTTCGAGAGCTTGCTTGAGATGTTGATAGGTTCCCATAAGATTCTCCTGGGACCGGACAAAAAAAACTTCTGCCCGGTTGTTACTGGACAGAAGTCATCAGCCCGCCGGTAATGGCGCGGCGGTTTTGGCGGACTTCATCGCCTGGAAAAAAATGTAAAATATTCAACCATGGTTGTCAATAAGAAATCAGCCATGAGGGGAGGCGGGTTGGCCGTCTCCCCAACCAGACGATCATGAAAAAGGATTGGAAAAAACTGCAGCGGGGCCGAGTTCCGTCTCGATTTCCAGGAGGCGGTTATACTTGGCGATGCGTTCGCTGCGGCAGACGGAGCCGGATTTGAGCTGGCCGCCGCCCATGGCGACGGCGAAGTCGGCGATAAATGGGTCTTCCGTTTCCCCGGAGCGATGGGAGATGACAAAGCTCCAACCCGCTTGCCGGCAGAGGTGAATGGCCTCCATGGTCTCGGTGACGGTGCCGATCTGGTTGAGCTTGATGAGCACGGCATTGGTGGCTTTTTCGGCAATGCCGCGGGCGATGAAGCGGGTGTTGGTCACATAGAGGTCATCGCCCACGATCTGAATCTTATTTCCCAGGGCGGAGGTCAGGTCTTTGAACCCCTGCCAATCATTTTCTGCCAAGCCGTCTTCGATGGAGAGGATGGGGTATTTGTCGACCCAATCTTTGTAGAGATCGATCATTTGGCGGCTGGTCTTTTTACCCTGCCCGGATTTACTGAGGTTATAGAGGCCCTCGGTAAAGAAGGAGCTGGCTGCCGGGTCCAGGGCGATGGCCAGGTGCCGGCCGGGTTGGTAGCCGGCGGCGGCGATGGCATCCAGGATGACTTCGCAGGCTTCGTGGTTGCTCTTGAGATCGGGCGCGAACCCGCCCTCATCGCCCACGCTGGTGGCATAGCCCTTTTTTTTGAGGATGGCTTTCAGGGCATGAAAGGTCTCGGAGCAGAAGCGCAGGGCTTCCCGAAAGGTGGGGGCGCCGATGGGCATGATCATAAATTCCTGGAGGTCAATACTGTTGTCGGCGTGCTTGCCGCCGTTGATGACATTCATCTGGGGCATGGGCAGGCGAACGGCGCCGGGTCCTCCCAGGTAGGCGTAGAGCGGCAGGCCGCAGCTTAAGGCGGCGGCCCGGGCCACGGCCATGGAGACCCCCAGGATGGCGTTGGCTCCCAGCTTGCCTTTATTGGGAGTGCCGTCCAGGTTGATCAGCAGGCGGTCGATTTCTGCCTGATGAGTGGGGTTCTGGCCGATGAGCTGGGGAGCGATGACTTGGTTGACGTTTTCGACGGCCTTTAAGACGCCTTGGCCGCGATAGCGGGTTTTGTTGCCATCCCGCAACTCCACGGCTTCGTTTTCGCCGGTGGAAGCACCGGAGGGAACGGAGGCGGAGGCGGTGACACCGTTGTTCAGGGCAATGTAAGCGCGTAAGGTGGGATTGCCGCGGGAATCCAGGATTTCCATGGCCCGGAGGGAGACGATCTGGATGCTCATGTTTGTTCCTTTCCTTGTTGGTTTGATAAGCGGCAGGATTGGCGTGTACCTTAAAAGTTGGGATCTTTGCGGGGCCAATCCGGTCTGCCGCGGTGGGGAAGATTTTTGGTAGCGGGGCCAGGCTGACTTGGCAGTCCTCCCAGGAAAAAGGCTGATTATTTCTGGTTGCGGTTATTATAGCAGAGGATATGGATGCCGGAAAGGAAGAACTTTCCTGGTGGGGAGAATGAACATTTAGTCTGCCCTGGAAGATTGTCATGCCCGGTGGGTGGGTTGGTGGGCCATGACCAAGGGGAGGTGAGTTAAAGGTGATGTGGGTATCCGGTTTACTCCTGTACCCCCCTATATCTTGTGTTTTATTATTTGGGGATATCCTCCCCGGAAATCTTCTCCCATAACGGGAGGGACACTGACGGCTTGTGCGACCAGACGGTAGAAGAGCTTACCTCTTGAGCCGGAAGTTCTGCGATGGAATCTAAAGGTAAAGAGTGTGTTAACCTAAGATAGACACAAATCTCTCTTGAAACGAGGAGAAGTTTTCAGGTTGTTCAAAATATGTCTCTTTGTGTTTACAGATTTTCCTAAAAATTAATTAAGGTGCTTTTATGTTACCAAATAAACCTTAAGGTTGTCAAAAATCATGTTATGTCATGTCTATTCTGTCCTTTGGGGCCACCCTTATAGAGAACGGATTGCGGAGCGGAGTCTGCTAAAAACAAAACGACGCAGGGATTATCCGCGCCATTCTCGCTTTGCCTTGAAGGTCCCGAGTTTATCGGCCTTTGACATGGCCAGCTCCCGCAAGTCGATTATGAGCTTCTTCGAAACGCTGTTATTCGCAGGATTTTAAAAAATCACCCGGATTCATAATAACGATACCCTCAAAGGTTTTTAGGTTGAGAAGGTGCTTGTCCCCGGAGATTATAAAATCGGCTTGGCCGGCTACCGCACACTCCAAAATGCGGTTGTCCGGTTCGTGGGAGATAACCTTAAGCCGCTTCTGGGGGTTGACTATCTTCGAGAATAAACCTAAAAGCGTGCCGGCGTCCTCGGCCTCGCCGGGCTGCCAGGAGAATTTGCGAACCAGGATTTTTCTAACCTCGGTGATGATGGGCTCGGAAGTGATATTCCCTATCTCCCCTTCTAACGCCAGATCAAAAACCTTTGCCGGGTTGCCGGCGAAGTTAAGAGCGGAGACGATGATGTTGGTATCGAGAACTACCTTAAGCATTGGCTTCTTCGCTACGGTATTCCTCCACCAGAAGTTCCACATCCTCTTCTTTCAAGCCCAGCTTCTTGGCTTTTTTGATGCCGTAGCGTTGCAAGCGCCGCCACTGCTTTTCGGCAATATAGCGCCGGAGCGCTTCCCGGATCAGTTCGCTCCTGGTGCGGTTTTCCTCTTTGGCAATCTTTTCAATCTCTTTGAGGAAATCCGGCATGATAGAGATGGAGATTAATTTTGTGGTTCTCAACATGGCACCTCTCGGTTAATTATTAGTACATAGTAATACTAAGTCATAGCGAATTTTCTGTCAAGCCCCTCCTAAAACTCAACCTCCTGCTGAATCCGCAAGGCGTCCTCGGCGATTCGGAGGCAAGCCGCCGGCGATTGGCTACTTATTAGGAAGGAGAGCCTTGGCAATGCCAATAATCCCTATTGTTGCACAAATAGAAGAGAAGATAATAATAAAAATAAATAGTAAGGAGTTCTAATTATTATCAATTGTTCTGCTGCCCAATGGAGCCTGTCCCAAATTTGGTTGAAAGTGGGTGGCGGTTGAAGATTAAGCTGGCATCTCTGTCGAGTCAAGGGTGGCCTCGTTTTGCAGTCTGGCCTTGAGCAGCCAGAGATCACGATAACCCGGGGGGCGGCGGAAGTTCTTCTCAGTCTCCAGAAAGGCGGCGGCCACCCAGCGCAGCAC
>DYLF01000105.1 GCA_020722205.1 Desulfobacca acetoxidans
GCTTCATGCTTGCTTAAATACATCCACCATTACATTTGCGGAGCTAAGGCAATAATCATTTTGGCAAATTACAACCGGATATCAATTAATACCTCATTGGGGGGGCGGTGTAAAGGAAAATTTTCACAAAGAGCCAGCTTAATATTAATGGCAGGGAGGCCCTCACCCTGGCCCTCTCCCAGAGGGAGAGGGAAATTTGAAAGAAGTTTTGCCAGAGGGAGAGGGAAATTTAAAAAAGTTTCTCCCAGGGGGAGGTTAAAAAAAAGTTTCTGCCAGGGGGTAAGGGAAATTAAACAAAGATTCTCCTGGAGGGAGAGGGAGGTTAAGGAAAGTAAATAGAGTCTTTCCTGGGGGAGGGGAGAGAAAGTGATGGATTCTACCTGGAAAAGTTGGGGCTTACAGGGGGTAGTCTCTGGCTGGGGTGGCGTCGGCTAACTTGAAGGCCGGGCGGATTAAGCCGACGGTTTGTTTGCGGTGGTTGAGGATGACGGGCTGCTGGAGAGAAGACAGCTGGGGGGGAAGTTCTGGGGGCAGTACTGCCAGTTGGCTGAGGACTTCGATGATGGCCGGGTTGAGTGCCCTGCCGGCGCCATCTTCGATCTTGAGGGCGACTCCCAGGCCTTCGGTGGGGAGGGCCAAGGCGAAGCCGCCTTCGGCCCCGGTTTTGGCGAAGAGGCGTTGGGGGAGGGCCTGCATGAGGATGGTTTCGATGCGTCCGTCGCCGGCGATCAGGCGGGGGTGGGCGAGACAAGCGGCCAGGAGTTGTCCCAAAGGGGTGTCGGGGGGGGCTACGGCCAGGCGGGCGAAGGCCCAGGCGATACGCCAGAGGGGGAGATAAAAGACGGGGGCGCTGCAGCCGTCCACGGCCACGGGGACATCGGGGGGGGTGAGACCGCCGGCCTCGGCGACGGTTTGATGGATGAGCTGCTGGACGGGATGATGCGGCTCCAGATAGTCGGCGATGGGCCAGCCGTGGTGGACACAGAGGGTGAGCATGGCGGCGTGTTTCCCGGCGCAGGTGTGGTGCAAAGGGGAGGGTGGTTGGCCGCTTTGGGCGAGGGCCTGAGCGGTGGGGCGGTGCAAGGGCGGGTGGCTGCCACACTGCAGGACTGAGGGGTTCAGGCCGAGGCGTTGGAGTATTTGTTGGACCAAGTGGACATGGAAGTCCTGACCGCTCAGGGAGCCAGAGAACAGGGCCAATTCCTGGCTGGCGAAGCCGAAGGCAGCGGCGGCGCCGGTGGTGATGACCGGCAGGGCCTGAAAGGGCTTGGCCAGGGAACGCAGGCAGACCGGGAGGTGGGGGTTGCCGACTTGGAAGCGGAGGCGGCCGGCATCATCCACAACGACTATTTGGCCGCGGTGGCGGCTTTCGACCTCGGCGCCGCGGGTTACTTCCACCAGGACCGGGGCGTCCATGGGGTTTCTCCTTGGAGAGTGGTCAGTGGCCAGTGAATAGTTATTATTAGCATGTGAGGAGGGATTTTGCCATCAGGATTTGAAGGCGGCATAAAAAAGGGCCAGGGTTTGGGTGAGGCCGAGGACGAAGTGGGTTTTGATGGTTTGGGCTTGGACGGCCACGAAATCAGGGGAGGCGGGGTCAGTTCGCCAGGCGGCGCGAAGGGCATGGAGGGCCAGGGGCAGGGCTACCAGACAGGCAAAGAGGTGAGCCGGCAGACGGCAAATTTCCACCAGGAAGAAGAGGCAGGCAAAGGGGGCCAGCATCAGGGCGGCGTAGAGCCAGCGGGAGGTTTGGAGGCCCAGGCGGGCCACCAGGTGGTGCTTGGCGGCGGCCACGTCGGCCGGCAGGTCGGGAAACTCGTTGATCCAGAGGATGGCGGTGATGAGAAAGGCCAGGGGCAGACCGATCGCCAAGCCGACTGTTTTCAGGTCGCCGGTCATGACGTAATAAGCGCCGAAGGACAAGACCGGGCCGAAGGCCAGGAAGATGGTGAGTTCTCCGAGGCCGAGGCTCATGAGTTGCACCGGGCTGGCCGAGTAGAGGTAAGCGGCCAGCAGTCCCAAGGCACCCACCAGGGCCACCCAGAGCCGGCCGAGGTAGATGAGGCAGAGGCCGCAGGCCACACCCACCAGCAGGAACCCATAGGCCAGGTTTCTGACGGTGAGGGCGGACAGTTCCTGGTTCTGGATAACCCGGCTGCCGCCGCTGAAGGGGGAGGGATAGAGGTTTAGGGGGTCGCTGCCGAAAGAATCGTAGTAGTCATTGAGGAGATTGCCGCCCAGGTGCAAGGCTCCCACGCCCAGGAGGGTGAGGAGCAAGAGGCGGCTATCGAGGGAGTGGTTTTGCCAATGAGCCAGCCCGGCGGCCGCCAAGACCGGCAGAAGGGAGCCGGTGAGAAACGGCAACCTGAGGGCCTGGAGGAAGATTTTGGCTGAGGTCATGAGACACCTCCCGGGGGCATTATACAATAGGTTAGGGGCGATTGGCGATAGAATCTAGAGAAAGGTGGGAAGGGCAGGGAGGGGGGAATGGGGTGGGGGCTGAGAAAAGGCGTTGCAAGTTGAGTCTAAAAGGTCTAAATAGTGGGCGGGAATCGGCCGGGGGGGATCGAGTGGCGCGGGGCTTAAGCGGCCTAACCCCAGGCAGGCCGGGAATAGATGCCAAGGAGGACAAGCCATGGGAAGAGCAAAGATTACGGTGGTGGGGGCGGGCAACGTGGGCGCCACCTGCGCGCACTGGGCTGCGGCCCGGGAATTGGGAGATGTGGTGTTGGTGGACATAATTGAGGGCATGCCCCAGGGTAAGGCCCTGGATTTGATGCAGGCCCGGCCCATTTTCGGCTTTAACGTGGAGGTGGTGGGGACGAATGACTATGAGGCCAGCAGGGGCTCCCAGATAGTCATCATTACTGCCGGGATTGCCAGGAAACCGGGGATGAGCCGGGAGGACCTGATCAACACCAACAAGAACATAGTGGCGGGGGTGACCAGGGAAGTAGCGGCCAGGTCTCCCAGGGCGGTTCTGATCATAGTCAGCAACCCATTGGATGCCATGTCATATGTGGCCTTGAAGGTGAGCGGTTTCCCGAAGAAAAGGGTCATGGGGATGGCCGGCATTTTGGACACGGCGCGCTTTCGGTGTTTTATCGCCATGGAACTGAAGGTGGCGGTGGAGGAGATACAATCCATGGTGCTGGGGGGGCATGGGGATGAGATGGTGCCTTTGGTGAGCTACACCAATATTTCGGGGGTGCCCTTGAGGGCGCGACTGTCCAAGAAGCGGGTTGAGGCCTTAGTGGAGCGCACCCGCAAGGGGGGTGGGGAGATTGTGTCGCTGCTTAAGACCGGCTCGGCTTTTTATGCGCCGGCGGCGGCGGCGGTGCAGATGGCGGAGGCCATCATCAAGGACCAGAAGCGCCTGGTGCCGGTATCGGCGTATTTGGAGGGGGAGTATGGTCTGAAGGACATATTCTTTGGGGTGCCGGTAATTCTGGGGGCGGGAGGCATTGAGAAAATTCTGGAAGTGAAACTAACGCCTGAGGAACAGGTCATGTTGGAGAGGTCGGCGGCGGCGGTGGCCCGCACCCGGGATGCCCTTGGCATGTAAAGTTTTTGCCGCGGTAAGCCAGCAAGACGCCGAGGAAGCCGGGAATTTTGGGGGCGGATTCTTGTTGTTTTCCGGCTCTTGGGGGGTCTTGGTGGTTCACTTGGGGAGGAATTCCCCCCGCCGTTGCTTTTTCCTTCAAGTTCGCACCAGAGGCCGTCGATAAGGAATAAAAAGAAAAGCAAATTTTTTCCTGTCAGAGGGGAAAATTTGTCTTGAGAATTCGGCCAGGAAAGAGAGATGGAGCAGCGCAGAGAGATAGAAATGGAAGTGGAGTTGGGTGGGGGGAGTTTTTGTTTGCGTCTCAATGGGTTGGCCATAAATGTGCGGGTAAAGAGGCCAGAGGGTGTTTTGGAGGCGGTGAACGCTGAGCCGGCGTTACCATTTGAGGGGGGCTGGTCGGCAGAGCGGTCAGCGGCGGCGGTGGGTGGTGAGGAGGGTGAGAGCGAAGCTGCCAGGTTATCGGCAGAACTGGCTTATTACCGGCAAGCATCCCAGGACATCTATGAGGGTTTAGGGAAGCTGGCGAAAGAGATCAATGTGTCCATTCAGGACCTGTCGTTGGCGGAGATCATGCAGACCGGCATGTCTTCTCCGGGGGAGCGTTTGGACCAGATGCGCAACCAGGTGACCGACGTTTTGCAGATGACCGAGAAGGCCACCCTGAATATTTTGGACCTGGTGGAGCAGATTCGGGAGGATTGCGAGTCGGTGCAGGGGCAACTGCTGCATCTGAGCCAGGAGACGGCAGTAATGGACTTGGACCTGGCGGCGGAGACGGCTGGGTCAGGGAGGGAGGAAATCAAGGGGCTGTGGGAGGCGGTTTTGAGTCGAGGGGAAGTCCTGGAAACTCATCTCAAATCCCTGGTGCCGGCGAGCCCGGCGGAGGGGGCGCCGTCGGTGCAGGGGCCGCATTTTCCGCTGGCGGAGGTGATTCAGATCGTCCTGGAATTTTGCGGCAATGAAACGGTGAAGCAGCATCTACGGGCGGTGCAGGCCCAGCAGGAGACGGCCTTTAACGCCGGGGCGGTGGAACAGGCGATAAGCGCCCTGGCCCTCACCCTGACCATGGAGGATGGATTCTATCAATTTCCGGTGGAGCAGGTGCTGACCATTCTCCGGGATCACTGTCAGGATGAACGGGTCAAGGGGCTGCTAAGCAAGATGTTGGCCTCGGCGGGGAAGCTATTTCCCATGCCGGAGCTTCCCTTGGAGGGGCAGGCAGTGGAGGAGGAGATTGCGGTGGGGGCCTCGGAGGGGGGCGGCAGCCAGGCAGAGGTCCTCTCTTTGTGGGAGGAATTTTTTGGGGGGGTGCAGCGCCTGGCGGAAATGAGCAAGGCGGCGCCGGCGGTGGAAGGCGGCGGCGGGGATGGGGCCGCATCGGCAGTGGCGCAGGAAGCATTGGGAAAAGTGGAACGCATTACCTCGGCGCTCTCCCGAATTACTGAGGCCTTGGCATTTCAGGATCTGTCGGGCCAGCGCCTCCTGAAGGTTCTTCATATTTTGCGGCAGTTACAGGTGCAGGTCCTCACCTTATTGGTGGCGGCGGGTCAAAAACTGAAAATGAGGATTGAGGGTCAGGATTTTTCTCAGGAGCAACAGGACGCTTTGGTGCAGGAGGAACTGGACCGGATGCTGCATGGTCTGACGCACGTCGCCTCAGAGGATGGGCAGGCGACTGCCATTTCTGATGACCAGCCGCTGGATCAGGATGCGGTGAACGATCTGTTGAGCGGCCTGGGGTTCTGAGGGGGCTGCGGCGTTCGAATTCGTAGTCAACTTTCCTGTTGGCAGAGGAGGCAGGGCCTAAGGGTCCTGCCTCAGTTTTTTAGCAGGTTGCTTCCAAAGTGCTGTGAGGGGAGGGGGCCAGGGAACAAGCCCTCTGCCCCTTCCCCAACGATAACTTGGGGGGTTGGCTGATGGGGGGCTGAGGCGAGGAGGTTGACCGGCTTAGAATTGCGGGGGGGAGTTTTGATCTGGTGAGTGAAGCAGGGCATAGAAGCAGGGGGCGCAGAGCAGCAGGTTTGTCCGCCCCGCTCTACCTCGAGGAGGAGATCGCCGCTTTCATGGATGAGCTGGCCGCAGGCT